>JBCBCO010000167.1:0-3919 GCA_038630445.1 Pseudomonadota bacterium | reverse complement strand
CTCTAGTCGCGGCGCGAACCGCGCTCTTTGCGGCTCATCATTGCGGATGGGGTTTCTTCCAGCTCATCAACTTTGATGGTCATGTAACGCATGATGTCATCAGAGATGCGGTGCGCGCGTTCCAGTTCGTGGATCGCTTCAGCCGGTCCATCAATGTTCAGCAGGGAGTAGTGGCCCTTGCGCTGCTTATTGATTGGATAAGAGAGGTTGCGCAGACCCCAATACTCGGTCTTGCCGACCTTTGCGCCTTGTTTGTCGAGGAAGCCTGTCAGCTCCTCAACGAGAGTCTCCACTTGCGCCGGAGAGATATCCGGACGTGCAATGAAGACGTGCTCATAAAATGCCATGTCTTTTCTTTCCCAAATCTGATGAGCGGCGCTGGAACAGTGGGAGACTGGCCCGGCGATGGCCCCTCGCAGACTGGCTCATTCCAGCGTTGAGGACCGCACATCTTGCGAAGCGCGTCGTAAAGCGCAAAACAGGAGCGAAATCAAGCCGCTTGCACCAGTGCGGGCAGCGCTATAAGCGGGCGCTTTCAGAGTTAGGTGAAGTGTATGATCAAGTTTGCTTTCATTTTTCCCGGACAGGGCAGTCAATTCATCGGCATGGGCAAGGATTTGGCGGATGCTTTTCCGACAGCCAAGGCCGTGTTTGAGGAGGTTGATGAGGCTTTGGGGCAGGACTTGTCCGGGCTGATGTGGAATGGGTCTGAAGATGAGTTGAAGCTGACGGCGAATACACAGCCTGCACTCATGGCAGTGAGTGTCGCAGCGATGCGGTCGCTTGAGGCGGCGCATGGGATGAGTGCAAGCGCGGCGGCGTTTATTGCGGGACATTCGCTGGGTGAATATTCGGCGTTGGCGTCTGCGGGGGCGATTTCGGTGGGGGATTGCGCGAAAGTTCTGCGCGTGCGCGGAAATGCGATGCAGGAGGCCGTTCCTGCTGGTGAAGGGGCGATGGCGGCGCTGTTGGGGGCTTCGCCAGAGCAGGCGGCGGCCTTGTGTGAGGCGGGCGCGGCTGAAGGCGTGTGCGAGATCGCCAATGACAATGCACCCGGCCAGATTGTGATTTCCGGGGGTAAGGCGGCTGTCGAGCTTGCCATTTCTGGAGCAAAAGAAGCGGGCGTGAAGAAAGCAGTTCTTTTGCCGGTCAGCGCGCCTTTCCATTGCTCGCTGATGCAGCCTGCGGCCGAAGCGATGGCTGAGGCACTGGCTGAGATTGATATTAATGCGCCGAGCGCGCCGCTGGTCGCGAATGTGACGGCCGTGGCGGGGTCTGATTCGGATGCGATCCGGCAGCAACTGGTTGAGCAGGTGACGGGCCAGGTGCGCTGGACGGAATCCGTGCAATATATGGCGGGTGAGGGTGTAGACCTCATGGTTGAGGCGGGCGCTGGTAAGACGCTAAGCGTGATGAACCGACGCACGGTAAAAGGTCTTGAGGGCCTGATGATGGGAACGCCGGACGAGATTGAGGCTGTTGCGACACGGCTAAACGGGTAAGGAGAGCAAAATGTTTGATCTGACAGGGAAAACGGCGCTTGTGACGGGTGCGACAGGTGGCATTGGCCAAGCTATTGCAAGCGGTCTGCATGCCCAGGGTGCAACTATCGCACTCTCGGGGCGCAATGTTGAGAAGCTGGAGGCGCTGGCGGGTGAGCTGGGTGAACGCACGGCGATCATTCCGAGTGACCTGTCAAATTCAGAGGAAGCCGACGCGCTGGTGGCCAAGACGATTGAGGCGCTAGGCAGTATTGGCATCCTCGTCGCGAATGCAGGTGTGACGCGCGATAAGCTGCTTATGCAAATGAAGGATGATGACTGGACAGATATCCTGCGGGTGAATCTGGAGAGCTATTTCCGCCTGACGCGTAGTGCTGTGCGTCCTATGATGAAGGCGCGGCATGGGCGCATTATCGGGATTACATCGATTGTCGGCGTGACCGGCAATCCGGGGCAATCGAACTATTGTGCGTCCAAAGCCGGCATGATCGGATTTACCAAATCGCTGGCACAAGAGGTTGGCTCACGTGGGATAACGGCGAACACCATCGCGCCGGGCTTTATCGAATCACCGATGACGGATGTGCTGCCCGATGCGCAGAAAGAGGCTTTGCTGAAGCAAATCCCGACTGGAAAACTGGGGCAGGGGAGTGACATTGCATCAGCCGCGGTTTTCCTTGCGTCTGATGAAGCAGCTTATGTGACGGGGCAAACGCTGCATGTGAATGGCGGGATGGCCATGATCTAAAGCGGTCCACACGCGCTGTTATTGCTGCAGTGCAAACGGGGTCTTGGGGCTTGGCGTTTCGTTAAAGTGTGTGCTAACGGCAACACTATGGCTCGTAGAGGCCTGTTTTTCAGACAATATCAGAGAGGTATCCATGTCTGACGTTATTGAACGTGTACAAAAGATTGTTGTCGAGAATCTCGACGTTGAAGGTGATAAGGTTGTTGAGAGCGCAAGCTTCATTGATGACCTCGGTGCGGACTCGCTGGACCTGGTAGAACTGGTCATGGCTTTTGAAGAAGAGTTCAATATCGAAATCCCTGACGAGGTTCAGGAAAACATCCGCACAGTCGGCGATGCTGTGACCCACATCAAGGCGCACCTTGGTTAAATAGGAGCTGCCATGCGCCGCGTTGTCATTACTGGAATGGGCATCATCTCGCCTCTCGCAGCAAATCGAGAGGCGACTTGGGAGCGTCTGATTGCCGGGCAGTCCGGCGCAGGACCGATCGATACGTTTGATCCGTCCGACGTTGCCAGCAAGATTGCCTTTCAGGTTCCTTATAAAGATGGACGCGGCGGTGGCTCTGCCGACGATGAACATGCTTTCGATCCTGACGCGGTCGCGAGCAAGAAAGAGCGTCGGCGTATTGATGAGTTTATTCTCTATGCTTTGGGCGCCGCAGATGAGGCGGTTGCCGATTCGGGTTGGGTCGCTGAAACCGATGAGGATAAAGAGCGCACGGGCGTTTTGATTGGCTCCGGAATCGGTGGGCTTCAGTCGATTTATGACTCATCCATCAACTTGTACGAGAATGGGCCGCGTAAGGTGAGCCCGTTCTTTATCCCGTCAGCTTTGATCAATCTGGCTTCCGGTCAGGTCTCGATCAAGCATGGTTTTAAGGGACCGAACCATTCTGTTGTAACCGCCTGTGCAACGGGTGCTCACGCGATTGGGGACTCTGCACGGCTCATTCAGTATGGCGATGCAGATGTTATGGTTGCGGGCGGGTCTGAGGCTGTGATTTGCAAGCTTGCGATCGCTGGGTTCTGTGCGGCCAAGGCCATGTCGACCAATTTCAATGATGAGCCGACGAAAGCGTCACGCCCCTATGATCAGGACCGTGATGGATTTGTCATGGGTGAGGGCGCGGCTGTTCTTGTGCTTGAGGAGTATGAGCACGCCAAGGCGCGCGGTGCCAAGATTTACGCCGAAGTCGCGGGCTATGGCCTCACAGGTGATGCGTATCACATTACTGCGCCGGCCGAGGGCTCAGAGGGTGGCTATCGCGCTATGAAAATGGCGATGGGCCATGCAGAGCGTAATCTCGGCATGCAACTCAGCGATATTGATTACGTAAACGCGCACGGCACCTCTACGCCGAAGGGCGATGAAGGTGAAGTTGGCGCGGTTGAGCGCTTGTTTGGCGATCATTCGAAAAATCTGTCACTTTCCTCAACGAAGTCTGCGGTTGGGCATCTGCTTGGTGGTGCGGGCGCGATTGAGACAGCGTTTTGTGCGCTGGCGATCCGTGATCAGGTCATGCCACCGACACTTAATCTCGATAATCCAAGCGTTGAGACCGACATCGATCTGATCCCGCATACGGCCAAGAAAGCGCCTGTCCGCGCAGCCATGACAAACTCGTTTGGCTTTGGCGGGATCAGATCGATGTCGGTCTCAACGCTT
>JBCBCO010000166.1:0-3961 GCA_038630445.1 Pseudomonadota bacterium | reverse complement strand
AGGGTGCGCAGCGCGTCCTAACCGACGTTTGGAATATCGCGCGTAATTTCTTCCGGCCCCAGCTTGGTATCACGGGCAGAAATATCGAACTCTTCAAGGTGGATCGATGTGTAGACGTCATCGCGCACGATGCGCTCTGAAATCAGGATCGAGTCCTCAAAGTTATAGCCATTCCAGGGCATGAACGCGACCAGCACGTTACGGCCAAGCGCCAACTCACCGAGATCGGTCGACGGACCGTCCGCGATGATATCGCCCTTCTCAACCGTATCACCCACTTTCACGATTGGGCGTTGGTTGATGCAACTATTCTGGTTCGAGCGGCGGAACTTGGACAGGCGGTAAATGTCCACACCGGACTTGCCTTCCAGCTCCTCAGTCGCGCGAACAACGATCCGGGTCGCATCGACTTGTTCAATCACACCGGCACGCGACGCCATAATCGTCGCACGGCTATCACGCGCCACAACAGACTCCATGCCCGTTCCAACCAGTGGCGCATCAGTCTGCACCAGCGGCACAGCTTGTCGTTGCATGTTTGAACCCATGAGAGCGCGGTTCGCGTCATCATTTTCAAGGAACGGGATGAGAGCTGCCGCGACAGACACAACCTGTTTCGGCGAGAC
Organism: Pseudomonadota bacterium; assembly: GCA_038630445.1. GTDB lineage: Bacteria > Pseudomonadota > Alphaproteobacteria > Caulobacterales > Hyphomonadaceae > Henriciella. The sequence continues at coordinate 3,335 of JBCBCO010000166.1, read as the reverse complement.
GTCCATGTATTGAACGTCTTCTTTCAAGACAAGCATCGCCTCGCCGTTTACGCGGGCGTTTGCGAACTCATTGATCAGCTCGCCCTTGTCATTCACCTGCGTGTTGGCCTGAGCGATCTTATAGAGCTGCTCTTCCATCGCTGAGAGATAGACAACCTCTTCAGTCAGTTTTCCGTCGACAACTTTGCGGTACGGGCTTTCAATGAAGCCGTACTTGTTGACGCGCGCATGCGTTGCGAGAGAGTTGATCAGACCAATGTTCGGTCCCTCAGGCGTCTCAATTGGACAGATCCGGCCGTAGTGCGTCGGGTGAACGTCGCGAACCTCAAAGCCGGCTCTTTCACGCGTCAGGCCACCTGGCCCAAGCGCAGAGAGACGGCGTTTGTGCGTAATCTCTGATAGTGGGTTTGTCTGGTCCATGAACTGAGACAGCTGCGAAGACCCGAAGAATTCACGCACAGACGCGACAACCGGTTTGGCATTGATCAAGTCATTTGGCATGATCGTATCGATATCGACAGAACCCATGCGCTCCTTGATCGCGCGCTCCATGCGCACGAGACCAATGCGGTAATTATTCTCCATCAACTCACCGACAGAGCGGACACGACGGTTGCCGAGGTTATCGATATCATCGACTTCGCCTTTGCCGTCTTTCAGGTCGAGGATGACCTTCATAACGCCGGTAATGTCGTCATTGCGCAGCGTGCGAACCGTATCTTCGGCAGGCTCATAGCCCTCAACCGCAACCTTCAGGCGCGTATTCATCTTCACGCGACCAACAGCAGAAAGATCATAACGCTCAGGGTCGAAGAAGAGCTGGTTAAACAGCGCGTCAGCGGCTTCCTGTGTTGGTGGTTCGCCCGGGCGCATCACACGGTAAATGTCAGACAGCGCTTCAAAGCGCGTGTCATTCTTATCCGCAGCCAGTGTATTGCGCAGCCAAGGTCCACGCTCGCCATTGTCGACGTCGAGAACCTCAATCGCCTTGATCTTCTGATCGCGCAGTTCAGCGAGTAGCTCTTCATCGAGCAAGTCACCGCTTTCGCCGTAAATTTCGCCAGTCTTGCGATTGACGATGTCACGCGCGAGGAATTTGCCTTCAACCGCCGTCGTCGGCAGCAGAAGCTCGTCTGTGCCGCCTTCGGCAATGCGCTTCACCGCGAGTGCGGTAATTTTGCGCCCGGCAGGGGCAATCACTTTGCCGCTCTTCGCATCAACGAGATCAAAATCAGGCTTCTGACCTTTCCAGTGATCGGGATTAAACCCGCAAATCCAGCCCGCTTTGTCCAAGCGGTAGATCGAATGGCTGTAGAACATGTCGAGGATTTGATCGGCGTCATAGCCGAGCGCCATCAACATTGTTGTCGCTGGCAGCTTCCGCTTACGGTCAATCCGAATGTTCAGAATGTCTTTGGCATCAAACTCGAGGTCGAGCCATGAGCCACGATAAGGAATAATCCGCGCAGCAAACAGGAGTTTGCCGGAGCTGTGAGTCTTACCTTTGTCATGGTCAAAGAACACACCAGGCGACCGGTGCATCTGGCTAACGATGACGCGCTCGGTTCCGTTTACGATGAACGTGCCCTTATCGGTCATCAGCGGAATGTCACCGAGGTAGACTTCCTGCTCCTTGACCTCTTTGACTGATTTCGCGCCTGTGTCCTCATCAATATCGAAGACAACCAATTGCAAACGCACTTTCAGCGGCGCCGCGTAAGTGAGGTCACGCTGCATACATTCTTCCGTGTCGAACTTCGGCGGCTCGAACTCATAAGACACATATTCCAGCGAAGCCCGCTCGTTGAAGTCAACGATTGGGAAAACAGATTTGAAGACCCCACCGAGACCGTCATCGGTCCGCTCGTGCTGGGGCGTGTATCGCTGCAAGAAGTGTTCGTATGAGGAGCGCTGAACCTCGATGAGGTTTGGCATTTCGATGGCTTCGGGAATACTGCCGAAGGATTTGCGGATGCGTTTCTTTTCTGTGAAAGAGAGTGCCATCTTAAGTCCCTAATTTGCCGGATCGCCAGAACGGCGAAAGCGGCGTGTCGCCTGAAACGCGAGGACGCGGCAAGAGTGAAACACTCTCGCCGCGCTTTATACTTATGCTGGCAGCCACTCGCGCGGGACTACCGCATACTCTACGCTCGCCCCAACAACGGGGCGAAAGCTTATTTGATCTCGACGGTTGCGCCTGCTTCTTCGAACTTCTTCTTGAGTTCTTCGGCTTCGTCCTTCGAGACACCTTCTTTGATGGCTTTTGGTGCTGATTCAACCATTTCCTTGGCTTCTTTCAGACCGAGGCCAGAGACGACTTCGCGCACGACTTTAATCACGCCGATTTTCTTAGCGCCACCGTCTGTCAGAATGACGTCAAACTCGTCTTTCTCTTCAGCTGCAGGAGCCGCGTCACCGCCACCACCTGGGCCTGCGACAGCAACTGCTGCCGCTGCTTTAATTCCACGCTCTTCGAGAAAATCGTTGAGCTCTTTTGCTTCCAAAATGGTGAGGCCGAGAAGCTCTTCACCGAGTTTTGCGATATCAGCCATAATTCCTGATGTCCTATTTGGGGTTGATGTCTGTTTGCTGGTCTTTGTTGGGGATACGACTTTATGCGGCTGCCTTTTCGCCAATCACATTGATTGCACCGGCGAGGCCCTGACCTGGCGCTGCGAGGCGCTGGCCAATCTGGCTGGCTTGTCCAAGTAGACGCGCCACGATCGTTGCAATCTGTTCCTCGCGAGATGGCATCTTGGAGAGCGCTTCAACGCCCGCCTGATCCAAGATCTCGTCTCCCATCAGACCACCAATGATAACGAGCTTTTCATTATCCTTGGCGAACTCAGAAGCCCCCTTGGCCGCGGCCACTGGATCTTCTGCGTAAGCAATCAGGGTCTGGTCAACGAACATGGCATCTGCCTGCTCGCCGCCTTTTCCATCAAGCGCCTTTTTAAAGAGACGGTTCTTGACCACTTTCGCGATAGCACCCTGCTCACGCAGTTTGCCACGGAACTCAGTCATTTCCGCAACTGAAAGACCGGTGTAGCGCGCCACGATGACGCTGCCAGAGTCAGCAATAACGCCTTCGAGCGTTTTGATGGCTTCGGCTTTTCCGGCTCTATCCATTACGGATCTCCTTCAAACAAGGCGACCGGACCATCCGGGCACCTGGGGTTTGCCTAATCAGCGTAAGACGCTGACATCAGCGCCTGCCCAGGGCCTCAGCAGACCGGCATGCCTGTGAACTCCACAGACCAACCTGCATCACCCCGTCTATCAAGGGATTTACACTTCAAATGAAGCAACCCATGGTCTCGGACAGGAAACGGGAG
>JBCBCO010000165.1:0-3974 GCA_038630445.1 Pseudomonadota bacterium | reverse complement strand
CCTTGATACATTGCCCGCATCATCGAATAAACCGCCCCCTCCGGCGTCGACAGGTCGATTGGGGCGATCATTTCGTTGGTGTTTTGGGCGTGGCTTTCTGGGCTCTGCAGGGTGGGGGTCAGTACCATTGCGAGTCCAACAAAAGCGAAACGGGTCATCTGCGCCTCCAAGACATGACTTGACCGCCAGTTTAAACGGACACCATCGTTCGCGGCAATCGCGTACGCCTGTCAGGTGTGTTCGCTTGCCCCGGCAAAATTCGAGGCGTACCTTGCAAAGACGCGTTGCGGGAGGCAAGGCATGCAGAGTACAAACAAAGTGATCATGGCCCTCGCCAGTATAAGCTTGGCGGCCTGTGGGGGCGGTGAGGATACAACGCAGATTAATGAGCCATCGACGCCGGAGATCGCGGTCACGGTCAGCGCTGACATGGATTTGGTCGACTGGCGCCAACCCTGCAAACTCGCTCACGCTGATGACTTTGCCGCGGTTTTTCCAGACGTGAATTTCGACACGCAGGATCATCTGGACGATGGTCTCGGCCGCGATGGAGCGGCCACAGGGCGCTGTGTCTATAATGCCCGCGCCTTCCGCGCTGAAGATGCTTATGAAGTCATCGTCACGCTGGCGGTCTGGCAGGAAGAGGAGGCGGCCTACACTGAGTTTGCCCGCTTAATCGCCGGCGATGAGGAAGAAGGCGTTGAAACGCTTGATGGGTTTGCCGAAGGGGCGGCCTATCTGGTGCACAATGGTGAGCCTGTGACCGCCTTCATGCATGAGGGCACTTTGATCGAAATCGGGGTCAAACATGATGCCCGCGCGACCTTTGACGGACACGATCCCAGCATTGCTTTGGCTCGACGGATCGCAAAACGTCTTTAAAGTGAGCGCATGCCACCCTTTCATCTCGCGTTTCCCGTCCATGATCTCGCGGCTGCCCGAGCGTTTTATGGAGAGCTTTTAGGCTGTCCCGAAGGACGCAGCAGTGAGTCCTGGGTCGATTTTGATTTTTATGGGCACCAGATCGTTGCGCATGTGTCACCAGAAGACTGTGTCGACACAAACACATCTGGGGTTGACGGGAAGGCCGTTCCTGTTCGTCATTTCGGTCTCGTTCTGGACATGGCGACCTGGAAATCCATCGCTGAAAAATTGGGCGATCAGGTGGCGTTTATAATCGAACCCCACATCCGCTTCGAAGGGGAACCAGGCGAACAAGCGACCATGTTTTTCGCAGATCCTTCCGGCAACGCGATCGAACTGAAAGCGTTTGCAGATATGGATCAATTGTTCGCAAAATAGCGAGCGTCCTTGCGACCTAGTCGCCTTCACCCGCATTCGGGCTGAAAAACTCTGCCAGCTTATTGGTCTTTTGGGCAAACTCCTCGCGGTCGGCCGGAGGGTCTTTCATCCGCGTGATATTTGGCCAAACCTTGGCATAGTCGGTGTTCAGTTTGAGCCATTTGGCATCCGGCTCGTCTTCGGTATCAGGCTTGATGGCTTCCACCGGGCATTCTGGTTCACAAACGCCGCAATCAATGCACTCATCCGGATGGATGACCAGCATGTTCTCACCCTCATAGAAGCAGTCGACGGGACAAACTTCTACGCAATCCATGTATTTGCATCGGATGCACGCATCCATCACGATATAGGTCATACGAGAACTCTAAAATTCATAGTGCAGCGCAGCACATGGCGGGGCAGACAACACAAGTCAATGCATCTGACTGTCACGGTGCGTTTAGTTCCGCTCTCTTGCGAGCCTGGGCGCGGGATACGTCGTCGACATGTAACAGGCTGGCGACGTGTCGGATGAAAGAATCTTCGTACTTACAAGCCTCTCCGTCTGCCAGAGAGACGCGGTACAAGCCCTCAATCACACGGGTGCGCTCTTCCGCCGACAGCGTTTTGACGTGCCGGGTCAGGGCATGTGTGTCCGTTGCTTCTTCAGCGATCTGTTCACCGCGCTGCAGCACTTGGTCGGCTCGGTCGGCATTCATATTGAAGCTCGTGACGAGCAGTTCGGCGACCATGTCGCTTTCCAGATTGGCATATACCCCGTCGACCAGGGCGGCTTCAACAAACAAAGCGGCAGCGGCCTCATAAGGGTCGAGGTCGCGCACCGGCGCCTCTGGTCGGTCGCCACCGAACAAGCGAGAAAAAAATCCTGTCATGGCGGGCTTTATGCGTCCGGGAGGTGGCGTCTGTAAAGAGCCTGCGCTTCAACAGCTGGGCCGCGCCGCTCTCCAATGGCTAAGATTTCAACGGTTTCTATGGTTTTTGCTTTGTAAAAGGTCAGGACATCGCCAGGCAAAACCTTCTGTCCGGCTTTGTCTGACTTACGGGTTTGTCCGTGCCGCGTGATCCGGATCCCTTTTCGGCTGACATAGTCCGTTGCCAGCGCGCGTGTTTTGAAAAACCGGGCGCGCCACAACCAGATGTCGACCCGGACGCTCTCGGCTGTTGCGTCACTCATTCGGCGTTTCGGGCACAGGCTGCGTCTCAGGTGTCTTGGGGGGCTCAGCCGCGGCGACATCTGTCTCCGGCTTTGCCTTTTTAGGTTTGCGCTTTTTTGGCTTTGGTTTGGGCTTCGGCTGCTCTGGCAGCAGGGCAGCGAGCGCCGCGAATGGACTATTGGGGTCGGGTTGTCGATCCGCTGGACGTCGGTTCGGATGATGTCCGCGGGGTTTGCCCCCCGCGCGATCGTGACGTTTTCGCGGGCCCCCTTTGGCCGCTTTGTTGCGTGTTTGCTTGCGTTCGGCGCGGCGCTGTTCTTGTGCTTCCATATGCGCCTTGGACTGGAACCGCCAAAGCTTCACCGCCCCTGTTTCGGGATCCTTCTCAGCCGGAGCAATGCGAAAGCCCTTCAGGACGTTGTGGAAGTCATCCAGCGGGCATGACACCATAGAGGCAAGATCTGGTGGGATCTCAAACTTGGCCTGATCGGCTTCTTTGCGACGCTTTGAAAGCTCCCATCCCAAACGCTCCGCCAGGTCCGCGCGGACCGCGCGTTTGCCAAACCGCAAATAGCCTTGTGCTGCGAGATCTTCGTCCGGCCAGGAGCCATCGAGTTCGAAGCTTCCGGCGCCCTCTGGAGCGGTTTTGCGATCGCGGCCGTCGGCCAGAGTCTGGAACAGAGCGATCAGGCGTTGCGCTGCCGGTTTCTGGGCATCCGGGATATGGGCCGCGATCCGTCCCGATCGGATCCCAGCCTCCTTGAGCTTGATGCGATCTTCCGGACCGGGAAGAAGCGCACGGTCTTCGCCGCGCAGGTCACACGCCGCGCCTGCTTCGAGGAGGCGAAACGCCAAACCGCGCCCAAGCCCCTCAAGACCGGTCTCGTCCGGCGAGAATTTCAGTTTAAAATGCGTCGGGACCCGCTTTTGAATTTCTGCGCCAAGCCATTCATTGAGGCGTGTTAGCGCCGCCTCTTGCTGATGCAGTTCAGCATCTTGCCCGCCGAGCAGATTTGCCGATGGGGCAAGCCAGTGCGGTCCGGCCTGGAGCTGTGCCACCGGGGCCTCGTTCCAGACAATTTGCGCAGCGTCATTGATCGATAATGCAGTCTCAGGCGCTCCAGCAATCGTTTTCAAGCGCTCAGCAATGACGGGGGCAAGCGCTTGCAGCGCGGCGCTGCGAAGCGTTTTCCCTTCCAGGGTGGACGCATTTGAATCCGGCTCGAAGGTCAGGCCGACAAGCTTGCCCACCTTATGGCCCTCAATGGTCACCTCACCCGTTTCTGAAACGTCTGTACTCAAGAGGTCTTCCCTTTTTAGTCCCGCAATCAGGGCCGTCGTCCGTCGGTCGACAAAGCGTAGCGTTAGCGCTTCGTGCAAGGCGTCAGACAGCCTGTCTTCAATTTCTCGCGTTCTTTCGCGCCAATACGAGGGATTTTCAAGCCAATCCGCTCGGAAACTTGCATAGGTCCAGGTTCGGATCATGGCGAGACGCTGTTGAATACGGGCAATATC
>JBCBCO010000164.1:0-3974 GCA_038630445.1 Pseudomonadota bacterium | reverse complement strand
TTTTGATTTCGACTTGGTTTCTGGCATAGGTCTCGTGTCACTGATTTTGATACAAGATCTGTTAACACGGAACGATCCGTTTGTCTCAGTTTCAATTACAGCCAATTTCCCAACCTGTAATGATTGCTGCGATTTGCGGCACAGCTGGCGTAAATCGAGGGTCAAGCCGGGAAAAAGAAGTAGGCACACAAGGGTGGTGCGTTATATGGGGCCGTATCACGCTTTTACTTAACTCGGGGGGCCGTTTTGGACGTCGCTATTTCGACCCTGCTTTCGCCAATAATTTTATTTTTTGCGCTCGGAATGGTGGCCGCGCTCCTGCGATCGCAAATGAGCGTCCCGGAAGCCATCGCCAAAGGCCTCGCCATCTATCTGATGATGGCGATTGGTCTCAAAGGCGGGGTGGAAATGTCGAAGAACCCGCTCACAACGGAGATCTTATTGGTGCTTTTGGCGGGCATCGTCCTGTCCTTTGTCATCCCGGCCCTCTCATTTGTCCTTTTGCGCCTGACCACAAAGCTCGATCGCGTCGATGCTGCGGCGACGGCAGCGCACTATGGTTCAATCTCGATTGTCACCTTCGTCGCGGCGACCGAAGCGGTCCGTCTGTCAGGCTTTGACAGCGGTGGGCACCTCGTCGCTGTGGCAGCGCTCATGGAAACCCCGGCTATTATTACGGCCTTGTTCCTCGCGTCACGCGGTGCGGTGCAGCGAGAAAAACCGGTGGCGGGCTCAGAGCGGGGCGAATTGGTTCGCGAGGTGTTCCTGAATGCGTCGATTGTCGTCCTGGTCGGTGCGCTGGCCATCGGCTGGATCGCAGGCGAAGATGGCACAAAACCGGTCGAGCCGTTTTTCGTTGATCTGTTTCAAGGCGTCCTTTGCCTGTTTCTTCTGGACATGGGCCTCTCAGCCGGGCGGGGCCTACGCCAAGGATGGCGCCAGCTCAGCCTTTCGACCGTTGGATTTGGCATTTACATGCCGCTGATTTCTGCGGGGATCGCAACCGCTATTGCGTTTGCGCTTGAGATGCCCGTGGGTGACGCAGCTTTGCTGATTACGCTCTCTGCGTCCGCGTCTTACATCGCCGTTCCAGCTGCGATGCGTCTTGCTTTGCCGGAAGCCAAACCGTCAATCTATCTGACGCTGTCGCTTGGCGTGACCTTCCCGTTCAATGTCACCCTTGGCATTCCAATCTACATCTATTTAGCATTGCTCGCGACAGGACAGGGGTAGGCGATGACCAAATATCTTCGGATCGAGCTGATCATTGAGCGGATGGCGCACAAACGCGCTGGGCGCGTGCTGGAAGCTGCCGGTATGACAGGTTACACCGTGCTGCCCGCTATGGCCGGATTTGGCGGCTCGAAACGCTGGAACCGTGACACGGATCTTTCAGCCAGCGGGGATATGGTGGTGATGATCTCGATCGGGGATGAAGCCAAAGTGCGCACCGTTATGAAAGAGCTCGGGGAACTGCTTGGCGCGCATATTGGCATCGTGACGGCGACCGAGACCGAAGTGCTTCGGCCTGGCCGGTTCTAACGGTCTTCGTCGTCAGAGCCCACGCGCTCAACCGCTTCTGAGATCAGCTCACGGGCTTTCTCAACGCTCGCCCAGCTCTCGACGCGGCTCCATTTGCCGATCTCAAGATCTTTGTAGTGTGTGAAGAAGTGGGTGATTTTCTCGACCAGAATGTCGGGCAGGTCGTGATAGGTTGCGACCTTATCGTAATAGGCGGTCAATTTCGGATGCGGCACCGCGAGGATCTTCTCGTCCGGGCCTTTGTCATCCGTCATCATCAGGACGCCGACAGGACGCGCGCGCACCACGCTGCCAGGAACCAACGGACGATTGCCCACCACCATCACATCAATTGGGTCGCCGTCGAGGCTCAGCGTATGTGGGACAAAACCATAGTTACAGGGATAGCGCATCTCAGTGTACAGATAGCGATCGACAAACATAGCGCCTGAGGCTTTGTCGATTTCGTATTTGATCGGATCACCGCCCAAAGGCACTTCAACGATCACATTGAGATCGTCTGGCGGGTTCTGTCCGGAGCTGATTTTGCTGATGTCCATGGGAGGAAGCCTCTTTTACGCAAAGGTTTTGCGAGCCCGTGCAGGATCAGAGCCAACACGTCAAGCGGTCATAAAGTCTTGGCCTTACCCGCCCGCGGTGCTTTAGTCGGTTTAAACAAAAGTAGTGTGAGACCGAAAAATGAGAATGCGTGGAACTTGTCTTGGACTAATTGCGGTCGTCGGATTGGGGACGTCACCTGCACTTGCGCAAGATATGCGATCAGCCTCTGAAAAGGTCGTGGCATGTCAGCAAGTCGCAGATCCCGCAGAGCGGCTGATCTGTTTTGAGACCGCCGCGGCTGAGCTGTCTGCCTTGCTAACTGTTCCTGTCGCACAAGCCCCGGCGGCATCTCCGGCCCCTGTTGCGCCAACAGCGCCCCTTGAGGCGCCCAGTTCGTCCGAAACAGAGCTGATTCAGCAGGCCGCTGCCGTGCCTGCGCCTGCGCCCGGCGCAGGCGATGCCCCTATTCAACAAGCTGCGGTTGATGCCCCAGCGACGCCGGAAGAGCCCCGCTCGCGTCTGCCGGCCTGGATCCCACGAGTCTCGTTCGCAGAGCGCCGAGATGTTGAGCGCGAGCCGGATCAGTTTGAAACGACATTGACGCGCATTCAGCGGAACAATCTGGGGCGGCACTTTTTCACGACGGCTGAAGGTCATGTCTGGAAGCAAAAAGGCCTCGATAAAATCAAGGCACCTTCAACGCTGCCAACGGATGTCGTGCTCGACAAGAACATTATGGGCGGGATCACGATCAAGATTCTCGAGACCAAGGAAAACTATCCAGTCACCCGCGTGGAATAGGCCTCAAGTGTCACTGAGGGCGTAATTGAAGCTGATCGATATGCGCGGCTCCTCGGTTTGGCTGGCCATGACTTCGTGTCGGAGCCAGCTTTCCCACATCAGGATCTGACCTGCTTTTGGAGCGACGTAGCTGAAGCGCTTCGAGGTGTCTGGTGCATCTGCTTTAATCGGCGGCGCCGCCATCATCATTGGCAAGCGCGGGTCCTCGAACTTAATCCTGCCCGCCCCATCCGGCACGGCTAAGTAGCACGTCCCGGACAGGACGCTATTCGGGTGAATGTGTCCCGAATGGTGCCCACCATCGCCAAGAATATTGATCCAGAGGCTGTCGCAGCTCAGCCTTGCGGTTCCTAAGTCCCAATGCTGAGTGCGCGCGCAGGCGGCTGCGTGCTGGTCCAACGTCGTAACCAATGCCTCAAATGCGGGCGCCCGTTGAGGGAGATCATCGAGCGAGGCATAAGACGTGTAGCCTGGATAGCCTTCTTTTTCGCACCAGGCGTGACCGGCCTCATCGCCCTCTTCAATCATCCAAACGGCGTCCAGCAGATCGTCAAGGAGACCACCGCTTGGCAGGTCGGCGCGATGTATCAGCGTCGAGAAGAGAGGTGAGTGGTTCATGCCTTCCTCTTATCGCCGCATCGTCCGAAGGCAATGGGCGTGCGCTGCTGTAAGGAGACCGACGGTTGGCGCTCTGGCATCACGCAAAAATTTTTCGCTTTGCGCGCGGAGGCAAGTCATGTACTGAATGGTTTACAGATCATTCAGTGGTAAGGAGGCGACCATGGCTGAAGTAAGATTTAAAGTGAATGGAGCGGAAACGGTCGTCGATACAGATCCAAACACACCCTTGCTCTGGATTTTGCGCGAACAGCTCAAACTCACCGGTACAAAATTTGGGTGTGGAATCGCGGCCTGTGGGGCTTGTACCGTCCATCTGGATGGGACGCCGATCCGGTCTTGCTCGACCCCTGCCTTTGTTGCCGAAGGGACCGACGTCACCACAATTGAAGGGGTCTCCGCAGAAGATGGCACCCAGCACAAAGTGCAAGCGGCCTGGATCGAGCATCAAGTGCCACAATGCGGATACTGCC
>JBCBCO010000163.1:0-4040 GCA_038630445.1 Pseudomonadota bacterium | reverse complement strand
GAAGACGAGAATTTCATGCTGCCCATCCGGCTCGGCACTGTGAATGCCGAAGGCAAACAAGAGCTTTTCGTCTTTGCCATCACCCGACAAGGCCGGGTCGAAACCACCAATTATAAGACGGTGAAACTCCCATCCGACATGGATGTGCCGATTTTCGTGAAGGATGAGTTCGGCGAATTTTACAAAGCCATGTTTGAGCACCAAACCGAAAAGGAGAACGGCAAAGCGGTGTTCATGGAATATGCTTGGGACATGTCCTGGTGTGACCCTTGCGCGGCCAATCCGCTGTCCCGCTCGCAGTTGCGCGAACTCGGTGTGATGTGGCTCGATGAGGGTCCAGGCGGCGAGATCCAACCCATGCCGCGCCCTGGCTTCAACCCTGGACCGCAGCCGGTCGATGCCTTCGTCACGCGTCTGCATGTCCGTTATGATGCTGAGACTTTTCCAGAAGACTTGAACTTCCAAGTCACCGGCGACCGCGAGAATTATCAAGGCCGCTATGTCCTGCGTCATCCTTGGCGCGGCGATTTCGGTCAGTGCGAAGCGGCTGGCGAATATGCGCAAAGCTTGGTGGAGCGCTGGGATACAGAAGCCGATAGCCTTGCCAAGCTTACAGGGTGGGACCTTGAAGAGATCAAACAAAAAATGGCGGATGGCGGCTTCTCTGCGAGTGCCATCGGCGTGACCAATCCAAAGCCGAAGCGCACTTGGTGGCAACGTCTGTGGGGGAATTGATCTGACATCGCAGCTAACGTCGATAGCCGCTCATCCCGGCGCAAGCCCCATTTCCCGCTCATCCCGGCGTAGGCCGGGATCTCAGGCAATCTTGGACGGGACTTGCCGCACGAGATCTCCGCTTTCGCGAGGATGAGCGGTCCTACTAGCGCTGACAGACCCCGCAATAGAAGGTCGACCGCCCGGACTGGACGATCCTTTTCACGGTCGCGCCGCACGTTCGACACGCCTCGCCCTCGCGGTCATAGACATAGAATTGCTTCTGGAAATAGCCGAGCTCGCCGCTCGCGCTGGCAAAGTCTGAGATCGATGACCCGCCCGCCGCGATGGCTTCAGCAATGACTTCATTGATCGCGGCGGCCAGGCGCTCGCTGCGTTTGCCGACCACAGAGTGGGCTTTACGGCGCGGGCTGATGCCCGACCGGAAGAGCGCCTCGCAGACATAGATATTGCCGAGGCCGGCAATCACCGCCTGATCCAAGAGAGCGGCTTTGATCGGGGCGGCTTTCCCCTCCAGCGCGGCATTCAAGTAAGCGGCATTGAAATGGTTGGAAAGCGGTTCAGGGCCGAGATGCTCGATGCGCGGATAGCGATCCAAGTCCGCCAGCGGCCACAGCTCCATGAACCCAAATCGCCGCGGATCATTATACGTCACGGTCGCACCGTCTTGCATGTGAAAGACGACATGGTCATGGGCCGGAAGCGTGCCCGGATCATGATGAAACTCTGCGGTGGCGGCACTGTTGACAGTGAAACGCCCCGACATGCCAAGATGCATGATCAGCGCCTCGCCAGTTGAGAGTTCAGACACAAGAAATTTCGCCCGGCGCCCCATTCGCGTGATCTTTGCGCCTTCGACCCGGGACTGAAACTGCTCGGGAAACGGGAAGCGCAAATCGGGTCGGTTGACCTCTAAGCGTTCAATCACCTGACCCTCCATAGCAGGGGTCAAACCACGACGCACTGTTTCAACTTCGGGCAGCTCAGGCATGGCGGGCAGGTAAGTCGGTTTTAGAGCGAGGGCAAGCCAACCCCCTGCCAAACCGCGTTAGCAGAGTCGGCGAAAAGCAAAAACGGGCGACAGTCAAGCCGCCCGTTTTGGGAAGATTATCGAATTCGATCCCAGCCCCTAAACCGTCACCACGACTTTGCCGAGGGCTTTGCGGTCGATCAGGTATTGGATGGCTTCGCCGCCGCGCTCGAGGGGGAATGTTTCCGATACGTGCGGTTTGATCTTGCCCTCTTGATACATGGCGAACATCTCAGCCAAGTTCTGTTGGTTGGCGGCGGGGTCGCGGGCGACAGCTGCACCCCAAAAGACGCCGCGAACATCGCAAGACTTAAGCAGGGTCAAATTCAGCGGTATTTTCGGGATGCCCGCTGGGAAACCGATGACCAGGAAGCGGCCTTCCCAATTCATCGCGCGCAAAGCCGGTTCGGCATAATTGCCGCCAACGCCATCATAAATGATATCGACGCCGCCACCGCTGACCTCTTTGATTTGGTTTGAGAACGCTTTTTGCTGGGCCCGATCGAGCTCACCACGCTCATAGACGAGGCCTTTGTCGGCGCCTTTGGAGAGGCAGAAATCGACTTTTTCTTGAGTTGAGCAAGCTGCGATCACTTCGAGGCCCATGGCTTTGCCGAGCTCAACCGCCGCAATGCCCACGCCGCCGGCTGCACCAAGAACAAGCAGCTTCTCACCAGGTTTAGGATCGGCGCGATCCTTCAGCGCATAATAGGAGGTGCCATAGGTCATGACGAAAGCAGCAGCTTCTTCAAACGGCACCGTGTCGGGGACCGGAATGCAGCGTCCGGCATCCAGCGTCATCTCTTCGCGCATGCCGCCCCAGCCACAAGATCCAATGACGCGCTGACCGACTTGCAGAGCCGTGACGCCTTCACCGAGCGCCTTGACCACACCAGAAACCTCACCGCCTGGGCTGAAAGGGCGCTCAGGCTTGAACTGATACATGTCCTGAATGATCAGCGTATCTGGAAAATTCACGCCGATCGCTTTGACGTCGATCAGAACTTCGCCCTTGCCAGGGGTTGGGCTTTCAATCTCTTCCAGGACCAGTGTATCTGTTCCGCCTGGGGCTTTCGAGAGCAGGGCTTTCATCAGGGGTTTCCTCATCTCATTCGTTGACGGAGCTTTGGTAGCCATGGCAACCGGCGCTGTGAAGGTCTGACGTAGCGGAGATGTACCTGTGGAGAAAACGGTTCTGTTTTGGATCTTGCTCGGCGTGCTCGGGTTCGCGTTCGCGCTTGCGGTCCAGATGAGACTTGTTACGGCCTTGGTGTTGCGTCGTGCGCTTGGGGCATGGCGGGAGCGATTTTTGGATCGTCAGGCGGCCAATCAGGCCGTTGTCTTAGCCGCGGGTGCTGCGCCAGTTTCCAGCGATCTCGATGATGATATGCGTGAGGCCGTGAGCCATTTGCGAACGACTTATGCCAGCGCGCTGGGCCATTTGCGCACCGCCCGTCGTTATAGTGTGATCCTACCGGTCTTGTTGCTTGGCGTGGTCGCTTTGGGGCGCACCGTTTTGGGAGTCTTATGATGAAGGGCTATTTTGCCATTGGCGCGGAGGGCATTTCGAAGCCGATGAATCTGGGCGCGTTGATGCGCACGGCCAACGCGTTTGGCGCGAGCTTTGTGTTTTCGGTTCAAGCTGCTGACCGGACAAAAATCGCCAATCTTTCAGATACATCCCGGACATTCAAAAACGTGCCCTACTATGCCTGGGACTCCATGGACGAAATGGTCTTTCCGAAAGGCTGCCAGCTGGTTGGGATTGAACTGACCGATGATGCGGTGGAACTGCCGGAGTTTAAACATCCGCGCATGGCCGCGTATGTGCTCGGCCCGGAACGTGGCAATCTCTCACAGGCGATGGTCGAGCGCTGCGATCATATTGTGAAAATCCCGACCAAGTTCTGCATCAATGTTAGCTTGGCCGGGGCGCTCGTTATGTATGACCGCGTTCGCAGCATGGGCGCGTGGCGCGATCGCCCAATTATGCCGGGTGGACCAAAAGCTTAAGGGCTAGAGCTCCAAGGTGGAGACCAGATAACCAAGGCCAATGATCGCTAAGAAGAACAGAATGACGGTCAGGCCAGCGACCAAGGCCGCACCCCAGATCTTATTGCCGAAACTGTGCCTTGAAAAACTAAAGATCTGCCAGGGGATAATCACCAGAGACGAGATCATAAAGATACCGATGGCAATTCCCGTTTGCACGCCCCCCGTATCGTAATGTTCCGAGGTGATCCCGAATGGCACGATCAAGATGAAGAATGTTGAG
>JBCBCO010000162.1:0-4047 GCA_038630445.1 Pseudomonadota bacterium | reverse complement strand
GGACCTACGGTGTCATCAAGCATAGCAGCTATAAATCCGCCTTGAACGTGTCCCGTTGCATTCAAGAATTCTGGCTTCGGTGTGAAACCCAATTTGATCCAGCCTTTTTCAATGTCGAAATCGAGCAGCTTCCATCCCAAGTGCTTGGGCGCAGGTGGAGCGTCCGCATCGTTGAAAAAAGCAATAGGATCGAATGCGTTCATTGACCCTACATCGTCCTCGCGATCAGCATTTTCATGACTTCATTCGCGCCGCCATAGATACGCTGAACGCGGGCGTCCTGATACATCTGACCGATGGGATATTCGTCCATATAGCCCCAGCCGCCATGCAGCTGTAGGCATTCATCGATGATCTTGCACTGCAAGTCGCTGACCCAGTACTTGCTCATAGACGCCGTCGCCGCGTCGAGTTTGCCGTCCAGCAGCATCTGCGTGCAGTGATCGACAAAGACACGCGCCACAGTCGCTTCGGTCTTGCATTCGGCGAGCTTGAACTGCGTGTTCTGGAAGTCGAAAATTGTGCCGCCAAAGGCTTTGCGCTGTTTCACATAGGCAACCGTCTCGCGGATTGCGCGCTCAATCATACCGATGCCCTGAATACCGATAATGTGGCGCTCCTGCGGGAGCTGCTGCATCAGTTGGATAAAGCCCTGGCCTTCCTCTGGGCCGAGTAGCGCGCTGGCCGGCACTTTCACGTCATTGAAGAAGAGTTCTGATGTATCCGCAGCGGGCTGGCCAATTTTCTTCAGGTTGCGACCGCGCTCAAAGCCCTCAACTTCCTCGGTCTCGACCATCATGATCGAAATGCCCTTGGCGCCCTTGGTCGGGTCCGTCTTCGCACAGACGAGCACCAGATCAGCTGTCTGGCCGTTCGTGATGAAGGTCTTGGAGCCATTAATCACATAACCATTGCCATCTTTCACAGCGGTGGTTTTAATATTCTGCAGATCAGAGCCTGTGCCCGGCTCTGTCATCGCAATCGCACAGACCAGATCACCGCTCGCAAGCTTTGGCAGCAGGCGCTTCTTCTGATCCTCAGACCCATAATGGATAATGTAAGGTGCAACGATCGCGTTGTGCAGGCCGATGCCGAACCCGGCGATGCCGTATTGCTCCAACTGTTCGATAATCACGGCGTCATGACGGAAATCGCCGCCCGCACCGCCATATTCTTCTGGCGCAGACACCAGCAGGAGACCCTGTTCAGCCGCCTTATACCAGACCTCACGCGGAACCTGGCCCGCCTCACGCCAGCTCTCAACGTCAGGCTTCAGCTCCTTCTCGAAGAATTGCCCAACGGCCTCATTAAAGATTTTGATCTCTTCATCTTCACGCCAAGCCGGTGGCGGTAGATCGAGGACATTTTGCATTTTTGAGCTCCTGAAAACAGTTTTCGTTTACGTTAGCGTCAATCTATAGCGCGCAGTTTGCCATGACTAGTCGTGACGTTGCGCCAAGTAAAAAAGCCCCGACGCGATGACCGGGGCTTTATTCGAATCAGAACCGCTCAGCATCCAGTGCCATGACCAGATCAGCGCCGGTTTTCAGTTTCGCGAGGTGGCTTGCGGCCTCCGGCAGGACGCGGGACACGTAATATTTCCCCGTCGTGATTTTGTCGTCATAGAACGGATCGTCGCCCTTTTTCTCAATCGCGACTTTCGCCATCAGCGCCCACATATAGGTCAGCGCCGTGAGGCCGAAGAGCTGCAGGTAATCGGTTGAAGCCGCCCCAGCATTGTTAAAGTCGGTCATGCCGTTCTGCATCAGCCACGTCGTGCCATCCTGCAGCTGCGCCTTGGCAGACTTCAGCGCCTCAACAAACGGCTCAAGCTGCTCGTCGCCCTCATGCGTACCGATGAAGTCATCCATCTCTGCAAAGAAGGCAAACACAGCACGGCCACCATTGGCGGCAAGCTTCCGGCCAACCAGATCGAGCGCCTGAATGCCGTTCGTGCCTTCATAGATCAGTGAAATCCGGCAATCGCGGACAAACTGTTCAAGGCCCCACTCTTTCGTAAAGCCGGATCCACCATGCACTTGCAGGGCTTCATTCGCCATTTTGAAGCCGCGATCGGTCAGGAAGGCTTTAATGATCGGTGTCATCAGCGCCATGTAATCGTCGGCTTTCTGGCGCGTTTCTTCGTCCGGTGAACGGTGGTGCAGATCGCCGAACAGCGCGGTCCAATACGCAAACGCCCGCGCGCCCTCGATGAAGGACTTCTGATCCATCAACATCCGGCGCACGTCCGGGTGGACGATGATGGGATCGGCAGGCTTGTCCGGCGCCTGTACGCCTGTCAGGCTGCGGCTTTGCAAGCGATCATTGGCAAAATCGACCGCGTTCTGATAGGCGATTTCAGCTTGGCTGAGGCCCTGCAGGCCAACGCCGAGACGCGCTTCGTTCATCATGACGAACATGGTGCGCATACCTTTATTCTCTTCGCCGACAAGCCAACCGGTCGCCCCATCATAGTTCATGACGCAGGTCGCATTGCCGTGAATGCCCATCTTCTCTTCGAGACCACCGCAAGATAGCTCATTGCGATCCCCAAGAGAGCCGTCCGCATTGACCATGAATTTCGGCACAACAAAGAGTGAAATCCCTTTGATGCCTTCCGGCGCGCCTTCAATCCGGGCGAGGACGAGGTGGATGATATTATCCGTCAGGTCCTGCTCACCGCCGGAAATCCAAATTTTTGAGCCGGTAATTTTAAATGAGCCATCCGCTTGCGGGACAGCTTTTGTCTTGATCAGGCCGAGATCCGTGCCGCACTGCGGCTCTGTCAGGTTCATAGTGCCGGCCCATTCGCCGGATGCCATCTTCGGCCCGTAAGTCTGCTTCTGTTCGTCAGAGCCACCGGCCATCAGCGCTTCATATGCGCCGGACGTCAGGCCCGGATACATGCCAAATGCCATGTTCGCAGACGAGGTCATTTCACTGGTCGCCATGTTTAGAACATAAGGCAGGTTTTGGCCGCCCATTTCTTCTGGTTTACCAAGCAGCGGCCAGCCATTCTCAACCAGCTGGTCATAAGCGTCTTTAAACCCGTCTGGCGTTTTCACGCTGCCATCATCGTTGCGCACACAGCCTTGTTCATCACCAACTCGGTTCAGCGGAAACAGCACGTCTTTCGCGAACTTACCGCTCTCCTCAAGGATCGCATCGATTGTGTCCGGTGTTGCTTCTTCAAAGCCGGGAAGGTTGGAATAGTTTTGCAGGCGAAGAACATCGTGAAGGATGAACTGCATATCGCGTACAGGGGCGTCATAGCGGGGCATTTTGGAACTCCGAGTTATTTTCTATATGTCTGCGTGTAGTGGCTCACCGAAGATACGGTAGGCCATTCAACTTTTAGGCGTCATCAAGCTGACGTCGCGCAACCGCGTCATAGGCTTTCAGATTGGCAGCATCGTCTTTGCCGGGCCCGATCCGACCCAGCTGCTCCTCAAGCCATTCGATACCGCGATGAAGCTCTTGCAGCGCCATTTCGATGTCCTCGCGCTGGCTTTCGAGCTCTTTGACTTGGTTCTGGAATTTAACGAGCGACATCCGCATTTGCGCACGCTCGCCGTCCTCCAGTCCATACAGGTCAAGAATTTCACGGATATCCGCGAGCGGAAGGCCAAGGCGCTTCAGGCGAACAATGATCTTTACGCGGGCACGATCCCGGTGAGAATAGACACGGGTCATGCCATCCCGTGCCGGGTGGAGCATGTCCTTGTCTTCGTAAAAACGCAGGGCGCGTGGGGTGATTCCAAACTCACGGGCGAGCTCTGAAATAGAGTAAGTGCGTGAGTCAGCGATAGAAATAGAAGAGATTGTATCTGGCATAGCACTCGTATGCCGTGTCCTTACGCGAACGTCAACGGAAAGTCAGCAGATTTCGCATCCGCTCATTCCTTTATAATCACCCGCACTTTGTTTACGCTTTTAACTTCGCTTTAAGAGCAAGCACTCCACGAGCGCGCCATGAAAATCGACGCAATTTTACCAATCTCGTTAATCAATGGCGTGCTTGCTCTTAAAGCGAAGTTAAAAGCGTAA
>JBCBCO010000161.1:0-4110 GCA_038630445.1 Pseudomonadota bacterium | reverse complement strand
GGTGGTGACATCTCGAAGCACATTGGTCGGATCATTGGCCGCGATCCGTGCTTTAGCGTTCTTTCAAGACGGATCAATTGTGATACGCTCCAGTGTAAACGGGAGGTGTCACGATGATCCGTCTTTTTTATTCAGCCGTCTTCAGCTTGATTTTCGCTCAGTTGGCTATGAGCCATGCGCAATCGCCGCAGCAGCTTTATGAGAACGCAAAAGCACGGATCGCGGCCAATGATCCGACCAATGTGCTTCGAGATGTCACCACCTCTTGTGATCAAAATTACGGGCCAGCCTGTGACCTTCTCGGACAGATGTATAGTATCGAGAGCTCAGTCCAGGACTATGCCAAGGCTTATGGGCTGTTCGTCAAAGGATGTAATCTTGACGATCCCGGCGCCTGCGAGGGCAAAGGGAATATGGAGTTTGATGGCAAAGGGACAGCCAAAAATGAACCCGCTGCGCGCCAATCCTATATAAAAGCATGCAATGGCGGGGATACGCTCGGCTGCTATTATCTTGGAACGATGCAGTATAACGGGCAAGGCGGGGGGACAGATCTCGCCTCCGCCCGGCGATCCTTCGAAACGGCCTGCACGGCAAAAAATGCAAAAAGCTGTGAGTATGTCGGATGGATGGCGCTTAAGGGAGAAGGAGGGCCGATCGACTTTTCAAAAGCGAAAGTCGCTTATCAAACCTCTTGCGATCTTGAAAACTCCGGTGCCTGCAACATGCAGGGGCGGATGCATGAAAATGGCCAGGGCGGCGACATTGATTATCTGACCGCTGCGAGCCTCTACCGCAAAGCCTGCGATAAGGATACTGGCATCGCCTGTGATAATCTGGCCGACCTTTATAATGGAGGGAACAAACTTCCTGAAGACATGGCCATCGCGAACCCCGCTTACGCCAAAGGCTGTGAGTTGGGGGTATCAGACGCCTGTTATCAGGTCGGTTACACAGCCCATTATGGTCGAGGCGCATCAATCGATTATGCAAAGGCAAAAGCGGCCTACGAAAAAGCGTGCGACGCTGAGAATGGGCGCGGCTGCAACAATTTAGGGGTTCTCTACGCTGAAGGAAAAGGCGTTCCAAAAAGCAATCCGACGGCCCTGCAATATTACACGCAAGCCTGTACGAACGGAAATGCTGTTGGGTGCCGGAATGTCGGCGACTTTTATAATGACGGTCGCGCGGGTGAGAAGAACGGAACAAAAGCGCAAAGCTTTTATGTAAAGGGCTGCGCGGGTGATGACGCCGCCGCCTGTTATCAGACGGGATATTCCTACCACTATGGGCGCGGTACGCAGATCAACTATGCCAACGCTCGTATTGATTACACGAAGGCGTGCGACAAAAATAATGCACGCGCGTGCAACAATCTGGGCGTGCTCCATGCCGAAGGACTGGGTGTTGCGAAGAATGACCAGATCGCGATCGGCTTCTATGACAAAGCCTGTACGCTCAAAAATGGCATCGCCTGTCGGAATGTCGGCGATTTTGCACGAAATGGGCGAGGTGGCCCCGTCAATTTCGTCGCTGCACGCACCTATTTCACAAAGGCTTGCGACCTCAACGATGGCGCAGCCTGTAATGGTCTAGGGTTTATACAATTTCAGGCTCAAGTCGGCCCCGTCGATGCCCTCGCAGGGCGAAATAATTACAAAAAGTCTTGTGACCTGAATTTCGCTCAAGGATGCAGTAATTACGGACTGGTTCTGTTCAATGGCCAAGGCGGCCCGAAAGACAATGTGCTCGCCCGCGCGAAGTTCAAGCAGGCCTGTGATGGCGGCTATAATGATGGCTGCCGTAACTATGGCGTCGCTTTAAGAGAAGGGATTGGGGGGACTGCAGATGAAGCTGGTGCAATCATTGCCCTGACCAAAGCATGTAGCATGGGCGTCGAGGCCGCCTGTCAAATGATCCAAAGATGATTATATTATATGGGAGACATAGAGGAGCCTGCCCATGATCCCGACAATGCCAAAGCCCGGAAATGAGAAGAAGATGCGCCGCTCAAATACGGAATGGCGAGAGATCCTGACCGAGGAGCAGTTCCGCATCGGTGTCAAAGAAGGCACAGAACGCGCGTTTACGCCCGGCAATCACAATGATGAAAAACGCGACGGCGTCTATGAATGCGTCGGATGCGATGAAGCGATCTGGTCGTCTGAACACAAGTTTGACAGCGGCACAGGCTGGCCGAGTTTTTATCAGCCGATCCGCGAGACGGCTGTCGATAAAAAAACCGACTTCAAACTGATCTACCCGCGTACGGAGTGCCATTGCGGGATTTGCGGCCTGCATCTCGGTCACGTGTTCAAGGATGGACCACCACCGACCGGCGCGCGCTGGTGTATCAATGGCGCAATGCTGCGGTTTAAGGTTGCAGGGACGTAATCGTTACAGACTAGACAAGAATGATGGCATGGATAGGGTCCCGGTTATCTTATAACGCGGAGCCTTTCCCATGCGCCTCACCCCTTTATTTACCTCAGTCGCCGCCATCGCCTTGATTGCTGGCTGTTCGGCTCAAACTGAAACCACCAATGAAACCACCAATGACACCTCCACAGAGACGACGGAGACCACGACCACCGTGCCTTTTGACCTTGCCTCCCTGACAGTACCGACCGCGAACCGCATCGATGAGACCATTGAACAGGTCGGTCGTACCCGCACCGATCCATATCACTGGATGAAGGATGATAACTGGCAGGACGTGATGAAAGATCCATCCATCCTGCGCGAAGACATCCGCGAATATCTTGAGGCGGAAAATGCCTATACCAAAGCCGGTCTAGAAGAGCCGCTTCAGCCGCTGGTCGATGAGCTGTTTGAGGAAATGCGCGGCCGGATCAAGGAAGATGACCAATCCCTGCCAAGCGTCGATGGGCCTTACGCTTACCTGACCAAATTCCGCACAGGCGGTGAGTATCCAATCTTCGCCCGCAAGCCCGCGGCCGAGACCTATAATGAAGAGGCAGAGGTTGAAATCCTGCTCGACGGCGACGCGATGGGCGAAGGCAAGGCCTATTTCTCCTTCGGCGCGCTTGGCCACAGCCCTGACCACAAGCTCGTCGGCTACGCCTATGATGACCAAGGCTCTGAGCGCTATGACATTAAATTCCGCAACATTGAGACCGGCGAGGACCTGCCGGATGTTGTCACGGGGACAGCCGGTAGCTTCGTCTGGTCAGAGAACAGCGATGCGATCTACTGGGTTGAGCGCGATGATAATGGCCGCCCTGTCGCGGTGCATCAGTACAAATTAGGCGGTGATGGTACGTCGACTGAGATTTACCGCGAGTCCGATGCGGGCTTCTTTACCGGCGTCGGCAAATCCCAATCCGGCGAGTACATCTTTATAGGTGTCGGCGATCAGGTGACGTCTGAGTATCACTATTTCAAAGCTGATGCAGAGAACCCGGAACCGAAACTGGTCGCCGCCCGCGAAGTCGGTGTTGAATATGACATTGAGCACTGGGGCGACCGCTTCGTGATCACGACCAATGCAGACGGGGCCGTCGACAAGAAAATCGTCACAGCCCCGCTCGACGCGCCAGGCCGTGAGAACTGGACCGATTATATCGCGCATGAGGCTGGGACACTCGTCCTCGGCGTCGATGTCCTGAAAGATCACATGATCCGCACAGTCCGCAAGGAAGGCCTGCCAAGTATTATCGTAACCGACCGCGAAAGCGGCGAAGAGCACAGCATCGCCTTTGACGAAGCCGCCTACTCGCTGGGCGCAGGTACAGGCTACGATTACGATACGACGCAAATCCGATTCAACTATGAGTCGCCGTCTACACCAGACCAGACCTATGACTATGATCTGGTGACCCGCGAACGCGTCCTGCGCAAAACGCGGGAGGTGCCGTCCGGTCACAACCCGGAAGACTATGTCGTCTCCCGCGTCATGGCCCCGGCCCGTGATGGTGAGACCGTTCCAGTCACGATCATGCGCCACAAGGACACCCCGGTCGATGGCAGTGCCCCGATGCTGCTCTACGGCTACGGCTCTTACGGCATCACGATCCCGGCAAGCTTCCGCACCACGCCACTCGCTCTGGCGGATCGCGGCTTCGTCTATGCGATCGCGCACCCGCGCGG
>JBCBCO010000160.1:0-4147 GCA_038630445.1 Pseudomonadota bacterium | reverse complement strand
GTCGCGTCTTTGCCGTGAAAGGCCTCTGCCAAAGTGATATCCATATCATAGCGCAAATCCGCGCCGCGTTGCGGTCCGCCGCGCCGACGACCGCCCCCAAAGACTTGGCTGAAAATGTCCTGAAAAATGTCACCCGGATCACCACCGCCAAAGGGGTCAGTTCCGCCACCCATGCCATTCTCAAACGCGCCATGGCCAAAGCGGTCATAGGCAGCCCGCTTTTCGGCGTCGGACAAAACGGCATAGGCCTCACCGACTTCTTTGAAATTGGCTTCTGCAGCTTCATCGCCCTGATTCTGATCAGGGTGATATTTCATCGCGAGCTTGCGATAAGCGCTCTTCAGCGCCTTATCGTCCGCGTCTTTAGAGACGCCGAGCACGTCATAGTAATCGCGTTTGCTCATCTTTGGCTCTTTGTGTTTGGCTCTGTGTGATTGAACTCTCCAGAACCGAAATGGGGCGCGCCGCTGTTAATCGCAAGGGGCAGGGCGTAGCGCGAATCACATGCAATGATTAAAGTATTAATATGCCAGACAGCGCGCCGCCTCTCTCACGTCCCGTTATCAGCCAGTTACCGCCTGATGCCATCAACCGGATTGCGGCCGGGGAAGTGGTTGAGCGCCCGGCCGCAGCGGTCAAGGAATTGGTCGAAAACGCGCTCGATGCAGGCGCCCGCTCAATCTCTGTCAGCATTGAAGGCGGTGGCCTGAAACGCATCATTGTTCAGGATGATGGTTGCGGTATGTCCGGGCCAGATATGCTGCTGGCGCTGCAACGCCATGCCACCTCGAAACTGCGCCCCGGTGAAGACGGCCGGATTGATCTCCTGAACATTTTCACAATGGGCTTCCGCGGTGAGGCCTTGCCCTCCATTGCCAGCGTGAGCCGAATGACGCTTTCATCGCGTGCCGACGGTGAGGACGCGTGCGAAGTCTTCGTCGAAGCCGGCCGCGTAGAAGGCCCGAAACCCGCCGCCTTCACGGGCAATGGCCTTAGCGGCACACGCATTGAGGTCCGCGACCTGTTTCATGCCACGCCAGCGCGCTTGAAATTCATGAAAACAGAGCGCTCAGAGACGATGGCGGTTACAGACGCTGTCAAACGCCTCGCCATGGCGCGCTGCGATGTTGCTTTCAGCCTTGAAAGCAATGGCCGCAGCGTCTTCCGCTATGCCGCCCACGCGGACACGCCTGAGGGCCACCTGGAACGCCTCGGCGCGATCATGGGCCGTGCATTCCGAGAAAACGCGCTGGAAATCGACGCCGAACGTGACGGTGTTCGCCTCTCAGGCTTTGCGGGTCTACCCACGCTCAATCGGGGTAATGCGCAGCAGCAATATCTGTTCGTAAACGGCAGACCCGTAAAAGACCGCATGCTGAACGGCGTGATCCGCGCGGCCTATCAGGACTTTCTGGCGCGCGATCGTCATCCGCTCGCCGCCCTCTTCCTCGATCTTGATCCCGAACTCGTCGATGTGAACGTCCACCCGGCCAAGACCGAAGTCCGCTTCCGCGATGCGAATAATGTGCGGGGCCTGATTATCGGATCGCTGCGCCATACACTCGCTGCTGCCGGTCACCGGGCCAGTACCAGTGTTGCCGATGAGGCCCTCGGAAAAGTCCGGACTGAACCCGTGCAGGCTGACGTCTTCCGCCCATCGAGCTTGTGGGCAGAGCCGCGAACTTCTATCAACCCAATCCACTCGCGCGAAAGCGGGGGCCTCACCCCGTCAAGTCCGGTCTTTGATGCGAGAGATCTCGGCTCTTCTGCGGGGATGAGCGAGCCATACAATCCTGACTACACACCGGATCCAAACGCTGCCCCCGCCGCGCGCACAGAAGATGGCGAAGGCCCAACCGACTTCCCCCTCGGTGCAGCCCGCGCGCAGCTGCACGAGAATTACATCGTCGCCCAGACCGATGACGGCATCATCATCGTCGATCAACACGCTGCCCACGAACGCTTGGTCTATGAAGACATGAAGCGCCAAATGCGCGAGGGCGGGGTGCGCCGCCAGGCGCTCCTGATCCCCGATGTTGTCGACCTTACCGAAGACGAAGCCGCCCGCGTACTGGAGCGCGCGGATGAACTCGCCGAGCTCGGCCTCGAAATCGAACCCTTCGGTGCAGGTGCCGTCTGCGTGCGCGCCACCCCGGCGCTTTTCGGCGAAATGGATACAGCCGCGCTGATCCGGGACTTGGCGGATGATTTCGTGGAATATGACGCCGGACTTGCCCTAAAAGAGCGTTTCGAAGACGTCATGGGCAATATGGCCTGCCGCGGGTCAGTTCGCGCCGGGCGACGCCTCAATGCGCAAGAAATGAACGCTCTTCTGCGCCAAATGGAGGCCACCCCCCATTCCGGCCAATGCAATCACGGCCGTCCAACCTATATCGAGCTGAAACTCCACGACATCGAAAAACTCTTCGGGCGGCGCTAGAAAGCGCAATCAGTAAGGCGCGACATAGCCAAACAGTCGGCTGCTCTTCTGGATAAGCTTCGTAAACCAGTTGAAGTGAAACCAGAGGATCAGGTAGCTGATCGGGAACACCACAATCGCGTTCAGAACATTCACTTTATCTCTGAGAGGCTCGTAAAAGTAACTTGCCACGAGAAAGGCAGTTGCCCCAACAATGGTCAGCCCTGAGAGCAATTTCGGCACGTATGACGGGATATCCAGACGATACGTCTTGATCTCTGTTTCAACCTGTTTCTGCTCAGGGGTTTTCTCGACTTGGATGTCCATCTTGCGCATGATGAAGGCCTCAATTCGCGCGAAGATCACACCGGTCATGCCAATATAGGCCAGCGCCATGAGGATCAGCTGCGCCGCACGCCGCATCGTGAAAGTGTCTTCAATGAATGCGGTTAGGCTGGGCCACTGATGGACCGTAAAAATGGTCAGGCCAGCAATCGCGCCTAGTTGAAATCCGGGCGTCTTCTGATTCCATGAAAACAAGCTATTCGTCGTTTGCGCCGCGCTGTTAAAACCGTTCAGTGCTCGTGTGATCACAGCACCCAACGCAAAGCACATAATAAAGGGAATTGGTGGTATGAAGATGAACCCCAGAACGCTCCAGAGTTGGCCCGATAATAGAGCGATCACATAAGCAAATGCATAGCAACTCATTAGTACGGGCAGCCCGAAGCCCACGTAAAACGGCCAGTAAACTTCGAATACCGATTGCGGGCCGACGCGTCGCGCGCGTTCTTTCTCACGCGTATATTCCACTAATGGCGATGACTTTGAGCTTATTCCCGTCCTCGAAACCGCGGGTTCAGACCGCCTTCCAAAAGCTGGCTTATTCGAAGATGATAGTGCCATTCGCAGCCTCCCCAGTGGGCATGGCCTACAAAAAGACGCTGAAAATCAAATAAAACAATTTTGTGAAATTCGCAGCGTCACCTGTCGAAATCGACCTCACAAAGATTGATCGCTACACCCCCATCCGCTAGGCGGTGCGCAACACGCGGACCTCGCGGTGACATTTGAGGGCAGATCACGATGATGATTGGCGGCTTGGAACTCTTTGCAATTGTTGGATTTCTCTTTGCGGCCTACGCCGTCATCGCCAACGACTCGATCCAGACTCTGGGAACCTTCCTCGCCTCAAATTCGCATCGTCCATGGTGGGTGCTGTGGATTTTCGCCGCAGGGATCATGGTCGCTGCGCTTCTGACCAATCAGTTCGGGCTCGAGCTTTCCGCCTTCTTTGCAGAACGCAACATTGGATTTCTCGCCAATTTCTTCGGCGATTTCGACGGCGGCGTTGCCGATGGCAAATTGAATAAGATTCCATATCCTGAAACAGGCATCCAATGGTGGCATGCGCTACCACCGCTCGTCCTCCTCTTCCTGACCCGCTTTGGCATCCCGGTCTCGACAACCTTCCTCGTTTTGACGGTCTTCGCGATGTCCGGTGGTGCCAGCACAGAAGGCGTGATGCCGAAAATGCTGATCAAGTCACTTACAGGTTATGCTGTAGCATTCGCGGCAGGTGCCGTGATTTGGCTGCTCATTTCAAAAATGTGGGAAACGTGGATTGGGCGCACAAAGGGCGAGAAAATCAGCCCCGCTTGGACGATCTTCCAATGGATGACCACGGCTTTCCTCTGGTTCACATGGTTGCAGCAGGACTTCGCCAAT
>JBCBCO010000015.1:0-29927 GCA_038630445.1 Pseudomonadota bacterium | reverse complement strand
GCGGCGACCAGCTTTTTCCTGACCTTCTTCAGCTTTGGCGGCGGAGCACTGATCTAATGGCTGAGGGCTATGAAATCCCGCTGCATCGCTCGCTGACAGAGCCAATCCTGATGGCAGGTGCGCCAAGAACGGCCGCTATTGCCATCGGTACGCTGGCCGCAGCGATCGGTCTTGGCCTCCAGCTTTGGATACCGGGGCTCGTACTCTGGGTACTCGGTCATTCAGCGGCTGTGTTCATGGCGCGAAGTGATCCGGATTTCATGGCCGTGGCAGGCCGAAGCACGCGGCACAAGGAGCATCTGACATGTTGAACCTGAAAGAATATTCCGACACACCAACGCTTCTAGCGGATTACCTCCCTTGGGCCTGCCTTGTCGCGCCCGGCGTGGTCCTCAACAAGGATGGCAGCTTCCAAACCACATTCAAATATCGTGGGCCGGATCTGGAAAGCTCCACGGACGAAGAATTGGTTTCGATCAATGCCCGCGTCAACAATGTGCTGCGCCGGTTTGGCTCCGGCTGGGCGCTCTTCTTCGAGGCGCAGCGCCATGAGGTGCATGAGTATCCAGATTGCGATTTTCCAAATGCGGCGTCCTGGCTCGTCGATCAGGAGCGCGCGTTGCAAGTCGATGAAGTCGGCGCCCGCTTTGAAAGTGACTATTATCTGACCCTCCTCTGGCTACCGCCAGCTGATGCAACGGGCCGCGCCGAGAAGGCCTTGATCCAACGCGCCGACACTGAAGACGCTGCCACCTGGCGTCACCGGCTGGAGACCTTTCAGCAGCACGCAGACCGCGTCTTTGACCTGCTGTCCACCTGCCTCGCCGAGATCGGCAAGCTCTCTGACGATGAGACGCTGACTTATTTGCACTCGACGATCTCGACCAAGCGCCACCCGGTCGTCACGCCAGAGCTGCCCGTCTTCCTTGACGCCGTTCTGGCAGATGAGCCCTTCGCGGGCGGGCTCGAACCCATAATCGGCGACGCGCATTTGCGCACACTGACCATTCTCGGCTTTCCGGCGTCCACCTTGCCCGGCATCCTCGATGAGTTGAACCGGCAGGGCTTTGCCTATCGCTGGGCGACGCGGTTCATTACCATGGACAAGGCCGAAGCCGAAAAGGTCCTCGGCAAGAAGCGCCGCCATTGGTTTGCGAAACGCAAATCGATTGGAGCGGTGCTGCGCGAGACCATGTTTAATGAACAGGCTGCGCTGGTGGACAATGACGCCGACAACAAGGCGGGTGATGCCGACGCTGCGCTACAGGAACTCGGCTCCGATCTTGTCTCCTATGGCTATGTCACAACCACGATCACCGTCGCCGATCCCGACAGACGCTCCGTTGATGAACATATTCGCATTGCCGAGCGCATCGTAAATGGCCGCGGCTTCACCGCAATCCGCGAAACCCTCAACGCCGTTGACGCTTGGCTCGGCTCATTGCCGGGGCACCCTTATGCCAATGTCCGCCAGCCCATCCTGCACACGCTCAACCTCGCCCATATGGTGCCGCTCTCGGCGGTCTGGGCGGGCGAAGAGACGAACCGGCACTTACAAGCGCCTGCGCTCATTCAAGCCCAGACCAATGGCACAACGCCGTTCCGGCTGAACCTACATATTGGCGATGTTGGCCATACGCTTGTCGTCGGCCCGACAGGCGCGGGCAAGTCGGTTCTGCTCTCGCTGCTGGCAATGCAATGGCAGCGCTACGCGCAAGCGCAGGTCTTCATCTTCGACAAGGGTCGCTCAGCCCGCGCTGCGACGCTCGCCATGAACGGCCAGCATGTCGATCTCGGCAGCGCCAACGCGCCAAGTCTGCAGCCCTTCAGAGACATTGACACTGAGCAAGGTGCGAGCTTTGCGGCCGATTGGGCGTCAGGCCTTTGCACGAATCAAGGCGTGTCCATGACGCCTGACCTCAAAGCCCGGCTCTGGGACGCCATCCAATCGCTCAGCTCAGCGCCGCACGTCGAGCGCACCCTGACGGGCCTCACCCTGATGTTGCAGGACGACACGCTGAAATCCGCGCTGCATCCATTCACGCTGGAAGGCCCGCACGGTCGCTTGCTCGATGCCGATCATGAAAGCCTCAGTCTCGCAGATACGGTCTGTTTTGAGATGGAAGAGCTGATGCATGCCAAGGGTGCGGCCCTCCCGGTTCTCACCTATCTCTTCAACCGACTTGAAGCGCGGTTCGATGGCAAGCCAACCCTGCTCATCCTCGATGAAGCCTGGCTCTTCTTAGATGATCCGGTGTTTGCCGCACGCATCCGCGAATGGCTCAAGACCTTGCGCAAGAAAAACGTGTCGGTGGTGTTCGCCACGCAAAGCCTAGCGGATATCGCCAACTCGAGCATAGCGCCCGCTTTGGTTGAAAGCTGCCCAACACGGATCTTTCTGCCCAATAACCGCGGGCAAGAACCACAGATGCGCGAAACCTATCAGCGCTTTGGCCTAAACACGCGCCAGATCGAACTGATCAGCCAGGCGACGCCCAAGCGCGACTATTATTATCAATCACCGCTCGGCTGCCGTGTGTTCGAACTTGGTCTTGGCCCGATTGCACTCGCGCTGTGCGGCGCGTCCGGCCCAGTTGATCAGGAACGTATCAGCAAGTCTCTGGCAGAGGCCGAGCGCGAAGATTTCGCAGAAACCTTCCTGCACGCGAAAGGCCTGCCATGGGCCTCAGACCTACTCGCCCGCTGGTCTGGCCATGGGCCTGATGTAGGTGCCCAAACCAATCACCCTCATGCCGTCGCTGCAGAATAGGAGCCAGCCCCATGAAACGACGTCTTATATCAGCCGCGCTTTGCGCCCTGCCTATCAGCACAATATCACTGCCTGCGGCTTTCGCGCAGGTCGCGGTCTACGACCCGGCCAATCACATTCAGAATATCTACCAAGCCATACGGTCTCTTCAGACCGTGAACCAACAAATCCAGCAACTGACCAATGAGATCAGAATGCTTGAAAATATGGGCCGTGATCTGGAGCGCCTGCCGGGCAGCATTGCCGATGACATCCTGCGCCGGATGCAACGCATCGACGAGCTCATGCGCGAAGCTGAGGGCATTGGCTATAAAGTCGAAGAGATCGAACGTGATTACGAAGAAATATATCCTGAAACCTATGGCGACACCCCGCCCGAGAATGAGGTTCTGGTTGAGCAGGCCCGCACAAGATGGAAACAGTCACGCACCGCCTATCGTGACAGCCTTCAAGTGACCGCGCAGGTCGTCTCTACGGCTCGCGCGGACTCTGAGAGTCTCGACCGATTGATCGGCTCAAGCCAATCAGCAGTTGGCAACCTACAAGCGGTTCAGGCGGGTAATCAAATCGAAGCCCTGCAAACCCAGCAGCTCATGCAGATCGAAAGCATGATGGCCTCGCATTACCGCGCTGAAGCACTGGAGCGTGCCCGTCAATTAGCCGAGGCCGAACGTGGCCGTGCCCGCACGCGCAGCTTTCTTGGAGCGAGCGACTAATGGATGTGATCGACACCTTCTTGGCGACGTTCATCGCTTACATCGATAGCGGGTTCGGCTTGCTGGCGGGCGATGTCGCTTATCTCACGACCACACTGATCGCCATCGACATTACGCTGGCAGGCCTGTTCTGGGCGCTGAGTCAGAATAATGATGTCATCGCCAGCCTGCTCAAGAAAGTCCTCTATGTTGGCTTCTTCGCCTTCATCATTGGCAATTTCTCTCTGCTGGCCGGGATCGTGTTCGACAGTTTTGCAGAGCTCGGCATAAAGGCTGGTGGTGGCACGATGACCGCCTCTGATCTCTTGCGGCCCGGCTATATCGCAAGCGTTGGGTTCGAGGCAGCCCAACCGCTGCTCGAAGAGATATCGGACATGCTTGGGCCGATCAGCTTCTTTCATAACTTCATTATGATCATTGTCATGTTTGTGGCCTGGGCCGTGATCATGGTGGCCTTCTTCGTGCTGGCGGTTCAGCTCTTCATCACCATTCTGGAGTTCAAGCTGACCACACTGGCAGGCTTTATTCTTGTCCCGTTCGCGCTCTGGAACAAAACCTCCTTTTTGGCGGAGCGCGTCCTCGGCAATGTCATTACCTCGGGCATCAAGCTCATGGTGCTGGCTGTGATCATCGGGATTGGGTCAACGCTTTTCGGGTCCGTGACGGATGCGTTCCGCAGCGGCGAAGATGTGACGCTGGCCCAAGTGATGGGTACTGTCCTGGCTGCCATTGTCTTTTTCTGGATGGGCATCTTTGCGCCCGGTATTGCCAGTGGTCTCATTACGGGAGCACCGCAGCTCGGCGCAGGCTCGGCGGCAGGTGCAGCTGCAGGTGTTGCAGCAGGCACCTATGTTGCTGGCGCAGGTGGCCGCGCGGCGATCGGTGCAGCGACGGGCGGTGCATCCTCTGCAATTAAAGCCGGAGCCTCGATGGCGGGCGCAGCGCGGACGTCTTACGCCATGGCATCTGTCGCCTCCGGCAAGAGTCGCGGCGGCGCTGTGGCCTCTGGCATGGCGGGCATTGCCCGTGCGGGCGGCGATGCTATTCGCCAGACTGCCAGCAAACCGATGCAGTCCCTCAAAGCCGCCTATAACCAAGGCAGCCAGGGCGCATGGCAGGCGACCGGCGGTTCAAGCTCAGGCAACACGCCGAACGCTAGCCCCAACCCAAATCGAAGCCCTGATTGGGCGCGCCGTATGCAATCTCGCCAGAATACTGCCCAAGCCGGCCAGATAGCAGCGCACAGCCTGCGCGAGGGCGATCGCGGCTCATCCGGCGCTGCGCCGCAACTCAACGATAAGGATGACTAGACCATGGTCTTCAAACGATCTTCCACCAGCTACGGACCTGGCCCGTTCCCTGAAACGCCTTATCAGAAAGCGGGACAGGTCTGGGACGACCGTATCGGCTCAGCCCGCGTCCAAGCCAAGAACTGGCGGCTCATGGCAATAGGTTGTCTCGGGCTTTGCTTTGCGACTTCGGGCGCGCTCGTCTGGCGCAGCCTGCAAGCAACTGTCGCGCCGTATGTGATTGAAGTTGACGAAACAGGCGCAGCCCGCGCCATCGCGCCAGCCAGCGCAAACTATACGGCAAGCGATGCACAGATCGCTCATCACCTCGCAAACTTCATCCAGCAAGTGCGTGGCCTATCAGCTGATCCTGTTGTGGTTCGCGAGAACTGGCTCAAAGCCTATAATTTTGTCACGGACCGCGCCGCAACCACGCTCAATGAATACGCCCAGACAAACGATCCCTTCGCGGATGTCGGGCGTAAATCCCGCACGGTCGATGTGATCAGCGTTGTGCGCGTGTCTGATGACAGTTTCCAGGCCCGCTGGATCGAGAAGACTTACGAGAACGGCGCGCTACGCGAAGCGACCCGCTATACGGGCCTATTCTCCATCATCACCCAAGCCCCGAGCGATGCTGCAACCCTACGTGCAAACCCGCTCGGCCTTTACGTCCATAACCTCAATTGGGGCCAGGACCTTGTTACAGGAGACTCCCAATGATCCGTATCTTAATCACCGCATCTGCGCTCGCGCTCACAACTGCTTGCGCGACAACCGAAACCAGCCTTCCACCCATTGATGAAAGCGCCTTCCAGGCGGCCATCGCGATCACCGAACAGACTGAACGCTCTGTCGAAATCGTCGAAACCGCTGTCCCGCTACCGCTCCCCGGCCAGATGATGCCGGTCGGTGCGCGCGTCACAACAAATGCTGATGGCAGCATCACACGCACCTATACACGCAGAACGACGAGCGCCCCCAGCCAATCGCCAACTGAAACAATCCGGCAAGGCCGCACGAGCGCCCTGATCGAACCGTCCGTCGATGGTTATGTGAACGCCATTCAGGTTTATCCCTATACCGAAGGCGCGCTTTACCGTCTCTATGCGAGCCCTGGTCAGGTCAGCGACGTCGCTCTGCAGCCAGGCGAGACGCTCGTGTCTGTCTCGGCGGGCGATACCGTGCGCTGGATTGTCGGCGATACAATGTCTGGCTCCGGTAACACCGCCCGCGCCCACGTTCTAGTTAAACCCATTAGTGCGGGCATTCGCACAAATCTGATGATCGCCACGGACCGGCGCACCTATCATCTGGAACTGGAAAGCACTGAAGGCGGCTATATGGCCGCCCTCTCATGGCGCTATCCGCGCGACGAGTTAGCCGAGCTGACCAGCCGCAATACCCGCGCGATGACCCGCGAGGCGAGCTCCATCGAACGCGGCCTCACGCTAGAGGGCCTGAACTTTGACTATCGCCTCAGCGGTGACAGTCCCGACTGGAAACCGGTCCGCGTATTCGATGATGGACGCCAGGTCTTCATCCAGATGCCGGAGGATATTGCGGCTACGGATATGCCGCCCCTCTTCGTGCTAGGCGAGGATGGCGACGCAGAGCTCGTCAACTATCGCGTGCGCGGCAACTATTATGTCGTCGATCGCCTATTCCGCGCTGCCGAGCTGCGGATCGGTGAGAAAAATCAGACCGTTGTGCGCATCTCTAAAGGCCAGCGCCGTACAGGCCTTGCCGCGATCTTCGGGGGCTAGCCTTATGTCAGAGCCCATCCCTTTTGATGAACACGCCGAACGGCTCAAAATTCGTGAGACGCCAAGGCCTGTCACGCGGATCAACCGCAAAGTCTTGATGGTTGGCGCTGGGCTTGGTGTGCTCGCTCTGTTTGCTGCGATGAGTATCGCGCTCAAACCACCGAAAGCGGCTGATCCAGCCGAGCGACGCGAGCTATACAACACGTCCAATACCAGAAAGCCCGACGCGCTCTCAGCGTTGCCCGCAGGCTATAGCGAGATCAGACCTGTCTCTGAGCGGGTTGCGCGTCTCGGCCCGCCCATGGCCGGCGATCTCGGGGCGACGATGCTACAAACCGAGCGCAGTCTCGGGATTGAACCAGAATACATTACGCGATTTGAAGACGACTTTCGCCCAAATCCTGTCGATGAAGCGGCGCGGGCTGCACGTCTGCGCGAGGCCGCGATGGCCGAAGAAGCCGCAAAAGCGCCGGTCTTTTTCCAACTACAATCGCGAACCAATCGCCAAACTGAAGACGATGCAGGCTCGATTTATCGTGATCCCGCACTTGATCTTGGCTCCGAACTTCTCGCGCTGGCCGCGTTGCCACAAGGCGCGCCGACGGGGTTCGGCGGCCCACCTGACACCAACCTGCAATCCCGCAAGCTCGCCTTTGCGAGCGAGGGCGTTAGCAGCGATATCTATAATACAAACCGCATTGAAGATCCGGCCTCACCTTATCAGGTGATGGCAGGCACTCTCATTACAGCCAGCCTTGTCACCGGCATCAACTCCGATCTGCCTGGAACAATTGTCGCCCAAGTCACGCAGCCCGTCTACGATACCGTGACGGGGCAATACGTCCTGATCCCGCAGGGCTCACGCCTGATCGGACGGTATCAGTCTGAAGTCTCGTTCGGTCAGGACCGCGCGCTTGTAACCTGGGACCGGATCATTTTTCCAGATGGGTCTTCGATCGTCATCTCAGCTCCCGGTGCAGACGCCCAAGGCTTTGCGGGGCTGTCAGACCGGACCGATCATCACTGGGACCGCGTGTTTTTCGCTGCGGGCCTCGCCACTATCCTCGGCATAGGGGCGGAACTTGGCTCCAACGGTGACGGCGATCTCGAACGCGCGATCCGGCGCGGCATGAGCGATACGATCAACGAAGCTGGCCAGCGTGTCGTCGATCGCAACCTGAACATCCAACCGACAATCAAAGTCCGGCCCGGTTGGCCCGTGCGCGTGGTTGTGACCCGCGATCTCATCCTCAGACCTCATTAGAACAGGAGCAATTCCCATGTCCCTTCGTCTCGACAAATTACCAGACCGCACGCCTGTGCGCATGAGCATCGCGGTTGATCCCGATCTTGCCGCAGCGCTCAGCGACTATTCAGAAATCTATCGGCAAACCTATGGCGCGGAGGAAAAGCCTGAAGCGCTTGTTCCAGCCATGCTGCAGCAATTTCTCGGCACTGATGCCGGGTTCAAGCGGGCGCGCCGCGCCCTTCATGCCAGAACAGGAGACTAACCCAATGGCACAGATTGGAACCTTCACCGCAAAGGATGGGACCTATACCGGCACCATCCGTACCATGACGATAAATGTGAAAGCGCAACTTGTTCCCAATGCGGACAAGGCTAGCGACAGCGCGCCGGATTTCCGGCTCTATGCAGGCGGCGCTGAGCTGGGCGCAGCCTGGCGTCAAGACAGCAAGGATGGCGAGACACCATATTTGGCCGTCAAACTAGACGATCCGAGTTTTGCGAGCCCCATGCGCGCCGCCTTCTTCGAGAACGAGACTGACGGCACCGGCATCATGGTTTGGAACCGCCCAAAGGCGAGTTGAACACGCGATTGGACCGAACATGAGATTGACGTTGAAAGAGATTGAAGAAGGTCGCCGTATCGCAGCCCTGGTCGTGCGCCATTGCGGGGAAAAGTATTTTCCCCTCTTCGATCGCTTTGACCAGGAAGTTCAGAAACGCCAATCGGCGCGGGACAGGATCGAAGCCGCGCTCAACGTGAACAGTACCAAACATCCACATGAAGGCAATCACCCTTGATTTCAACAGAAAGAAATGATATATATTCTTTCGAAAGAAAGGGTATTTTAATGTCACAGACAGTTGCAGTGGACGGTCAGGAAAAGACACGCGTCATGACCATGGCGGTTGTGCGCGCCGCCGAAAAGCTGGGTCTTTCAGGAAAAGACCTCGCCACGATTCTGGGTGTTTCGGAACCGACCGTGTCCCGCATGCGAAAGGATGAGTTCCGTCTGGAAGAAGGCTCCAAGGCCTTCGAGCTTGGCGCGCTGTTCGTACGCCTGTTTCGCTCACTCGATGCGATCACAGGTGGGGATGGAACGGTGGCTCATGCCTGGCTGCGCAATGACAACCGGGCGCTTGGTGGTCGTCCACTGGATCAAATCAAGACGATTACAGGACTAACTCATGGCCTTGCCTATCTGGATTCAAGACGCGCTCCGCTCTGAGCAAAAGACCATCAAAAAGGTCTATTGGCGATGCGTCGAGGCCCAGCATGTCGTCTCCACGCTACAGCTTGTTGATACGCTGGACGAACAGGCATTGCTGGAAGACATTCTGGAGGAGACCAAGCCGCCTGTGCCGTCAGACTGCGAAGGCCTGCACTATCTCTATATGACGCCGTTTCGCTACGGGCTTTACCCGAACGGCTCACGGTTCCGAAAAGCCGGACCGACAGCAGGTGTCTACTATGTCTCTGAGGAACCAAGAACCGCGATCATCGAAACCGCGTTTCATCTACTGCTATTCTATGCGGACTCTCCTGGTACGCCCTTTCCAACCCAGCCAAGCGAACACACGGCGTTCGATGTCCCGGTAAAAACAGAAGCAGCAATCGATCTGATCGCGAAACCATTCAGCGACGCCCGCGAAATCTGGATGCACACGACAGACTACGAGCCGTGCCAGCAGCTAGAAGAGGCCGCGCGAACCGAAGATATCGACCTAATTCGCTACACGTCAGTTCGCGATCCCGAACACAAACCAAACGCCGCGATCCTCACCTGCGAAGCCTTCGCCGCAAAAGCCCCAACACAAAACCAGACCTGGCGTCTCCTTTTCAATAAGGCAGGCGTTCACGCGATTTGCGATTTTCGGGGTGAGAAATTCAGCGTCGCGCCAGAGCAATGGGCAGGTGATGAACGACTTCAGGTGATCGATTGGACCTAGACTGAGATATATCAGGGGCAGACATTGGCGGGATGTCGGGAAATTTCCTAAAACCGGATATTAGGCGAATGTTCGCTTTGCGTAGCCATGAGCGGTCAAGTTGGGGCAATTCTGTTGAAAAACTATCTTGTAGTTGCTTCCCTGCAAAGTCGTTGGCGCGATGATCCAATATTACCGTCTAATTGGCCGACCGCGACAAAAATCAACGCATAACTTACTTTACGA
The DNA here is from genome assembly GCA_038630445.1 of Pseudomonadota bacterium. Taxonomy (GTDB): domain Bacteria; phylum Pseudomonadota; class Alphaproteobacteria; order Caulobacterales; family Hyphomonadaceae; genus Henriciella. The sequence continues at coordinate 19,965 of JBCBCO010000015.1, read as the reverse complement.
CATCAAACGTACAATGAGAAACCCCTCTGGTTTTGAGTTTGCAACAGAATTCCATATTCTTTTTGTCCAACAAAGATCGCTACGTTTACTCTACATCTGCGAATCTAAGCCTTCACCGTCCCAGATTACACGCTATTGCAATTCTGAAATCTGCTATTCTGACCGCTTGCACATTTTACTCACAACGCTTTCTGATTGACCCGTTTCGACACTGCTTCTGGGCTTTCCTTGCGTTCGGAATAGCGGTCAACGAGATAGGCGGCGCGGTCGCGTGTGAGCAGGGTGAACTTGGTCAGCTCCTCCATCACGTCGACGATGCGGTCATAGTAGGGTGACGGTTTCATGCGCCCGTCCTCGTTGAATTCGAGAAACGCCTTGGCAATGGATGACTGGTTTGGGATGGTGATGAGCCGCATCCAGCGCCCGAGAATGCGCAGCTGATTGACGGCATTGAAACTTTGCGAGCCGCCGCAGACCTGCATCACAGCCAGTGTCTTACCTTGCGTCGGGCGTACGCCGCCGAGCGAGAGTGGAATCCAGTCGATCTGCGCCTTCATCACCCCGGTCATGGCCCCATGACGCTCCGGCGAGCTCCACACCATGCCTTCCGACCAGATCACAAGGTCTCGCAGTTCCTGCACCTTTGGATGGCTGTCGTCCGCGCCATCAGGCAGCGGCAGGCCCGCGGGATCGAAGCTGCGCGTCTCGCAGCCAAATTTGTCGAGGATGCGGGCGGCCTCTTCGCTGGCGAGCCGCGAATAGCTGTGTTTGCGCAACGATCCATGGAGCAGTAGGATGCGGGGCTTGTGCGCGGCGAGCGCTGGGGTGAGCAACGCGTCGCGGTCAATGTCGCGGAAGCTTTGATCGTCGAGTACGGGAAGGTCAGACAACACGTTCTCCTTTCTCATTGATGATAATTTCGCCGTCTTCCTTATAGAGCGGGCCGGGCGGCGGCGTCTCCAGAAGATCGAGCACCGTTTCGCTCGGTCGGCAAAGGCGCACGCCTTTAGGGCTTGCAACGATCGGGCGGTTGACCAAAACTGGATGGTCCAGCATGGCGGCGAGGAGGGTTTCGTCGCTGACGCCCTCGTCTAGAAGGCCGAGCTCTTTTGCCGGAGATTTGGTTTCACGCAGGGCCGCGCGCGGGGTGAGTCCAGCGGCGGCGAACAGCGCGAGGAGTTGCGGGCGCGTCCAGCCTTCGCTGAGATAGTCGATGATGACCGGTGTCGCGCCGCTGGCCTCGATGATGGCGAGGACATTGCGCGAGGTGCCGCAGTCTGGATTGTGATAGATGACGATCATGGTCTGGCCTCGCTCTGAATGTCTCCTTCAGGAAAAGCATTACGGGTGCGGTTTGCAAAGGCGACCAGCGACAGCATGACCGGCACTTCGACCAGCACGCCCACGACCGTGGCGAGCGCAGCGCCGGAATTCAGGCCAAACAGGCTGATCGCGACGGCGACGGCCAGTTCGAAGAAATTCGAAGTGCCGATCATGGCGCAGGGCGCGGCGATGCGATGCGGCACTTTCCAAGCCCAGGCTGCGGCATAGGCAATGGCGAAGATGGCGTACGACTGGATCACGATCGGTACGGCGATCAGCGCGATGACCAGCGGGCGGGCGATGATCGTCTCGCTCTGGAAGCCGAACAGCAGGACGACGGTCGCTAAAAGGCCAATGACCGATAGCGGCTTGATACGGGACGTGAAGGACGACACCGCCTCCGCGCCGCCGTGTTTGGTCAGCATGTTGCGTGTGAGGACACCGGCGATCAGCGGGATCACGACATAGAGCGCAACCGACAGGAGCAGTGTCTCCCACGGCACGGCAATGTCCGTCACGCCAAGCAGGAAGGCCACGATGGGCGCGAAGGCGAAGACCATGATCGTGTCATTCACGCTGACTTGCACCAGCGTGTAATTGGCATCGCCTTTCGTCAACTGCGACCAGATGAAGACCATGGCTGTGCAGGGCGCCGCCCCGAGCAGGATCAGTCCTGCGATATAGCCTTCGGCGTCAGCGGGAGGAATGAAGTCGGCAAACACGTAGCGGAAGAACAGGACACCGAGCGCTGCCATGGTGAAAGGCTTGATCAGCCAGTTCACCACCAGTGTGATGATCAGGCCTTTGGGCTTGTTGCCGACATCGCGCATAGCTGTGAAATCCACCCCGATCATCATCGGCCAGACCATGGCCCAGATCAGGATCGCGACTGCGAAATTGACATTGGCGTATTCCAGCCCCGCCAGCGCCTGGAAGACGCCGGGGATAAGCAGGCCCAGCCCGATGCCTGCGAGGATGCAAAGTGCGACCCATAAGGAGAGGTATTTTTCAAAAGCGCCCATGAATTGATCCCTCTAAAATGTCAGCGTGAGCTGGGCATAGCCGAACAGCGTTCCGTCGCCTTCGGGCCCGCCGGGGACGTTTTTCGGAAACTCTCCGTAAATGAGGCCCGAAGCGCCGAGTTCGAGACGCAGACTGTCTGGCACGACCCAGTAGCGCGCCCGCGCGTCCAGCGCATGCCCGATGAAACTGCCCGACTGGCCTGTCGGATCACGCAGGCGTGCGATGACCCAGCTGTCGGTCTCTGAGGCGAGCGACGCGGCGTGATACTGGAACCAGCCATCCCAGCGGTCATCGGGTTTGACCTGCACCCGAAACCCCGGCGCGCTTAGGTTTGCGGGTGTCAGCGGACCATGGATCGAGGTGTTGTTCAGATCGGTACGCCGCCCGCCAAAGAGACGCTCATGCTGGTCGAAGGCGAGGTCGTTCGGGTCCTCGTCGCCGCTGGCGTAATAGTATTCGAGCGTGAGGCGCGGCTGCCATGGCGCATCGAATGTGTAACCAAGCGCTGCGATCATCATGGCCGCATCGACCTCTAGGCTCTGCGTATCTGCCGGATCGCTGCTGGAATAACGCGTTCCCCTACGCAGGGCGGCTTCAAGGTCAATGTCCCATCGCCCCAATTCCGGCTTGCGATAGAGCCGGAAGCCCGGCGCGACATAAGAGCGGTCAGGGGTCTGGAAGTCTTCGGTGTCTTCCTCTTCAAGGCCATAAACGAACACCTCGCCCCAGAGGCCCGGAACGGTGCCCGGTAAAATGTCTGCGCGGCGATAATGGACGCCCCAGATACGCTGGCCCCATTGTTCTTCGTCGCCGGACCACTGGTTGTCATCAAGGTCCGGGCGCGTGGTTGGGAAACAAGCGGTCGGCACGACATAGATCGCGTGGAGTTCATCGCCACGGTCGGCCGTGCTGATGAAATGCGCGCCCGTATAGCTTCGGATGACATTGGCGTATTCAACGCGTTCAATCTGGCGCTTCGAACCGATGGACACGGTCTGGCGCCCTAGAACAAGCCTGCTGTCGGAGCCGTCGCCAAGCAGGCCCGGCAGGTTATCGAACCGGGCGTAAAGCTGGAGAATATCGAGCGGATTGGCGAAGCTGCTGGAGAGCGGCGTACCCGCATCGCCCAGATAGGTCCGGCTGTCCTGCAACTCGACGCCGAGGGTGACAGGCCCCGTATCGGCTTCGGCGAGCAGGAGCGTGCGCAGCAAGAGGAGCTGATCGCTGCCGTCACGGCCAGCGCGGAACTGACCGTCAAGGCTTTCATAGCGTACACGCACCTCGCCCTTGAGCGTCAGCCAGTCTGGCGCTCTCACCGCCGGTTCAAGCCGAAACGCTTGTTCCGCGCCCGCAGGAATCTCGCAGATGAAGAATAGGAACGCAGCTAACAGGAATGGTCTCATCGCAACTCCCCACCGCGAAGAAGGCTTGGTTTACGTCTTCCTAGGGGAGAGCGCAAATTATTTCAACATTCTATCGAATATTGATTTAACAGGACACTTTCGAGAGGATCGCAAGCGGCGCGCACACCTCCGGATGACCATTGCAGCAGGTCTCGACCAGCATGGACAGAAGGCTGTTCACCGCATCGATCTCGGCCCGGTAGATCATGCGCCGCCCATCACGTTCGACACTAACGAGGCCAGAATTGACCAGAATACCAAGGTGACCGGACAGCTTGTTCGGCGCAAGCTCAAGCCGATCAGCAATTGCCCCGGCCTGCAGGCCGTCCGGTCCCCTCTCCATCAACGCGCGAAACGCCAGCAGCCGCGTTTCCTGAGATAGGGCAGAGAGTTGCTTCAAAGTATCTGTCAGATCAGTCATGGACCGAGCTATACAGGATCTTGGGCGCAGCTGCACTAGTATCATCAAGAAAAGCTTGGACATGGCACCTTAATCGTTAGGTTAATGTCTGATTTTGCCCACCTAGGACACTATGCACCACTCCGAATTCTCACTCTCAAACAGCTCCATTACCCGCGCATCATACGGATGGGCAATCTTCAACAACTCATCGCGCCGGTACTCCAACGACCCGCCATCTCCATAGACCGGGCGTGTCGTCTTGTGCCCCATGAGAAGGCATCGCAAGCCGTAGTCGATGTTGGCTTCCTGCATGCGCTTCTCAAAGGCGTGACGCAGTGAATAAACTTTGTGGTTAGGGGTCTCTAGCAAACCTCGATTGCGCAGGTTCTTCATCATGTTCGCAGAAACGAGTTCATTGCGGTCATAGTAGTGAGAGAATGCCCTTGGTGCGGCGCGTTTGGCAGCTTCGAGTGAAATACCAACAAGCGGGATGTCGCGCTCTGACGTGTCGGTTTTAACTTCGCGATCACTGCGCGCCCGGATGGCGATGTAAGGAATCGGTCCGTCCATGTGGAAGTCCTCGATCCGCAAATTGATGATCTCGCTCGGTCGGCAGCCCGTCTCGATCAGCATCAATAAAATAAGTTGCAATTCTGGGTTCCACCTGCGTGTCGCTCCGGGCGCGAGCAACTTTGTGCGAACCCAATCAGACGAGAATGGCGGAACCTCGGTGCGCGCCTTCGCTTTGAAATGCATGTTGCGGAATGGGTTGGGGCGCTCCTCCTCTCCGATATGTTTGAAGTAGTCTGCGTATAACGAACGGATATTACCGATATGCCGGTTTGCCGTGTTCGGCGCCATGGGCTTTGTCTTTTCATCTTTCGGTTTAACCTGTTTGGCCCAGTGCTTTTGGTATTTGAGCGCCAGTTCCCGTGTGATGTCCTCAAGGGCAATGTCTCCGGCAAAATCGATGAAATACTGGATCGACGTGCGTTTGGTCTTCTCCCAGGACGCCTGCTGGTTTGGCGACTTATAAAGTTGCGCATTGTAGGCGATCTCAGCAAGATAGAGTTCGAAGGCGTCCAACACGGATATTGTCGGCTTCGTCGCCCCACCGAGAAGTGCTTCAACATCCCGTTCTTTCGGAATTTCGGCAGGCCCCGCCTGCGTTTGCACGGCCAGCAGTCGGGCAAGCGTTTCCTCCAGTGGTGCTGTGGTCGCAAGATGATCAATTGGCTGGTAAGTAAAGCCGCAAGCCAGTGCCTTTACCGTCGCCATCTTATAGCGACGACGAACCGCCTCCGACACTTCGCGGTTGGACGATGGGCCGGTTTCATCAGCGATCTGAAGCGAGGCCCAGTAGTGATCGTCAGCTTCGGCGAGCAGATCACGCTTGTAACGCGCCTGTTCGAGTGACGTCGTACCGAGCGATTCCTTGATCCGCTTCCGGCAATCGAGGTGTGCGAACCTTCTCGGCACCCGGCGGTTATACCACCAGACCCTGCCTCTTTGTTCGAGGTAAGAATTGTCTTCGACGCGCTTCATGACGCCGACCATTGGTCCACAATTTGGTCCCAATTTGGTCCACAAATTCCAGCCATTATACGCATAGAAATGCAAACGAACTCCGAAAAGTCGTTTGATTTCAATGATTTGTGTGAATTCCATTTCGTGAGAAATGGCGCGAGTGACGGGGCTCGAACCCGCGACCTCCGGCGTGACAGGCCGGCACTCTAACCAACTGAGCTACACCCGCGCATTTCTCTTGTTCACGACCGTGGCCGTGAGGCGTCGATTTAGACAGGCGCGCGCGCCCGGTCAAGCAGCGATTGCCATGACTTTGCCATCGATTGCAGATAAAAGCGCTGAATAGCAATTTGCCTTGAGAGAGCGAGACCATGAAACGCGTCCTGATCATCCTTGGAGTTATTGTCGGCTTGCTTTTGCTGGCCGCCGTAATCGTCCCGTTTTTGATCCCAACTTCGGTTTACACAGCCCAGATTGAGAAAGCCGCGACGAATGCGACGGGTCGCGATGTGATCCTCGCCGGTGACCCCTCACTCTCCATCTTTCCGAGTATCTCTGTCAGAATCGATGGGGCCAGTGTCAGCAACCCTGAGGGCTTTAGCACAAATCAGATGATCACCGCCGGCGAATTCAAGGCCAATATCAAACTCTGGCCGCTGTTCTCTTCGCGTGTTGAAGTTGCTGAGATTACATTGTCCGATGCGACTGTGAATTTGGAACGTCTGCCAAACGGTGAGGCAAACTGGATTTTTGACTCAACGACGGACGAAGAGACAGAAACTGAGACGGAGACAGAAGACGCATCGTCCGGCTTCAGCACTACGATTGGCCGCGCACGCCTGCGCAACGCCAATGTTTACTATAATGATCGCACGACAAACACGCAGTACGCGCTGACAGATGTGAACGTCCAGGCTCGGCTCAGCGCACTCGACGCACCTTTGGTCTCAAGTGGGGATGGCAAGCTGAACGGACAGGCTTTCGCCTATGAGATTGACCTCGACACGATTGAGGATCTTAGCATGGCGCGTCCGGCCTCTCTGATTGCTGCGCTTGAAACCGATTATGGCACAATCAGTTATGATGGGGCGCTGACGATAGGCGATGCGCCGACTTTAGACGGGGGCTTCACGCTCACTTCAGAGACATTGAGTCGCCTAATTGCCTTTTTCGGTGCTGATTTGCCGATCCGCGCAGACGCTCTGAAAAGCGTCAATCTCAAAGGGCGCATATCTGGCCCGGTGACCGCTCTCGCCGTAGATCTAAGCCAGTCAGAATTACGCGCAGACGGCCTAGCACTCGACTATACCGGTGCGCTTCTCTTATCGGAAACGCCGAGCCTCGACGGCAAACTTGAAATCCGCGCTGATAAACCGAACCAGATCTTCAAGTCTGATCAGCAAATTAGCGCACTCTCTATCGTCGATGATCTTGATTTGACAGCCGACGTTTCAGGTCCGGCCACAAGTCTCAACCTCAACACTGTTGTTCTGACCCATCGCGGTCCACTGCTGGATGCGGACTATAAGGGCAACCTTTCGCTTGGCGCACCCGGCGCTCTGAATGGACAAGTGACAGCCGAGAGCCAAAACCTGCGCGGCCTTCTAGGTGCACTCGATGTCGTTGTTCCAGAGGGTGACAGGCTGCGTAGTTTCAAGATCGAAGGGAACACAAGTGGCAGTTTCGAAGGCGTCTCGCTCGCCGATGCAACGCTGACCCTCGATGACTTAACAACAACCGGTAAAGTCGGTGCAGACCTGAGTGGAGCACGTCCGAAGGTCACGGCTAATCTCGCTATGGAAACGCTCGATCTAACCCCTTTCCTCGGCCAATCCGAGGTGCAGACACCAGCCCCTACAACAAGCAGCACTGAATGGGACGACACGCCATTGGCCCTTGATGGGCTAAAAATGGTGGACGCGGACCTGACCTTCACGGCCGGTGAGGTGATCCTCGACACGATCACGCTAACCGACGCCCTGCTGACAACAACCCTTAACAATGGTCGCTTGAAGACGGCCTTCCGGCGGGCCGAAAATCAGCCGGGCTTTCGCGCATTTGACGGCGCATGGTCCGGTGACATGACGCTGGACGCTTCACGCACGACACCCACCCTTTCTGTAAAAGCAAATGCTGAGGGCGTAGCGGCAGAGAAACTGTTTGAAGCACTCACAGGGTTTAATCGCCTCGGCGGGATCGGTCAGGTCAATCTGGATTTCACCTCGCAGGGTAACAGCCTGAAAGCCCTGATTGAGGGTCTCGACGGCGACTTTGGCACCTCTCTCAACGATGGAGTTTTGCGCGGCATTAACTTAGCCCAACTGGTTCGATCAACTGAAAATCTATCAGGCCTTCTGACATCAGGCGACCTAACCATAAGTTCTCTGAGAGGTGTTGTTTCACCCGAAGCAGAAACAGATTTCAGTGCCTTTTTGGGTGATTTGAAATTCGTCAACGGTGTCGCCACAGTCCAACAACTTGAGCTCAAAAACCCTGTGGTCAATGTCACAGGGAGCGGCTCAATCAATCTGGCGAGCCGGACAGTCAACATTAATCTCAAGCCCCGCGTCGACCGCACGGCACAGGGACAGGGGTCGACCATAGGCGTGGCTGGCATTGCGATCCCAGTGAATATCTCAGGGCCTTGGACCAGCCCCAAATTCGGCTTTGATACGAAAGCGGTTCAACAGGAGCTCACCAATCAGGCGCGCGGTCGCGTCGCTGACGAAATCACGAGCCGCGTTGAAGGCCCGCTTGGCGGCCTGATCGGAGAGGTTGTCGGCGGCGGTCAGCCAGCACATGCCCAACAGCCCTCTGACGAGACACCAGAGGCTGAACCGGAACAAAGCCTCGAAGAAGAGGTCCGCGACCGCGTTCTTGATGAGGCGTTGGGCGGTCTGTTCGGGCGCGATGATGAATAGATCATGAGCAAAAAAACCCTGACCTGATCACAATTACGCCATCGGCTTGCCGTGAGGAAATATAATACAATGTATTATGTAAAATATGTTTCTTATTGGTGTATAACCCGCTGATTGCACAACTTGAGAGAAATCAGTATACGGCGCTCACACGAGAGTATGGATGATGATTCATGACCAAGACTGACCTGAAAGACTATACGCCATCGGACAGCGAGGAGTTCATGAGCTCCAAACAAAAAGCGTATTTCCGTCAAAAGCTTGAGACGTGGAAAGACGACATTCTGAATGGCGCGAAAGCGACGATTTCAAACCTTCGCGCTGAGTCCTCAAATCACCCTGATCTCGTCGACCGGGCCTCCTCTGAAAGTGATAAAGCACTTGAGCTACGCACGCGCGACCGTCAGCGGAAACTAATCTCCAAAATTGATGCTGCCATCCGCCGGATCGATTCTGGCACTTACGGCTATTGTGAAGATACGGGCGAACCCATTGGCGTCCGCCGCCTCGAGGCCCGTCCGACCGCAACGCTCAGCCTTGAAGCGCAGGAACGTCACGAGCGAAAAGAGCGCACTGTTCGCGATGATTAGCAGCGCCGCAGCTGTAAATCTTTCCAAAATCTTAAATCCCTAACGCCCTGTTAACCCTTTAGAGTCCATCACCGATTCGGACGCTTTTGTTCGCGTAGGGTTAGACGGTAATGAGTCATGACAAAAACTCTCCTCCAGACAAAGGCTGGGCCATGGATGGTACGGTAGACGTGATGGATGCTGATCGCCCAATCCCTAGCGCGCGCGGCGTTTTGAGCGCGGCTGAAATTGAAGCCCTACTCCGCCCCGACCTCTCTGACTTGCCTGGACAAGACACGCCCACATCAGTTCAAGATCGCGCGATCCCAAATCTGCCGGACGAACCATCCCGCTCGGACCCGCAACGTGACATCAAGGCCGGACAAATCGCGGCGAAACTGTCCTTGTCTTTCAATCAGTGCTGCGGCCTAAAGCCTTCGATCAGCCTTGTCCGAACGCAAATTTCAAAGCCATCAGATCTTCGCCTCGTTCAATTGGCCCCGGCCGCAGCGCTCTGTTTCGGATCGCGCGATGATCAAGTTGAGGCGCTGATCATTCTACCGAACGCTCTTGTCGATGCCATTATTGCAAAAGCCTGCGGCGCACCGCCAATGGTCATAGATACTGGACGTCTCGGCGATGACTGGCGTCTCAGCCCCATCGACTGCGCCCTGCTTGAACAATTAATGCCAGCTTTAGGCCGCGCCTTGCAGGATGATTTACGCCTCGTCGCGATCGAAACAGATATGGCTTACGTTACAAGCCTGCTCCCGCCAGAAGAGGTTGTGGACACAGATTACACTCTAGAAGTCCCCGGCCTGTCGACCACGCTTAAAGTCATCACGAGCGAAAGAGCCGAGGCCACCGACGTGGCGCCGATGCGGGCCACAAGCTTACCCGTTACCGCCCTTCTCACAGCACGGTTGGCAAGCCTCAGTGTCCCGCTCAGCCGGATCACATCGTTGAAGGCAGGCTCTACGCTCCTACTCGGCCTGCCCCCGGATCAGCCTGTCGAAGTCCTCTCCGGTGATCGTGACGGCCCGGTCGTCATGGAAGGCTCAGTCGGGCGCAAAGGCAACAAAGTCGCGGTGAAAGTCACCGGCCTTAACCGCTCCCTCATCAAAGAGTAACGCGACTAAGTTTGCAAAAAAATCGGCCGCTCAGCGCCCTTGAACACCCCTGCCGTTAAAGCCCCGCCAAACGCCGCGCCCGTATCAATATTGATCCGTCTACCATCTGGAGAGACATCCGCCTGCGCATCGCTCGTTGGCGTATGACCATGCACGACACGCATCCCTCTTAGCGCTCGGCTTGTCCAATTGGTCGTGTCGAAAAAGCGCCTACTGCGCATCCATCGACGTTTGGTGTCGTCATCGTTCGGATATGTCTGAGGATCGACACCCGCATGCACAAAGATCAGATCACGGCCTTGCGGCACGTATATAGTTGGCAACCCGGCAACCCAATCCATATGCGACACTGGAAGATCACGGGGATCGCTCAGCCCGTAACTCGCCATCGCGCTATCACCGCCATTGCGGAGCCAGAAACTGACATCGGCACCGCGTGACGCATTCAGCATCATCTCCTCATGATTACCCATTAAGCAAGTCACCGTTTCAGACGACGCCGCTTCCATCGCCATAAGCGTCTCAATCACACCACAACTGTCCGGCCCGCGATCCACATAGTCTCCAACATGCACAATGTGCTTGATGTCGTTCGGGGCATAGACCTCATGAAAGTCATCGATCTTCGCATGCAATTCGCGCAGTCGGACCGCCTCACCGTGAACATCTCCGATGGCGTAGAAAACCGTTTCACCCGCCATCGGAAACATCCATGAGCCGCTTAGCCGATATTGCCATGCTTCTCGATATGAGAATCGACGGCCTTGATCGCGTCATCAACATTATTGCCGGAACTGCGCAGTTCTGCCTCGCGCTGAGCCCACAGCCGCTTCTGATAGTTGGTCGAGATAATATCGGTCACAACCAAAGTGCCAACAACCAGGTAGAAGCTCGCCTTGCTCATCGCCTCAATCGGGAAGCCGAACAGTTTCAAATGCGCCAGATGCGCCCCCTCGGTCACGAGGAGAACACCAACGAGGAAGAGGATGAACAGGCCCAAAACCTCATACATCCGATTCTTTTTCAGGAAGTCAGCGACATAATCTGCCAACAGAATCATAATGATGCCGGAGGCAACAATCGCAATCGCCATGATCCAGATCTGATAATCTTTGCCGGGCTCACAACCGACCGCACCGTCAATCGGATTGGCAATCAGATAGGCCTTACACTCTTGCACCGTGCCTTCAAATACGCCGCCCTGTACTAACCCAGCGCTCGCCTGCAGCAAAACATCGCCAGCCTGATTGACGACATTCGCCACTTCAACATTCGCAATCGCCATCGCTGACAGGATTGAGTCAAACGAGAAGACCAAGTTCATCGCCACGATCATGGCAACGGCTTGAACCACCGATTTACTCTTTGAACCTTCCGTATGCTCGATATGGTCGACCGCCAGCAGGTGATGGATTTCCTTGATCGCGGTGTAGATGATGAACCCACCGCCAAGCAGCGTCACAAGGGCTTGCAGGGTAAACTCACCCTCCAGAAATCCCTTTAGTTGCGCCTCAAACAAAGGCTCCGCCAGAAGCGAGAACAGGTTCACGATCACGATGAGCAAGATGATCCGCAGCGCAACCGCGATCCCGATGCCCCAGCGCGCGACACTGCCCGCTTTCTCTGGACCAACACGTTTAGACTCAATCGTGATATAGAGCAGATTGTCGAAGCCCAGAACGGCCTGCAGCAATAGAAGCGCAAACAGCGTAAACAGCCCGCTGACTGAAAACACTTCAGCGATAATTTCACCCATCATGACGGGAACCCCTTCATCTAAAACCTCTCTCAAGACTGACTTTAACAAGAGTCTGCATCAGTGAAAGGGCGCAGCGGTCTTGCCCTTGCCCGCGCACAGACTTAAAGCCACCGCAAACGTAAACACACGCCCCTATAAGGACACCTCCCATGAGTGAAATCGTCGACATTCACGCCCGCCAGATCATCGACAGCCGCGGCAATCCAACCGTCGAAGTTGATGTCACGCTTGAGGATGGCTCCTTCGGCCGTGCAGCCGTTCCATCGGGGGCCTCAACCGGTGTCCACGAGGCTCATGAACTGCGCGATGGCGGCGAAGCTTACAAAGGCAAAGGCGTCCAGAACGCGGTCGAGGCCGTCAACGGCGAAATCGCGAACGAGCTGGAAGGTCTGGATGCCACCGAACAGCGCCTGATCGACGGGCTGATGATCGAACTCGACGGCACGGATAATAAGAAGCGCCTCGGTGCGAACGCCATTCTCGGCGTTTCAATGGCAACAGCGAAAGCGGCTGCTGAGAGCTGCTCTATGCCGCTCTATCGCTATGTCGGTGGCACAAATGCGCGTATCCTGCCAACGCCGATGATGAACATCATCAACGGCGGTGAGCATGCCGACAACCCGATCGACATTCAGGAATTCATGATCATGCCGGTCAATGCCGACAGCCTGTCTGACGCCGTTCGCATCGGCTCCGAAGTCTTTCACACGCTGAAATCAGAACTCAATAGAGCCGGCCATAATACCGGCGTTGGCGACGAAGGTGGCTTCGCACCAAATCTTTCATCTACACGCGAAGCCCTCGACTTCATCATGAAATCCATCGAGACTGCAGGTTACGCCCCCGGCGAAGACGTGGCCCTCGCACTCGATGCGGCCTCTACGGAATTCTACAAAGACGGCAAATACGTTCTGTCCGGCGAAGGCCAATCCTATGACGCCGAAGGCATGGCGAAATATCTCGCCGACCTCGTTGACGCCTACCCGATCCTCTCAATCGAAGACGGCATGGCCGAGGATGACTGGGGCGGCTGGTCAATCCTCACAGACATGGTCGGCGACCGCTGCCAGCTTGTCGGCGACGACCTCTTCGTGACCAACCCGGAACGCCTAGCGCTCGGCTTGCAGCGCGGCGCAGCGAACTCGATCCTCGTTAAAGTCAACCAGATCGGCACGCTGTCCGAAACACTGGACGCCGTCGAACTCGCCCATCGCCACGCCTATACGGCTGTCATGTCACACCGCTCTGGTGAGACCGAAGACGCCACCATCGCCGACCTCGCGGTTGCCGTAAATTGCGGCCAGATCAAAACCGGATCACTGGCGCGCTCAGACCGTTTGGCCAAATACAACCAGCTCATCCGCATTGAGGAAGAATTGGGTGCAGCGGCTCTCTATGCAGGCGGCGCGCTCATCAACGCTTAGAGCTGGAAAGCGAGACTGCATAATAATACATGTCCGACAATGCCTATAGTGGTCAGTTAAGCAAACGCTCAATCCGTACTGAGATGATCGAGCTTTTTGAGCGCACTGACGGTTATATCGAAGACAAAGACAATGCTTGGCCTCGCTGCATCTGCTTTGATTTGGGAGGCAAAGAAGGGATATCGCTTTGCTATGCCAGTGCGGAAGACAGTCTTAACTCGACTAATAAGGCAAACATAAGACGCGTGCTCAGCGTCTTGATCGAAATGGACGAGGCGGCTTGGATTTGGAGCGATCACGAATCCGTTTGTCATTATCGCCCGTGGCTGACGAAGGTCTTGATTGCAAAAGACATCGTTTCCTTGTGCTACACTGCCATGGCCGCGAATACGGCATGGGAAGTCGAGTATAAAATTGAGCATGATGGAAGCTGGCAATCGCTATATTGAGATCTGCAGTGATCCAATGCCCCAGCGCTTGAAACAGCAGCTCTATCCCACAAAACACCCCCCAATCCCAATCTCCGCAGATACCAGCGAAAGCTGGTATCCATCTCTGAACATCTCAGCAAAAATCCTAGCAAATACAATGCAGAACGATTCTCCCCCGCTTGCGGGGGAGGTGCCCGAAGGGCGGAGGGGGCTTCTAAAGTGGTCGCCCAGCGATCATTTGGTCCAGTGGACTAAATGAAACGGCAGAAGGCCCGGAGGGCAGATCACAAACCCACCACAACCAAACCACCCCACCTTCCCGCACCCAAACGCGAAGCCACGCCCGGCTGCGCAAAACTCAAATCAAGAGCACCAGCGCCCGCGACCCGGTTAATGCGCGCAAAGCGACGATCGGGAACCCATTTCGCCCGTCTGACGCGCAGCGTCTCAGAGATGGGCTTAAAAAGAGACCCCTACCCATTCCGCAACCACAACAGCAGCAGCGGAATCCAAATCAAACTCAGCGTCAGAATGCCCTTCACCGCCTGATAGCCAACCCACCACCAAAAAAAGCGCTTCTTATTCGCGTTCAGCCAAGCAATCCCATCGCGGAACTTCCGAAACGGTCCACGTTTCTCAGCCTGTTCAGAAAGGCCTGTCTCAGTCGGTGTCTCTGGCAAAGGAAGGGGCCTTCCGGATTTGCTTTTCGAGTTTCGGATGTAAGTCGGCATTGGCGGAGATAATCGAGCCCGTCAACAGGGCATTTCCGCCATCGATCTCGGTTGTCACACCGCCGGCTTCCCGCACAAGAATCATACCCGCTGCAATGTCCCAGGCTTTCAGGTCGCGCTCCCAAAATCCATCAAACCGGCCCGCCGCGACCCAGGCCAAATCGAGTGCAGCGGAACCATTGCGGCGGATACCCGCACAGATTGGCGTCATCGCGGCGATCTCTTGTGCAAATCGGGTGTGGGCTTCAGGGGGTTTGCCCACCCAAGGCGTCCCGGTTGCAAACACCCCTTGGTCCATGTGTTTACGTCCAGCAACCCGCAATTTACGTTGCTCAAGCCATGCGCCGCGCCCGGTCTCGGCCCAGAAAATCTCATTGCGGGAGACATCGTAAACAACACCGGAATAGAGCTGACCCTCACGCTCAAGAGCAATCGAAATCGCATAATGCGGCTGCCCATGCAGGAAGTTCAGCGTCCCATCGAGTGGATCAACAATGAAGCGATTGGACTTGTCCGTGCCCTGAACAATCCCGCGCTCTTCCATGACGAAGCCATAGCCGGGACGTGCCTTGCTCAAATACTCAAAGATGATCTCTTCGGCGCGGTGATCGGCATTGGAGACAAAGTCACCAGGGCCCTTTTTCGAGACTTGCAGGTACTCAACTTCGCCAAAATCACGCGCGAGCGAACGGCCCGCTTTTCGCGCGGCTTCGATCAGAACATTGCCAAGGGCGGAGGGTTTGGACATTGCGTCTCTTCTCTAATTTGGTGTGACAGGTTTCGGATCTTAATCCGCGCGACGCAGATAGGTCCGGTCAGAGGTCTGAACAATCACGCGTTCACCAACGCCTATGAATGGCGGAACCGTCACACGTATGCCATTGTCGCAAACGGCTGGCTTAAACGAGTTAGCGGCTGTCTGGCCTTTGACGACAGGCTCAGTCTCTTCGACGGTCAGCGTGACCTGATCGGGAATTTCCACGCCAATCGGCGTTTCACCGTAAAACTCAATTTCAACGCTCATTCCATCCTGCAGGAAATCACCGTCTTCGCCGACAAAATCCTTTTGCAACTCGATCTGCTCAAACGTTTCCTGATCCATGAACGCGTAAGCTTCACCTGCATCGAACAGGTACTGATAGTTTTTTTGCTCAAGGCGCACACGTTCCACAGTTTCATTCGCACGGAACCGTTCATTCGCCTTCGATCCATTGAACAGGTTACGCATTTCAACCTGATTGAACGCGCCACCTTTTCCGGGCTTCACAGCATTGCATTTCATCGCGCGCCAGACAGAGCCATTATACTCAATGACCATATTCGGCTTGATCTCGTTTCCGTTGATTTTGACCATAAGAACTGTCCTGTCTTTTATGGGCGCGGCGTAGCCCTAGGGGCAGACCCGGTCAAGGCTCAGGCATCAGGCCTAGATCGCTGTCGCGCCCATCGCTTCATCAATCGCGCGGTTGAACATCGCAACAGATGCGGCCGGCCCGTCTTTGTGAGACCACACGCCGGAAGACACGGCGAGGAAGTCTGCCCCGGCTGCAACGAGAGGTGCTGCGTTCTGGATCGTAATCCCGCCAATCGCGACGCAGGGCAAAGTCAGAAACATCTGGCACCAAGTCAGAATGTCAGGCTCTGCCGGCGTGGTATTCGCCTTTGTCTCTGTTGGATAGAATGCCCCGAATGCGAGATAGTCAGCCCCCGCTTCCCCCGCCAGCAAAGCTGCATGCCGACTGTTCTTGCAGGTCGCCCCGATAATCACATCGTCACCGAGCAAGTCGCGAGACTCAGCGATATCCATATCGTCAGCCCCCAGATGAACACCATCAGCTTGCAAAGCGCGGGCAAGTTGCGGGCTGTCATTGATGAACAGTGCAATGTCGTGATCCTGGCAGATCGGCTTCACCGCCTGAGCGACAGCTCGCGTTGCGCCCGTATCAATGTGGCCGTCACGGTCCTTCAGCCGAACCTGCAGGCTCGCAATATCACCGCCTGCAATCGCAGCTTCAAGCTGCGTGACGAAGGCCGCAACGTCGCTAATCTGCGATGGCGTAATCAGATAGAGACGCGGGCGTTCGCGGGTCGGATCGTCAGACATGCCGTCAGTATATACGTTTCAGGACGACGGGAAAACCGCTCAAACCTAACCCGCGTTAGACGCGTCGCAGATATTGTCGATGGAAGACTTCAGCGTTGCATCGAACTGATCATTGCTTTGGCCTGCATTCAGACCTTCAGCGAGCGCGCGGGAGAAGCTGGCCACCATTCCGGTCTGGCGGGAGAGACGAGCACAGCTCTCTTCACGCGAATAACCACCCGACAGTGCCACAACGCGCATGACTCGTGGATGATCGACCAGCGGCTTGTAAAGGTTATCGACTTCCGGAAGCGTCAGTTTCAACATAACTTGCTGGGTCTCTGGCAGTTTATCGAGATGGGCTGTCAGTTCTTCCAGCAGAATCGCTTCAGCCTCAGCCTTATCTGGGGCATTAATGTTCACTTCCGGCTCAATGATCGGAACTAGGCCATGACGAAGGATTTGGTGGCCGACGGCAAATTGCTGAGCAACGACTTCCCCAATGCCACTCTTGTTGGCGGAATTGACCACCGAGCGCATTTTGGTGCCGAAAATACCTTTGGAAACCCCTTTTTCGAGGAGAGTATCGAGGCCGGGCATTGGCTTCATAACCTGAACGCCGTCAGCTTCATCGGCGAGGCCTTTGTCGACTTTCAGGAAAGGCACGACATTGCAATCTTCCCAGAGGAAGTGTGCTGTCGGCTTGCCGTCAATCTCACCATCCATCGTACGTTCAAACAGGATCGCACCAATGACTTTATCACCATTGAAAGCAGGAGATTTGATAATCCGGGTGCGCATCTGGTGCACGAGGTCGAACATGCCTTCCTCATCACTCCAGGCACTTGGCTCAACACCGTAGAGGCCAAGCGCTTTGGGCGTCGATCCGCCGGACTGGTCCAGGGCGGCAATGAACCCCTCCCCTTGTGAAATCTGTGTTGTCATATCCGCTTTGGTCATAGGGATCTCCCTCTCATAGATCGTCTAGTGTTTCAGCGCTTCCACGCCGGGTAAGGCCTTGCCTTCCATCCATTCCAGGAAGGCCCCGCCTGCAGTTGAAATATGGGTAAAGTCTTGCGCCACGCCCGCATGATTGAGTGCCGCCACAGTATCGCCACCGCCAGCAACTGCGATCAGTTTGCCAGCCTTGCAACGGGTTGCAGCCGCTTGGGCAGCTTGCACTGTGGCCTTGTCAAACGGCTGCATCTCAAACGCGCCGAGCGGGCCGTTCCAGACCAGCGTTTTGGCCACATCCATCGCCGCCGCCATGATCGCAACACTCTGCGTACCCGCGTCGAGGATCATCTCATCATCAGCGACTTCATCCAGACCGCAGGTCCGGTGTGGTGCATTTGCGGCGAAATCTTTGGCAACGACAACATCCATTGGAAGCAGGATATCGCACCCGGAAGCCTTGGCGTTGCGCTCAATCTCTTTCGCCGTATCGGTCAAGTCATGCTCGCAGAGCGATTTTCCCACGCTATAACCCCGCGCAGCGAGGAATGTGTTGGCCATTCCGCCACCGATGGCCAGTGCGTCGACTTTCGAGACAAGATTCTTGAGAAGGTCGATTTTGGAACTGACCTTCGCGCCGCCTACCACCGCCATCACAGGCCGCGTCGGCGTTCCGAGTGCAGCATCCAGCGCCTTAAGCTCAGCCTCCATCAGCAAGCCTGCGCAATTCGGCAGCAGCTTCGCCACGCCTTCAGTTGACGCGTGCGCACGGTGAGCGGCTGAAAAGGCGTCATTGCAATAAACGTCGCCGAGCGTGGACAGGAAGCCTGCCATTTTTGGATCGTTGGCCTCTTCCATGGACGAAAAGCGCGTATTCTCGATCAGGATCACTGCGTCGGCCGCAGCGTCATCAATCGCACCGCGATCCGGGCGCTCGATAAAGGTCACAGGCTTACCGAGCGCTGCCTCAAGGGCCGAAACCGTAACACGAAGCGACATGTCCGGATTGGGCTGCCCCTTAGGACGACCAAAGTGCGCCAGCAGGACGGGCTTGCCGCCCTTCTCCAGAATTTTCAGGATTGTCGGCGCGACTTTGTCGATGCGCGTTGTATCTGTCACGCGCCCATCCTCGACTGGCACGTTGATATCGATCCGCGTCAGGACAGCCTTCCCGGCGAGGTCCATATCGTCGAGAGTGCTAAATTGGCTCATCCTACTACGGCCGCTTACAGAAACTTCGCCATGTGCAGCGCGGTATCGCTCATTCGCGTCGCGAAGCCCCATTCATTGTCATACCAGGACAGGACGCGGACAAGTGTACCGTCAGTTACGTTCGTCCCATCAGCGGAGACCGTCGAGCTGTGCGCATCATGGTTGAAGTCCGCGCTAACCAGTGGTGCCGTGGTGTAGCCAAGGACACCTTTCATTGGGCCTTCAGCCGCCGCTTTCAGTGCGCCATTGATTTCCTCAACAGTGGTGTCTTTGCTGGCATCGAAGACCAAGTCGATCATGGACACGTTCGGTGTTGGTACGCGTACGGCTGACCCGTCGAGCTTACCTGCGAGTTCCGGCAGGACCAAACCGACAGCTTTGGCAGCACCCGTCGATGTCGGGATCATGGAGCTTGCTGCAGCACGGGCACGATAGAGGTCTTTATGCATCCGGTCGAGCGTTGGCTGGTCGCCGGTGTAGGCATGCACGGTTGTCATGTAACCGCGCTCGATCCCGACTGTGTCGTGAAGGACTTTTGCGACAGGCGACAGACAGTTTGTCGTGCACGATGCGTTAGAGACGACAAGGTCATCTGCGCCAAGTGTCTCGTGGTTCACGCCGTAAACAATTGTCTTGTCCGCACCGCTGGCAGGCGCAGAGACGAGGACGCGCTTCGCCCCGGCTTTCAGGTGGGCTGCAGCTTTTTCTTTCGCGGTGAAGATACCGGTACACTCAAAGGCGATATCGACGCCCATTTCGCCGTGTGGAAGCTCTTCAGGGTTGCGAATGGCGGTACACTTAAAAGTTCGGCTGCCGACTTTGATGCTGTCGCCGTCCACTTCGACCGTTTCATTGAGCTTCCCGTGAACCGTGTCGTATTGCAGGAGGTGGGCGTTTGTTTCCACAGGGCCCAGATCGTTGATCGCGACGACTTCAATGTCTGTGCGATCATGCTCGATGATTGAGCGGAGAACGAGACGACCAATGCGGCCAAAACCATTAATTGCAACGCGAAGAGTCATAGAGAACCTCTTGATAAATGTCCTGAATTTGCGGGCGTCTTAGCCCTATG
>JBCBCO010000159.1:0-4202 GCA_038630445.1 Pseudomonadota bacterium | reverse complement strand
CTGTAGGGTGCGCAGAGCTAAAAATCTGATGGGATGAGTGCGCATGGCCGATAAGGCGAAACCTGTAGCTGATATGAGCTTTGAAGACGCTCTGGCTGAGCTGGAAACGATCGTGAAACAGCTTGAGCAGGGCGATGTTGAGCTTGAACAATCGATTGCGATCTATGAGCGCGGTGTAGAACTGAAGAAACATTGCGAGACACGCCTGAATTCGGCCGAGCTCAAAGTTGAACAGATCGTTCAGGGTGCTGACGGATCTGCCAAAACAGAACCGGCGAGCTTCGATTAGTGCAGACGCTGAGCGACACCGAATTTGTCCGTCGCCTGACAGAGGTGGCCGACAAAGTGACGGTGGCGCTCGACCAACTTATACCCTCAGCGCAGGGGCCTGAAGCCGACCTGATGCGAGGCATGCGCCATGGAGCACTCGCGAACGGAAAGCGCATGCGCCCCTTCTACGTGATTGAAACCGGGGCGATGTTTGATGCGCCGGAAAAAAGCGCGCTGAGAACCGCTGCAGCCCTGGAATGCGTTCACTGCTATTCGCTCATCCATGATGACCTGCCCTGTATGGATGATGATGATTTCAGGCGCGGGCAGCCAACAGTTCATAAAGCGTTTGATGAGGCGACGGCCGTTCTGGCGGGTGACGCCCTACTGACACTCGCGTTCAAAATCCTCGCATCGAGAGAAACCCATCAGGATCCTGACATTCGCCTTCGCCTGATTGAGCGGCTTGCTGACAGTGCCGGTGCGTGCGGCATGGTGGGCGGACAGATGATTGACATGTTGGAAGAGGAAAGCCCGCGTGATTTGAACACAATTACGCGTATGCAACGACTCAAAACCGGTGCTTTGATCTCTTATTCCGTTGAAGCCGGGGCCATCCTGGGCGGTGCGAGCGAGGCTGAGCACAATGCGCTTCACGGCTTCGCGCATGATCTGGGTTTGGCCTTCCAAATTTCCGATGATTTGCTGGATGCAACAGGCGATGAAACCGAGGTTGGAAAGCCCCTGCGTAAAGATGGGGACGCCGGAAAAGCCAATTTTGTGACCCTATTGGGCGTCGATGCAGCGAAAGAACGCGTACAGATGCTCGCGGCACAGGCGCGCACCCATCTCGCTATTTTCCGCAATCGTGCCAATATCTTGCTGCAATCGGTTGATTTTGTTCTGGACCGGAGCCGTTAAGACGATCCACAACCGATTGCGCAGAAAGAGAGGCGTGTGCCTTCATGACTGATCTTGCCAAAACCCGCTTACTGGATGCTGTAAACGCGCCTGCTGATCTCAAAGGTCGGACCCGCGAAGAGCTGAAGCAGCTTGCAGATGAGGTCCGCGCCGAAGTGATTGATGCGGTCTCTGTCACCGGGGGCCACCTTGGCGCTGGATTAGGCGTTGTTGAGCTGACCGTTGCGATCCACTCTGTATTTGAAACGCCGAGCGATAAGCTGATCTGGGATGTTGGGCACCAATGCTATCCGCATAAGATTCTGACCGGGCGCAAGGATCGTATCCGGACTTTGCGTCAGGGCGGTGGTCTATCCGGGTTCACGAAACGCAGTGAGAGTGACTACGATCCGTTTGGGGCGGCCCATGCTTCTACATCGATCAGCGCAGGACACGGGTTTGCAACAGCGCGTGAGCTTCAGGGCAAAGACAATCATGTGATCTCGGTCATTGGCGACGGGTCAATGACGGCCGGCATGGCCTATGAGGCGATGAATAATGTCGGCGGGGATCAGGTTCGCCAAATTGTGATCCTGAACGATAATGACATGTCCATTGCCCCGCCCGTCGGCGCGATGAGCCATTATTTCTCTAGGCTGGTTTCAAGCAGGCCTTACCGCGGCCTGCGCAAGTTTGCGAAATCTGTCGTGAAGCCGATTGGACTGGAAAGCCCGACCCGCAAGGCGGAAGAGTATCTGCGCGGCTTTGCAATGGGCGGGACGATGTTTGAGGAGCTGGGCTTTTACTATGTCGGCCCGATTGACGGACATGACCTCGACGTTTTGATCCCCGTACTGGAAAATATCAAACGTATGGAACGCCCGGTTCTGCTTCATGTCGTGACGCAGAAAGGTAAAGGTTACGCGCCGGCGGAGAATAGTGCTGACAAGTATCACGGCGTCTCCAAATTCAATGTTGTTACGGGCGAACAACAAAAGGGCAAAGCAGGTCCGCCGAAATATCAGGATGTGTTCGGCAATACGCTGGTGGACCTCGCCAAGACTGATCCGAAAATTGTAGCGATTACGGCAGCAATGCCATCGGGCACGGGCGTCAATCTGTTCGAAAAAGCCTATCCGGATCGCGCGTTTGATGTTGGGATCGCTGAACAGCACGCGGTCACAATGGCGGCCGGTCTCGCTGCTGACGGTATGCGCCCTTATGCAGCGATTTATTCGACCTTCCTGCAGCGCGGCTATGACCAAGTTGTGCACGATGTGGCGATCCAGAAATTGCCTGTGCGCTTTGCCATCGACCGGGCAGGCCTTGTCGGTGCGGACGGCCAGACTCATGCTGGTAGTTTCGACGTTGGGTATCTCGGTGCGCTACCCGGCTTTGTCTGCATGGCCGCCAGTGATGAGGCCGAGTTGGCGCGCATGGTGGTAACGGCAAACCAGATTGACGACGGCCCGTCCGCCTTCAGATATCCGCGCGGCGAGGGCATCGGTGTCGAGATGCCCGCTAATCCTTCGCCTCTTGAGATCGGCAAAGGCCGCATCGTGCGCGAGGGATCAGCGATTGCGATCCTGTCCTACGGTGCGCGTTTACAGGAAGTCCTGAAGGCCGCCGATATGCTTGCGGCACAGGGCCTCTCAGCAACCGTTGCCGATGCGCGGTTTGCAAAACCATTGGACGCTGACCTGACAAACCGGCTTGCGAAAGACCATGAAGTTCTGATCACGATTGAAGAAGGCGCGCGCGGCGGATTTGGCTCATTTGTGCTGCACCACCTTGCAGAAACAGGAGCGCTCGATAGTGGTCTGAAGGTTCGCACAATGCATCTGCCGGATGTGTTTCAGGATCAGGACAAGCCGTATGAGATGTACGAGACCGCCGGCCTGAACGCCCGACACATTGCGGCGAAAGCGATCGAAGCGCTTGGGCGTGGTAATGTCGCGGAGATCGAAAACTTCGCCAGAGCCTAAAATATGTCACTGCGGATCGCCGCCCTGACAACAATCGCCATGATCGCATTTGCGGCAAACTCGGTGATCGGTCGGCTTGCGCTTATTGAAGGAGAGATTGGTGCGGGCGGTTTCGCGCTGATCCGGCTTTTGAGTGGCGCGGTCGCTCTTCTGGCTATTCTGGCCGTTCAGCGCATCCGACCATTGGGAAGCTGGTCAGGCGCACTGGCGCTACTCACCTATGCGGGCTTTTTCTCATATGCCTACATTGCCCTTCCGGCGGGAACCGGCGCGGTGATCCTATTTGCTGTGGTGCAAGTGACAATGATCGGATGGGGCATTGGCAAGGGGGAGCGACCGGACATTTTACAATGGGCTGGTCTATCGATGGCCTTCGCGGCTCTGATCTGGCTGGTCAGCCCAGGTGTTGAAGCGCCATCCCTGATTGCTAGCCTTTCCATGGTGATCGCGGGGCTTGGCTGGGGCGTTTATTCGCTGCTCGGTCGCGGTGCTGGAAATCCGACCGCGATGACAGCGGGAAATTTTGTCCGCGCCAGCCTGATCGCCTGTTTAATCGCCCCGATACTTCTGTTGAGCAGTCCTGAGCCGCTTCCGAGTGGTCGCGGGGTCGCTCTCGCCGTTCTATCAGGTGCGCTCACATCGGGACTTGGCTATGCCGTATGGTACACCGCGCTGAAAGGCTTAACGGCGACGCGGGCCAGCATTGCTCAACTCTCAGTCCCAGCGATTGCAGCGATCGGGGGCGTTGTATTCCTGAGTGAACCAATCACGCTGAGATTTGCTCTCGCGACTGCACTTATTCTTGGCGGTGTCGCGCTTGCGACCTTGACCCCGGCCACGCTGCGACGCAAATCCAGCGGATGAACGAAACAGAAGCCAAACCAAAGACAGGTAAGAACGCGTTCTTCTTCGTGATCGTATCTGTTGTCCTGAACATGATCTCGTTCGGCATCATTATGCCTGTGATGCCCGATCTTCTGGTTGAGGTGACTGGCAGGGGTGTTGATGAAATCGCGGTGGAGTCCGGCATGCTGGCCGCGACGTTTG
>JBCBCO010000158.1:0-4205 GCA_038630445.1 Pseudomonadota bacterium | reverse complement strand
AGAACATCTGATCCCAAATGAGATGTTCTTTGCCATCGCGGGTGATGACGGAGGCATAGCGCAGGCCCAGCGATTTCACGACACCGTAAGTCTCGTCCACTTCGATAACATCATCCGGTTTAATCGAGCGATCAGACAGCAGGATGACGCCTGAAATAAAGTTGGCCACGATCTGCTGCATGCCGAAGCCGAGGCCGACACCGATCGCGCCGCCGAGGACGGCCAAACCTGACATCGGGATCTGCAGGCCTGCCATCGTCAGGAGGACAGCAGCAAAGAAGAGCCCGATCTGAAGCGCATTGCTAAGCAAAATGCGCAGCGATGGCTCGACCTTGGGCAGGTCATCCACGCGGGTCTTGAGCTTTTTCGAGAGCCAATGCGCGCCATATAGGAACAGACCAGCGGTCACGACAGCCTGAATAATGAAGAGCGGGCTGATCGGGCGGCTACCGAATTCGGGGCCCATGGCAAGCACGGCCATAACCTGGTCCATGATGCCGATGGCGTAGAAGGCGGCGAAGGCATAGATGACCCAGCGCACAGGCTTTTGCAGCATGGTCGGCAGGAATGGGATGATGACAGACGTCCCAAGAACAGCGAGCGAGAGCGATGAAGCAATCCGCACGAGCGCACTGTCTAGGCCTGATCCTGCCATCGCCGCCTGCGCGATGAAGAGGCCTGCCGCCCATAGCGCTGGGCGAACGATACGAACCGGCAGGTCACCAAGCAGCGTGCGGACCTGTTCCGGTAAGCGCTGAACCGCCCCGGCAACGGTCCCTTTCACACGCGGCGCCAGAACGGACCCGAGCAGGAGAACACAGGCAATCGCTCCAATCTGATAGGCGATTGGAAGCAGGATATCCAGATTAAGCAGATTGGCCTGCGCCCAGCCGAGCGGGTCAGCCAGGATGGGGTCGAGGAATGAAAAGAGGCCGCTCTCAGTTTGATCGACGTCTATAGCGAAAGACGGATCAGAAGCTGTCGTATCTGGCACCAGATAAAAGTCGCCATTCGGTCCCTGAACGAGGCGCATAGGTTGCGCCCCTTCCGGGATCGTTTCGACTTGATCGATGACAGTTTGCGGAGTCTCTTCTTCCATCTTCTAATACGCCTTACTCTACGAGCAGCCTGCAAATTTCGCGCCTTAAACCGGCGGGTATGGGAACACACTCGTGGTCGCGCCGAGGTCGGTGAAGCTGCCTTCCATTGCGCCAAAGCCTTGCTCGATCAACGTTTCCGGCGTCCAGCCCTCGAGGCGTGACACAGATTTCACCGGACGGGGCTGGTTGAACAGGACGACTTCATTGCCGCGTACGCTGAAAATCTGGCCATTGACGTGCTTTGCATCGTCCGCGCAGAGCGTAACAGCGAGCTGGGCCACCTGATCGGCGCGCATGCCCGTTCGCATCCGCTCAACCCGTTTAGCCCCGGCTTCATCCTTAACAGGGATCGAGGCGATCATGCGCGTCCAGGCAAACGGCGCGATAATGTTAGACCGAACATTCTTGCGCGCGCCCTCCATAGCGATAATGCGCGAAAGGCCCGCAATGCCCATCTTCGCTGCGGCATAGTTGGCCTGGCCGATATTTCCGATGAGGCCGCTGGTGGAAGTAAACAGAACAAAGCTGCCATCCTCCTGCTCGCGGAAAAGCTCGACAGCGGCCCGGGTCACATTGAAACTGCCGTGCAAGTGCACGTCGATGACGGCCTTCCAATCATCTTCGCTCATTTTGTGGAACATGCCATCGCGCAGGATGCCCGCCGGATTGATAATGCCGTGCAGCCCGCCGAATTCGTCCTTGGCCTGCTCAACCATGCCCTGAACGGCCGCCATGTCAGTGACACTTTCGGAGTTGGAGACGGCCTCACCCCCTGCATCGCGAATTTCACGCGCGACTTGTTCCGCAAGACCTGCATCGCCCGCTGTACTGCCATCATCGCTCAGCGCCGCGCCGAGATCGTTGACCACGACTTTCGCCCCATTCTGAGCGGCCAAGAGCGCACACTCCTTGCCGATCCCATTGCCGCCACCCGTCACCAAAATGACTTTTCCGTCCAAAACGCCCATGCGTTCCTCCTGTTTTTGTGTCTTTAGCGCGAAAGAGCATGACTGGTTTTGAACGGCAAGACATGGCTTTCGAAAAGCCTTGACTCAAAAATATAGTTTGGTATTAAACTATTTAGTTCGTTATTTAACTAAATGGAGTTTGGCATGGTCTCTCGTCGTGGCGTTTTAAAATTATTGGGCGGTGGCGTGGTTTTGGCGGCTGGAACAGGCACTGGGGCTGTTTATGTTGCGGGGCAGCCCTCAAAAGCGGCGCGCACGCCGTGGCGAGAGGTGGGCCAGTATGACGATGTCCGCAAGCGTGCTCTGTCTTACGCCCTGCTCGCACCAAACCCGCACAACTTGCAGCCCTGGCTGGCGTCTCTGGACGGCGAGGACAGCCTGACATTCTATCATGATAGCGACCGCCGTTTACCTGTCACAGACCCTTTCGACCGACAGATCACAATCGGATGCGGCGCGTTTTTGGAGCTCTTGTCACTGGCAGCGGCCCATGAAGGTTATGAGACCCAGATAACCCTCTTCCCTGACGGGTCGGACATGACGGCTCTAGGTGATCGCCCCGTCGCTCACATACGCTTCCAACCGAGTGAGGCCGCAGGAGACTCTCTTTTCGATCATATTCTGGCGCGCCGCTCTAACAAAGGGGTGTATGAGGATCGCGAGGTTGAGGCTGAGAAACTCAAAGCCCTTGCCGATATGGCCAGCCTGTTTGGCCAGACCTCTAAAACAATTGGCAATGATGATCTGACGCGCGACTTAATTGAGCTGACGTTTGATGCGCATGTGCGTGAAGTCACCACCCATTCCGCCAATATGGAGTCGGTTGATCTGATGCGGCTCGGCGCGAAGGAAGTGGCGGCAAACCCTGACGGAATTGAGCTGGAAGGCCCTATGATCACAGCAGGCAAATGGCTCGGCATGATTAATCGGGATGCGCTGGCTGACCCGACCAGTTCCGCCTTCAAGCAAGGCGTCGCTATGTATGAAGACATGGCCAGATCCGCGCGCGCCTTTGGCTGGATCAGCAATAGGAATGAAAGCCGCGTCGATCAGATTAATGCCGGCCGCGCCTATGCGCGGATGAACCTAGAAGCCACGCGGCTTGGCCTCGGCGTTCATCCGTGGAGCCAGTCCTTGCAGGAATATAGCGAGATGGCCGACCTATATGAGCGGGTGCATGACTTGATTGGTGGCGGCGAACGCGTGCAGATGCTGTATCGAATCGGGTATGCAAAGCACGTAGCCCCGACACCCCGCAGAGGATTGAACGCGCACCTTGTCTAAACTGCCCTCCACAACATCGGCCCAGATCGATATTTTCCGCCTGATGAATGAGATCGGGATTATTAATCAGCTCTCATCCAGCGCGTTCGAGCGGACACTCCCGCATGGGCTAACCGTGGCGCAGTTTTCCGTGCTGAACCATTTCACGCGGCTGGGCGATGGCAGCACGCCAGCCCAGCTGGCCAGCGCCTTTCAAGTGACGCGTGGAACCATGACATCAACCCTGAAACGCCTGTCAGATAAAGGGTTTGTCGAGATCAAACCGGATGACAAGGACGGGCGTTCTAAGCGCGTCTATATGACGGAAAGCGGTCGGGCTGCGCGGTCTGACGGGATTACAGCAGCGACCCCGCATTTTGGGCGGATCGTGGAGGCGCTGAGCGCAGAAGAGCGCAAGACGGTCATCCCGATTCTGGAAAAACTGCGCATCTGGTTGGATAATAATCGCTAGGGCGTTGCGGCAGTGACGTATCTGTTTCAAGACGTTCTCGGTAACGATTTTGAGCGTTTGCCAGACGCGTTGCAGGCGCTTCATTCTGTTTCCGGTGAACATGTTTGGCGCGGGCAGGTACAGATTGCGCGGGGGCGTGGCTGGTTATCGCGCTTAGCAGGTTGGATTGCGCGGTTTCCGCCTGAAGGACGTGATGTCTTTGTCGAAGTGGCGATGACGCGAACCGTTGAAACCGAAGTCTGGCAGCGCCAATTCGGTACGCACAACCTGAAGTCAACTCTACGCGTTGCATCACGCAATGGGCGACCTGTCATGACGGAGCAATTCGGACTGTTTCGCTTTGAACTCGGCCTGCGGGTGGAGGGTGATCGGCTCCACTGGATAGTGCAGCCGATCACCCTC
>JBCBCO010000157.1:0-4300 GCA_038630445.1 Pseudomonadota bacterium | reverse complement strand
TAAAGAATTCGATTCTTCTGTAATTCCATCATTAATCAATGCCTTGGCTCCATATTTATTGATGATTTTTGTGCCAACACCCAATTTTCGGATGCCTCCTTTTGCCCGCGTTTCAGTCAGTCGGCGCGTCTTACGCGGGCGGCTAAAACTCGCCAAAGGCAGACACTTGAGTACATGGTCTGGATGACCGCAATCGGCGCAATATGAGACGGACGAAAATTAAAGTCGTGCCGCCAAGACGGGTAACAAGCGGGCAGAGCAAAGTGTGTTGCGAACGTCATATACCAGCGCAATTTGATACTTAGAAACCCTTTGATCCCAATATCATCGCTCACGAACACGGCTGGACATCTCAAGTCACTCCTAAGGGGCGGTCTCTTCAGACTTCAATGCATCACGTATGGCCGAAAGTACGCTCGCGGACTCAGCCAGATCATCCGCCTCGACCGAAGCAAATGCTCGCGCTGCAACGCGCTCCGCAGATTTTGCAAAATCTTCGGCGCGCTGGCGGGCCAATCGCGTTGGAACAATGCGCCAGACCCGTCGGTCGGCTGCGTCTCTCTCGCGTGAGACATAGCCAGAGTTTTCCAGCTGGTCGATCAGCGCGCCGACGGAAGGACGGGCGATGTCGAGCGCCTCTGCAAGCGCTGTTTGCGTAGGGCTATCCAGTCTCAATACATAAACCAGCACATGCCATTGTGATCTCGTAAGGCCAATGGCCTCCATTTCCTTGTCAAATGCTATGCGCAACAGACGGGTGACTTCCCCGAGAAGAAAACTGAAGTCAATTCTGGGATCTCCTTTGAGATCAAAGCCAAGTGACCGCGTCGAAAGCGCCATAATTTTCTCCATTTACATTTATTGTAAGGAGGCTTACAAATAGGATGCTTACAAGATTCTACCCCGGAGGCGTTCTGTGAACAAGGCTGTCGGACGAATGAACGCACAAGGGCTCACATTGGCCACGAGCTCGTTTGGTGATCCTGCAGCGCCCCCGGTAATTTTCGCGCATGGTGGCGGGCAAACCCGGCACGCCTGGAAGGACGCTGCGAAAACGCTCGCATTTGAGGGCTATTTCTCGACGGTGCTGGACCTTCGCGGACATGGCGATAGCGATTGGGCCGCTGACGGGGACTACTCGCTAGAAGCCATTGCGAGAGATTTGATTGACATTGCAGGGCAATTGGCGGGCGCGGGAACCCGGCCACACCTCGTCGGGGCCTCTCTTGGCGGGCTTGCTGCAATCGTCGCAGCTGGCATGCTGGCACGCGACGCGTTTATGTCAGTTACTCTCGTCGATATTGCGCCGAATATGGATGCGGCCGGGGTTGCCAAAGTGGTCGGTTTTATGGGCGCTCACATCGAGGAAGGTTTCGAATCGCTGGAACAGGCCGCCGATGTCATCGCAAAATATCTTCCGCATCGCCCCCGCCCAAATGACCTTGAAGGTTTGCGGAAGAATTTGCGCCAAGGGGAGGATGGGCGCTGGCGCTGGCATTGGGACCCGGCCTTCATTACGGGCGTAATGAAGCGATCGGCAGTTACGCGCACTAGCGATCTCGAACAGGCGGTAAGGGACATTTGCGTGCCGCTTCATCTCATTCGCGGGCGCATGAGTGAGCTCGTCTCAGAGGACTCTGTTACCGCCTTCCGGGCGCTCGCCCCAGATGCGCATTTTACCGATGTCGCTGGGGCGCGCCACATGGTGGCGGGAGACCGCAATGATGTGTTCACAGATGCCGTTGCGGCTTTTTTGCGTCAGGTGGGCGAGGAGGCCCCGGTATGAGCGCCTCAACTCCAGGTCTCAGGGACATGCAGCTTGCGCTTGAAGCTGCTCCCTTTCATCGATGGCTTGGGCTCAAGGTAATCAGCGCAGACGAAGAAGCGATCAGACTTGAGATGCCCTGGCGGGATGAAATTGTCTCCAATCCGCGCACCCAATCTGCGCATGGCGGAATTCTCGCCGCCTTGATTGATCTCACAGGATTTTATGCCTTGTTGGCCGCTGGCAGCGTGCCGGTTGCTACCGCTGACTTGCGCGTCGACTATCATAAGCCCGCCACACCCGGTCGGCTTACCATAACGGGAAGAATCGTCCGACTGGGGTCGACACTATCAGTCGCCGAAGCATCTATAACCAACGCTGATGGCGACCTGCTTTCGAGCGGACGCGGTGCCTACCAGATGCCGAGGCGTTCGCAATGATTCGCCTGACAGTTTTCCTTTGCCTTTTGTGCTCTCTGATCGGCGCATGCACCGATGGTGGACACGAAGATCCATCTGCTGCGCCGCAAACCGACATCATTGCCGAGTCTGAGGCGTCCATCATACGGGTTGAGACGATATCCGCTGAAGAGACAATACTCGCCGAACCTCTCATCGCTTCAGGCACTGTCGCCGCCAAGCAAACCAGCAATATTGGTGCATTGGCAGAGGGCGTCGTCGAGCGTATTTTCGTCCGGGTCGGTGACCGAGTTCAAAAGGGCGCCCCGCTATTCCGTACCCGGCAGATCGACTATCAGCGTAGACTTATCGAAGCTGAAGCAATGCGCGACGTCGCGCAGGCTGAGGTGGCTCGTGCGAAGACCCTCGTAGATCGTTATACGCCACTGGCACCTGATGGTGTGGTCTCAGGTGTGGTCTTTGATGATGCCAAAACTGCCCTGGAAGTCGCTCGTGCCAATTTGCGGCTCAGCGAGACGGAAGTAGAAACCGCCAGGCAAGCGCTCACCGATACGATCGTGCGCGCACCATTCAACGGCTCTGTCACAGCACGTTACATCGATGAAGGTGTGTTCATGTCAAACAGCTTTTCCGGGATGGGCAATTCAGCGGTCGTTCAAATCCAGGAATGCGAAATTGCCGCGGGCATATTATTTGCGCCAGAGTCTGAGCTTGCGCGTCTGCGCCTTGGCTTGACGGGTCGTCTTTATGTCGATGGCCGCGGCGATCCGATTCAATCCGAGATTCTGATTTTGAACGACCGCGTGGACCCTGTCTCGCGAATGGTTGAATTTCGCATGGCGTTTGCCAATCCGGACTGCCGTGTAAAGGCTGGGCAATCGGTTCGCGCCGAAGTGAATGTCGATCAACGCCCCGCCATAGTCGTGCCGCGAATAGCTGTGCGTGGCACAGGTGACGACCGCTACATCTACATCGTCTCAGGCGGGAAAGTGCAGCGGCGCATCGTCAAAATTTCAGACCTGGACGCAGGCCGAACCGAGGTTCTTGACGGGTTGTCGATCGGAGAAAAGGTGATCCTGAGCTCATCCCAGCCGCTTTATGATGGAGCCGTCGTCGAGCCTGCAGCGTCATGATGTGGCTCGTCGATCTATCGATACGGCGAGCGGTCTTTGCGGTCATGATTATCGCGGCACTTGTGGGGCTTGGTTACATGTCGATGGGGAGACTGGGCGTTGACCTCTTCCCCGATGTCGAATTTCCATATGTGAATGTTACGGCCACACTGGACGGTGCTTCCCCAGAAACAGTCGAGTCCGAAATCACCGACATTCTGGGGGAGTACATAAATACAATTGATGGCATTGAGACACTGCAATCCTTTTCCAGCGAAGGGCGGTCTCAAATTCTTATCGAGTTCGATTTGAGGTCCGATGCCCGCGAGAAGGTCCAGGATGTTCGAGACAAGGTACAGCTTGCCCGCGCGGAACTACCTCCAGACATGGACCCGCCCATTGTTGATAAGGTGGATCCGGACGCTGCACCGATAATCTCCGTGATGATCGCTGGAGACCTTCCAATTGCCGACCTCACAGCGTTTGCCGATGACGTCGCCAAGGAGCGCCTTCAGCGAATTGACGGAGTTGGCTCGGTCAGCATGGTTGGAGGGCGTGAACGGGACGTCCGGATATGGCTCGACAATGAACGCCTGCGCGCCTTTGGCGTCACGGCAGATGATGTCCGCCAAGCGATACAGAATGAACATGCGGAGCTCCCGGGTGGGCGGCTGGAAACCGCTGCCCGCACAAAGGAGTTCGGCGTCAAGACAGTCGCTGAAGTCACCAGTGCGGATGGCTTTGCCGAACTACCGGTTGCCTACCGAGAGAATGGCGTCACCATCCGCATCTCCGATATCGCACGTGTCGAAGATGGGTTGGAGGATGAACGCTCAGCTGCCTTGCTGAATGGCAGGCGGGGAATATCACTCGATATTCGAAAACAGTCAGGCCGTAACACAGTGGAAGTCGCACGCAATGTGAAGGAAGCGACAGAGCGTCTTCGGAAAATTGCCCCTGCCGGTGTAACTGTCATTGCGACCCGCGATGTTTCCAAATTCATC
>JBCBCO010000156.1:0-4355 GCA_038630445.1 Pseudomonadota bacterium | reverse complement strand
AGTAAGTTATGGCAGATGATCAAAACACCGATGCTCCGAAGCCTGCGCCAAAAAAGCGGGCACCTCGCAAAACTACCGCTAAGACCGCCGCCGCCTCTAAAACAGCGGCCAAAAAAACAACCGCCACTAAGGCGAAACCCACACCTAAACCCGCTCCTAAGGAGACGCCTCGCATGGACCTATCAAAAGCGACTGGCCGCGTAAGCCAGGTTATCGGCGCTGTTGTCGACGTTGAGTTCGATGGCGCCCTTCCGGACATTCTGAACGCTCTAGAATGTGAAAACAATGGCAACCGCCTCGTGCTTGAGGTGGCTCAGCATCTTGGTGAGAACGCTGTTCGCACGATCGCGATGGACTCCACGGAGGGTCTCGTTCGCGGACGTGCTGTTGCTGACACAGGCACGCCAATCATGGTGCCAGTTGGCCCAGGCACACTTGGCCGCATCATGAACGTTGTCGGCGAACCAATCGACGAGCGCGGCCCGGTCGCCTCTGATATTCTCGCGCCAATTCACGCGCCAGCCCCAGACTTTGTCGACCAGTCGACTGAAGCAGAAGTGCTCGTGACCGGTATTAAAGTCATCGACTTGCTCTGCCCCTACACCAAGGGTGGTAAGATTGGCCTCTTCGGCGGTGCCGGTGTTGGTAAGACCGTTCTTATTCAGGAACTGATCAACAACATCGCGAAACTGTTCGGTGGTTACTCTGTGTTTGCTGGCGTTGGTGAGCGGACGCGTGAAGGCAACGATCTCTATTACGAGATGCAGGACGCCAACGTGATTGATCTCGAAGGCGAAAGCCGTGCAACGCTGGTCTATGGCCAGATGAACGAGCCTCCAGGGGCCCGCGCACGTGTCGCTCTGACCGGTCTTGCGCAAGCCGAATACTTCCGCGACCAAGAAGGTCAGGACGTTCTGTTCTTCGTCGACAACATCTTCCGCTTTACCCAAGCCGGTTCTGAGGTGTCAGCGCTTCTCGGCCGTATCCCGTCTGCTGTGGGCTATCAGCCAACACTCGCAACCGACATGGGTGCGTTGCAGGAGCGGATTACCACCACAACCAAAGGCTCTATTACCTCCGTGCAAGCGGTTTACGTGCCTGCGGATGACTTGACCGACCCAGCGCCAGCGACCTCGTTCGCCCACTTGGACGCGACAACGGTTCTGAACCGCTCAATCGCGGAAAAAGGCATCTACCCAGCTGTGGACCCACTCGACTCCACGTCACGTATTCTCGACCCATTGATCATTGGTCAGGACCACTATGAAGTGGCACGCGGCGTTCAAGAGATCCTTCAGCGCTATAAAGAATTGCAAGACATCATCGCGATCCTCGGCATGGACGAACTGTCTGAAGAAGACAAACTCGTCGTTGCCCGCGCGCGTAAAGTTGAGCGCTTCTTGTCACAGCCATTTGACGTGGCTGAGGTCTTCACCGGCTCGCCAGGCGTTCAGGTGAAACTCGAAGACACAGTTGCTGGCTTTAAAGGCCTGATCGAAGGCGAGTATGACCACTTGCCAGAGCAAGCTTTCTACATGGTTGGCTCGATCGATGAAGCGAAAGCCAAAGCAGAGAAAATGCTGGCTGACGCGGCCTAATTGGCCCGTCACCGGATCTAAAAAATGACCAAGCCTGACGAGACCCCCGAGGCAAGACATAATCGGTTGCTCGTCAGGCTTTCTATTTTGCAGCTCATCCCCACCGTGGTTGGGATTTTCATTGCGACGCTGGCGCTCTATGCCGCGCTCAATGAATCCGATGCCGTGCGGAAACAGCAGCAGGCCTCTGTCTGGCCGCATATTCAGATCGACCGCACCAACATCACGACTGACATGAATACAGGGCTGATCATTGGGGTCAGCAATCGCGGTATTGGCCCGGCCCGCATTCGCGGGGTCAACGTCACTTTGGACGGAGAGGCCTTGCAGTCCTGGAATCAAGTCTTTGAGCAGATTTTACCCGATGCGTCGGGTTATTTTCCACGCACTGACTCCTTCATTAGCACGACCGTTCTGGTACCGGGGAGCAATGTTGTAACGATCGATCTAAATACGGAAATCTACACGACCTATGACTTGGACTCGATGGACGGTATCGCCACAAGGGAAGAGACTGAAAACCTCATCCTCGGATTGCGCGAAGCCTTCGCCGAAGACCGGCTGGAAATGGAACTGTGTTATTGCTCTGTATTTGATGATTGCTGGCATGTAAGTAGCATCGAACGCGACCCGACCCCTGTGCGCAATTGCGCAGTTTATTCAAACGAGAACAGCTTCTAGGAACACGTCATGGCCGACAAACTGCACTTCTCACTCGTCTCACCTGCCCGAGAGCTGTTCTCAGGCGAAGTTGATCACGTGATCGCACCTGGCACGGATGGCGAGTTCGGCGTACTGGTCAATCACGCGCCGTTTATGACGACGCTGAAAAATGGTGTTGTTCGTGTTGAAGATGGCGGCGAGACGACCATGCGCCTGTTTGTACGCGGCGGTTTTGCAGATGTGACCCCAGCGGGCCTCACGATCCTCGCTGAAGAAGCGGTGAACCTCGACAGCGTATCGGCTGAGAGCGTTCAGAAAGAGTATGACGAAGCGCATCGTGCTTTGCTCGCTGAAGGCAAAGAGGGCAGCCATGTCCACGCGCTTGAGGAGCAAGTTGCTTATCTCGAGAGCTTGAAAGCCGCGCTGGTCAACTAAGCGCGTTTAGCGCGGTCACTGCCCCACCTAAGACCCCTGCATGCTCGCCGAGCCCTGGCGAAAGAATGACGTCTGCGCCTTTCACTGGCAGGTAGTCTCCGACCAGCTGATCAAACGTATCACGGACCTTGTCGAGCAAATGCCCCGCTTGCATGAGCCCGCCGCCTAAAATGATGTGATCCGTCCGGGTCATCAGATATAGGCTGAGGCAGGCTTGCGCGAGATAATAAGCTTCAATCTCCCAGCCGATATGGTCGGATGGAAGGCGCGCCGGATCGCCCCATCTCGCATGCATCGCATTGGCGGAGGCGAGCCCCTCTAAACAGTCGCCATGAATGGCGCAGACGCCTTCAAAATCGAGATCACGAGCATGGCG
This sequence comes from Pseudomonadota bacterium, assembly GCA_038630445.1. GTDB lineage: Bacteria > Pseudomonadota > Alphaproteobacteria > Caulobacterales > Hyphomonadaceae > Henriciella. The sequence continues at coordinate 1,283 of JBCBCO010000156.1, read as the reverse complement.
CGCGACGCGGATATGTCCGAACTCTGGATGGCTGGGACGGCCAACCATCGCGCCGTTGAGGAATAGGCCGACACCGATGCCGGTCCCGATGGTCATATAAGCCGCGCTGTCCGCATTCTTTGCGGTGCCCCAAATCATTTCAGCCGCCAGCGCCGCGTTGACGTCAGTCTCGAGGTGGAAGGGAAGCCTCAAAGCCGCGCTCAGAGCCGGGCCGATTCTCGCTTGGCTCCAACCTGGTTTCGCGGTTCCGGTGATGGTGCCATAGTTCGCGGACGTCGGATCGATATCGACTGGGCCGAAACTCGCGATGCCAATCGCAATTGGCGACACTCCGTGTTTTTCGATTTCCGCCTTGAACCCCTGCGCGCAGGCGTCAAGCGTTGTCTCTGGCGTTTGCGTTGGGATGCGCCAGGCGGACAAAATCGTTCCGTCCCCGCTCACCAATGCGCATTTAAAACTCGTCCCCCCCGCATCGATCGCGGCAATGACAGGGTTTGATATCAAGGCTTCACCCTCCTACCCCTTCTGGATAGGCGTTTAGCCGAAAACTGCAATCGTTTGGCGGCCCACTAAGATTGGTTCGCCCTGGCGATTCCAGAGCCGCATTGACTGACTGGAATACCCGTCTTTGGCGTATTGCGCGGTGTGTTGGGCAAAGAACCAGCCAGCTGGGTCGGTGGCAATCGTATCGGTCATGAATTCCGCCATCCAGGTCATCGAGCTGATCCGAACGGGCGCAGAAAACATAGACAGAACCGCTGGTGGCGGCGCGTCCCCGATTGCGAGGACGGCGGTCGCATCTTGCGGCGTATCGGGATCTAAGTGGCGCATCCAGAGGCCAATTGATTTGTCTTTCGAACCAGAAACAGGACGCCCACCGGACGCGAGCAGCATGTCAAAATTCTGTGTAAACCCAGGACGCGGGCGATCCTTATCGAAGAAAGATTCAATCTCATCCGGTGCCGGTACGGTCGGCATCGGCATGTCATCGAAGTGAACCGCGCTTTCTTTCGCTTTGCCGAACGCAAAGATGGATTGGGCTGTGACGCCCGACTCAGCGGCGATGTTCACACTGACATAGGCCGTATTCTTGCCGCGCCGCAAAAGCGTCGGTGTGATTTTAACATCCCCGCCGACAGGTCCAACAAAGGCGACCTGTGCCGACCGGATCGGAATATCGTCAACAATCCCCATCGCCGCTTGCAGAGACAGCGCGGCAGTTAGCCCACCATAGGTCGTTCGTCCCTGCATCCAGCTTTCAGGCACATGCGCGTCCACGGAAT
>JBCBCO010000155.1:0-4371 GCA_038630445.1 Pseudomonadota bacterium | reverse complement strand
TCGTGGCTGCCGGATCGCCCGGGCCGTTCGAAAGAACGATTCCGTCCGGATTGAGGGCTTTTATGTCTTCGAAAGTCGTATCCCCTGACACGACAGTGGCCCGCAGGCCGACTTCTGCCAGATTGCGCAGAATGTTCTGTTTTACACCGAAATCCATGACAACGACGTGGTGAGCTGTCTCTTCAGCGGTCGTAAAGCCAGCGGCTAGGTCCCATAAACGCTCGCTATGATCGAAGGCTGCATCCGTCGCGACATTGGCTGCGAGATCGGCGTTTTCGAGGCCTTCCCAAGCTTGCGCGGAGCGAATGAGCGCCTCAATATCAAGTTGGCCGTCTGCCGCGTGCGCGATGGCGCATTTCTGCATGCCTCGCTCACGAATAATCCGGGTGAGCGCGCGGGTATCGACGCCGGATAGGCCCACAATACCTTTGCGCGCGAGCCACGCATCAAAATGATCTTCGGAACGCCAGTTCGATGGCGGCGTGATCGCTTCTCGGAAGACGGTTCCCCGTGCTGCGGTTGCAGCTGGCGGGGATGCATCTTCATGATCTTGCTCGTTGGAGCCGACATTTCCGATATGGGGAAACGTGAACAGAATGACCTGATCCGCGTAAGATGGATCGGTTAGAATTTCCTGATACCCGGTAACGGCCGTGTTGAAACAGAGCTCGCCAACGGCTGTTCCGACATGCCCCGCGCCGTGCCCAATAAAGACCGTCCCATCTGCAAGCGCGATCGCTCCAGTGGCGCGTTGTGAGGGGTGCTGAGTCATTATTCTCTCCGCGCTTTAGGGTTTCTGAAGAAGGCAAACGTCCGTGAGATACGCGGCGTTGCTATAACGCGAGTTGATTGCGGCTATGTTTAGCGGGGTTTGACGTTTATCCATATCTTACCGCTGAGGGTCTTGCCGGGATCAAGCCATATGAGCCCCGTGTCTGCTGCAGGAAGGCTCATATTTATGGCGTCGGGGGCATGAGTGACAGGTTCAACGCAGAAATAGTCCTCGCCTTGGGGTGTATAGACTGTGAGTTTCGAAAAGACTGGGTCACTTTCTAATTTGATTGAGTGATTGCTGGTTTTAAGGATGATGTTGGTGTTTTCACAGTCAAAAGCGGTATCCAGATCGAGACCTTTGACTTGGCGAGCTTGTCTAAGATCGGTTTCGTTCGTGAGACCTATCTTTTCTGGAGCGGTGTTCTGGCCTGTCCATGACCGCGTGACGGGTGCTTGAAGGGTTGCACTGTCTTTTGGAAAGTATGGGTGCCAACCAATGCCCGCAGGCATAGGCGTTTCACTCTCGTTGCGAATTGATAAGGTGAGACGCAAACCGTTGTCGTTCAGCTCGAATTTCTGCTCTGCTTGATACGGCCAAGGCCAGTGTCCCTCCGCATAGTCATGCCGCAGAAGAACAGAGTTGTCCGTGAGGTCAGCGACGATCCATGGCCGCTGCCAGCCAAAACCGTGAATAGAATGCGGCTCTGGAGGTATATTTGCGGGTAGGGTCACGTCCTTGCCGTTCACTTCAAAGCGGCCATTCGAGATACGCCCAACAAAGGGGAGCATCGGAAAGCCTGCGCTGTCTCTAGCATCCCATGATGTGGTTCGCATAAATGTGGTCGGGCGCAAAACATTGTGCCCAAACGCTATAAATCCACTAACGGAACCCCCGAATTCTGGCGTTAGACTTAATTTAAACGGGCCGTGTTCCAGCGTGATCATTCGCGCATCAAAGCTGCATGGTAGGTGTCTGCCAGTCGTCTGAAATTGGCTTGCGTCAGCGTTTCAGCGCGCGCTGTTGGATCGATATCACAGGTTTCCAGCCATTTTGTGGCATCCAAGCCGACGGTTTTAGCCAAAGATTTAAGCGATGCGCGCAGCATTTTCCGGCGCTGACCAAACGCAGCTGTTGTCACGCTCTCGAGTGCTTTTAGATTTGGATATCTTTTTTCAGGCGACAGTGGGTTAAAGACAGCGACCGCGCTGTCGACTTTAGGCGGTGGGCGGAAGGCTCCGGGAGGTAAGGTGAAGGCAATATGGGCGTGTGTAACGGCGGCGGTGAGAACGGCAAGTCTGCCATAATGGGGCTCACCGACCGTGGCGCAGGCGCGCTGCCCAACTTCCTTTTGAAACATCAATGCCATAGAGCCGCGCCAAGGCCCCGATTTGAGCCAGTCAATTAAAAGCGGCGTGCCGACATTATAAGGCAGATTAGCAATGATCATCGTCGGAGTGGTGCCGCCTGCCTGCGCGACTAGATCTTGCCAGTTTGCTTTTCGCGCGTCGCCCTCATGAACATGAAGGCTGCCCGCCGTATATTCGGGCCAAGTTTTTAGGGCGTCTACAAAGCGAGTATCGGCCTCGATACAAATCAGACGGCTCGCGCCCTGGTCGAGTAAAGCGCGCGTCAGTCCGCCGGGGCCTGGCCCGACCTCTATGACGGTGCGCCCTTCGACCGGCCCTGCGGCTAGGGCGGTGCGTCTGAGGATATCCGGATCGAAGAGGAAGTGCTGGCCAAGAGCTTTGCGGGCAGGGGCCGAACTGAGTGGCGGGCGGGTGCTCATCGGTTTGCACTCTCGGCGAGATCACTAGCCAGTTCGATCGCAGCGATGAGGCTGTCTGCGCGCACTGTGCCTCTGGCGGCTGCATCGTGGGCGGTTCCGTGATCAGGGCTTGTGCGCATAATTGGTAGACCAAGCGTGGTGTTCACCCCGCCCCACATATCGAGCGTTTTTACTGGGATCAGGCCTTGATCATGGGTCATTGCAATCACGGCATCATATTCGCCTTGCAAGGCCTCGTGGAAAACAGTGTCTCCGGGGCGCGCATCGCTGATCTGAATGCCTTTAGCGCGGAGTGTCTCAGCAGCCGGATTGATAATTTCAACCTCTTCGCGCCCGATGGTTCCAGCTTCGCCGGCATGTGGATTAAGGCCTGTGAACGCGATGCGGGGTGCTGCCAGACCAAACTTAGTAATGAGGTCGTGATGAACGATGCGCGCTGTTTCGATCAGAAGATCCTGTGTAATCAGATCTGGGATGTTAGCGAGCGGAACATGAATGGTTGCCAATGCGACACGCAGACCGCCACCGACGAGCATCATGATGGGTTTGGGTGGGTTTTCAGATGCGGCTTTGCAGAGGTCTGCCAAGAATTCAGTGTGGCCGGGATGTTTGAACCCGGCACTATAGAGGAGCGCTTTCGAAATTGGATTTGTGACGACACCTGCGGCGTCATTGGATAGGCTGAGGCGGACCGCCTGTTCGATTGACTTTATGATTGCAGGAGCTGTTTTTACGTCAGGCGTACCCGGATCGATTTGGGGCAGGGCCTGCGAAATGGGAAGAATAGGCAGGGCGTCCTGAAATATGTGTGCTGCCTCGCTCGGCTTTTGAATGACTGTTGTGGGCACGGAGTATAGGTCCGGCTGAGAAATTACAAAAAAGGGGCGCGCCGATGCCCTCAAATTCAGCCAGGCTGCGTCTGTAATCTGTGGGCCGCATCCGGCCGGATCGCCCATAGTCACTGCAAGAGGCAGTTGGGATGTCACGCGGTTTGCTATCGACGAATAATTGTGGCTTCGCGACGTAGATTGCGCAGAGAACGCTCAGAGATCATACCGAGCTGCTGTCCGAACAACCGATCTTCCAGCTGATCACGTGTTGGCATGTTCGCGACGTCCTGATCGCGGCTGCAGATATACATAACAGCGATCGTACCGGATGTGGCGAATATATCAGTGGCTTGTCCAACAGGGGTTTGTTCAACCATGCTGCGGCCTTCAGGGCCTAAATCAGCAACGTTAAGGCCAGTGAGCTTGGCGGCACGTAGGTTTGTATTCTCTGCTGCAAGTGCCTCAAGCGCGTCACAGGAGTCCACTGATGATGCGGCTTCGCTGAGCGCCGTATCGCTGCCGTCGCTCACGGTGAGACGAATGAGATCAACGAGGGACGTTGTTTGAGACGGATCCTGTTTGTTGCGAACCTCTAAGATGTAGACGCCATTATCGGTCATAATTGGGTCAGTAAGCCCTGGGCCCTGTAAAGCCGAAACTGCATTAGCCAGGGGGGCGTCTAAATCTTCAACAGTGACCCAGCCCATGTCACCTCCAGCTGCGGATGTTGGCGCAGATGAAAAACGCTGTGCCGCAAGTTGAAACGGTGCACCTTCTTCAAGTTGCTGTTTTAGCGTTCCTGCAACCTCTAAAGCCTGTTGTTTCGTTGCTTCGTCCGGAGCGAACAGGAAAATCTCGCTGATTTGGTATTGTTCTTTCGACGCGGATGCTTCCATGCGCTTCATTTGGTCATTGATTTGTGTGGGTGAAATCCGAATGCGCGATCCGTAAAGACCGCCCATGATCCGGCGCCAGGCGAT
>JBCBCO010000154.1:0-4395 GCA_038630445.1 Pseudomonadota bacterium | reverse complement strand
GGTTCGCTCAAATTCAGGTGTGACCTTCTCAATTGTCCACCCAACATTTGCGAAGATGGACGAAGCGACACAGCGCGCCTTCATCAAGCGAATGATGAAGCGGTTGGAAGACGAGGATGCCTGTTTCGACGCGAACGGCTATGCAAAAGCGCCTCCAGGATTGCGCATTTGGTGCGGCGCTACGGTAGAGCCTGACGATGTCGCCAAGCTCACACCTTGGCTCGATTGGACATTCGCAGAAGAGCTCGCCGCGCTGTAAGCGGATGATCGAAAACCCTTTTTCTAAAAGTCCCTGGATGTCCTCCGGGGCACACGGAGCATGACATGCCCAAAGTTTTAATTGCAGACAAACTCGCCCCCGCTGCCGTCGAAATCTTCCACAATCGCGGCCTCGAAACAGAAACTGCTGTCGGCCTCAGCAAAGATGAGCTGATTGCCAAAATTTCAGAATTTGACGGTCTCGTCGTGCGGTCGGCCTGTAAGCCGGATGCCGAAGTTATTGCCGCGGCTGATAATCTCAAAGTCATTGGCCGCGCCGGCATCGGTGTCGACAATATCGACATCAAAGCCGCGACGGGGAACGGCGTTGTTGTTATGAACACGCCTTTCGGGAACGCAGTCACGACGGCTGAGCACGCGATCGCGATGATGTTTGCCGCCGCGCGTCAAATCCCAGCCGCGAATGCCGGAACGCAAGCCGGCGCCTGGCCGAAAAAAGCCTTTATGGGCACGGAGCTGTCCTACAAAACGCTTGGCTTGATCGGCTGCGGCAATATTGGTGCCCGCGTTGCTGAGCGCGCCAAAGGCCTGCAGATGAAGGTTCTGGCGTACGATCCGTTCCTGACTGAAGAGCGCGCGATTGAGCTTGGAGTTGAAAAAGCGGCGGATCTCGATGCGATGTTGCTGCGGGCGGACGCGATCACGCTCCACACACCGCTCACTGATCAGACCCGCAACATCTTGTCAGCCGAGGCGCTCGCCAAGACCAAAAAGGGCGTCATTCTCGTCAATTGCGCGCGCGGTGGATTGGTCGACGAAGCCGCCGTCGCGGAGGGTTTGAAATCTGGCCATATCGCAGCGGCCGCCTTCGACGTCTTCGCCGAAGAACCTGCCAAAGAGAATGTGCTGTTTGGCGCACCGAACTTTATCGCAACCCCGCACCTCGGGGCTGCAACAAGCGAAGCGCAAGAGAATGTTGCGCTCCAGGTTGCTGAGCAGATGAGCGACTACTTGCTGACAGGTGCCGTCACCAATGCGCTGAACATGCCATCCATCACGGCCGATGAAGCACCGCGTCTGAAACCCTTTGCCGCTCTGGCTGAAAAGCTCGGTCTGTTTGCCGGTCAGATCAGTGATTATGGCTTTGAAGAAGTCATCATCGAATATGAAGGCGAAGTCGCGGAGCTTAATCGCAAGCCTTTAACGGCGGCGGCGCTCGCCGGGCTGCTGCGTGCTTCGCGCGGAGATGTGAATATGGTCTCAGCTCCCGCGATCTTGAATGAGAGCGGCGTGAAGCTTGCTGAAACGAAAACCGAAGATAGCCCCGTCTATGACAGTTTGATCCGGATCAAAGTTCTGACCAAGCGGACTGAGAATGATCCAGAACCCGGCTGGCGGTCGCTCGCAGGGACACTGATCGCTGGTCAGCCGCGCATCGTTGAGGTCAAGGGCATGGCGCTTGAAGGGGATTTCAGCCAGACAGTGCTTTACGTGAACAATCTCGATAAGCCTGGCTTCATTGGGTCACTCGGCGCGCTGCTTGGGAAAGAAGAGATCAATATCGCGACCTTCCATTTGGGTCGAACCGATGCGGGTGGAGAAGCCATTGCCCTGATCGGTATCGATAGCGAGCCGTCAACGGATCTCGTGAAACAGCTCAAATCACTGCCGCATGTTCGCTACGCGAAAGTCTTGAACTTCTAAGCAACCAGAGACATTGAAACCTGTCATCCCGGAAAGCTCGTTAGAGCTTATCCGGGACCCATATCCTCTTTAAAGTGTAGATCCCGGATGTTTGCGGACGCAAATTCCGGGATGACATCGAGGGGTCTAATAAAAATTTTCTGGACTCTTTACGCGAGTCGCAAATCGGATTCTGATTCGCTTACCAAACGAAATGAGGTGAGCGAAAATGGCGATGACACAAAGGCAAGCTTTGGACCTTTGGCGTTGCGCGCTCACGGCCTATGTCCGGTCGGACGAGTCGGACATGACCGCGCGCCAACAAGCAGTTTTGATGACGGTTGCGCTGACCCCTGGGCCGCACACCGTGCGCGGATTATCAGGGCATCTTAACATCGCGAAACCCGCTGTGACCCGCGCGCTAGATGTCTTAGAGCGCAATCGTCTGATCAAGCGGATTCCTGATGAAAATGATCTGCGTAGTGTTCACATTGAACGCACCACGGAAGGTATGGATTGGCTGCGCGCCTTTGGCGGACAGATCCAAGCCGCGGAAGCCGGGGATGTTTCTGACGCTTCGGCAGACTCTAGCCGCGCGGTTGCCTAAATCTCCTCCAGATTAGTCGCAATATTAACGCGCTTGCCTCATCCTGAGCGAAGTCGAAGGATCTGGTGCGTTTCGGCGTCGCCCTCCTCCTTCGACTTCGCTCAGGATGAGTGCTGATTTAGGCTTAGTGACTGATGGAGCTGGCAATGTTGAGTTTTGATGATCCACGCTTAACCCTGCCGGATGGCGGCGAGCGCACCCGCTTGCAAGTCAATGCTGGGGTGGCCGCAATGCGCAAGGTGCCCGAGCCAGACGCCACGCAGATCAGCCAGGTTCTACACGGCGAGACGGTCCTTCTCCATCATGAAGAGGGTGAGTTTGGTCTCGTTCAATGCGACGGCGACCGATATGTCGGTTGGGTTCTGATGGAGGCGCTCTCCGCGCCGGTGCTTGTCCCAACCCATCGCATCATGACAGCCCGCCTGCATACGTATGCGGAGCCGAAGATCACGGCCGCGCCGCATTTTGTCTTAGGCACAGGTGCAGCGCTGGCCAGCACGGGCGAACGCGATGGGCGCTATTTAAAGTTTGAGCGGGCGGGATGGGTCGCGGATCATTTGGTGGCACCGATTGAGGCTTTGGAAACAGACCCGGTTGCGGTCGCGGAGCGGTTCTTGGGAACGCCGTATCTTTGGGGCGGGCGCGATTGTCTTGGGATGGACTGTTCGGGCCTGGTTCAAATCGCGTTTGGCGCCTGTGGCGTGATTGCGCCGAGAGACAGCGATATGCAGTTTCATTGGTTCGGCGAGCCAATCGAAAACTGGCAGTCACCCGGCCAGCTGCAACGCGGTGACCTCATTTTTTGGGACGGCCATGTCGGCTTCATGACTGATGCTGAGACGCTGTTGCACGTGAATGGAACCTTCATGACCACGATGACCGAGCCGCTTATTCCAGCGATTGAGCGGATTGCAAATGAATACGGCGAGCCGATTGGGGCTCGCCGTGTCCGTGTGTCTGATTTGAAAGGGGTTGCCCCGGAGTGGTTTACTCCTCAGGCGTAACCTCTTCGACAGCCTCAGTGACCGCGTCTGTTACGGTCTCTTCTACGGTCTCTGCCGCTTCCGTTGCCGTATCAGTCGCTGTCTCAGTGATGTCTGCGACGGTCTCTTCTGCGGCTACCGTTGCTTCAGCGATGGCATCAGTGCCTTGATCAGCCGCTGCTTCAATCGCGGCGTCTGCGGCGGCCTCAGCTTCGATGGCGGCGTCATTGGCTGTATCGGTGACGCCTTCGATGACCGCTTCATCTGTTTCAGCCAAATCACCAGCAGCTTCTTCCGCGTCACCTTCTGCTGTGACTTCTGGCAGTGGCTCTGGCGGGGTTGGAGCATCTGGGCTGTAAGACGCGAGATAAGCGAGGACAGCAGCGCGTTCATCGTCGCGCTTCAGACCGGCAAAGGCCATGCTTGTGCCGCGCGCATAAGAAGATGGGTTCTCAAGCCACGCATCCATACGTTCCCAAGACCAGTCGCCTTCTGTGTTCCCGAGCGCGCCTGAATAGCTAAATCCAGAATGGCTTTGCTTCGCAGCGCCCATTGTCGCGTAGAGGTTCGGTCCGGTGCCGTTCGAGCCGCCCTGATCAATCGTGTGGCACGAGGCGCATTTGGCTTTAAAGCTGCGCTCACCACGGGCGAGATCAGCGCCGATGAGGAGCGCGCCGAGATCATAAATTTCTTCGATTACTTCACCAACACCGCCCGTTTCGGCGATATCAACGCGGTAGCCTTTGAAGTTTGATTCGGCCCAAGCGTTCAGTGATTCGTATTCTTTATGGTGGTGGTGGCCACCGCCAAATACGATCGTTGAAACCTCTTTCAGTCCCAGAACGACGAGGCCGACAGCGAGAAGTGCCCCAAAGATCTTATTCAGTCCGAGTTCGCCCATAG
>JBCBCO010000153.1:0-4439 GCA_038630445.1 Pseudomonadota bacterium | reverse complement strand
CCGTTTACAGGCCTGATCGTGACGAGTTGGCCGCTCGTGCTTTTGGGCTTCCACCCGGCCTTTATCTTCTTCGCGGGCGGTGTGAACCTTGTCTATCAGTTCTGGATCCATACAGAAGCCATCGACCGGATGCCGCGCTGGTTTGAAGCCGTTATGAACACACCGAGCCATCACCGCGTGCATCATGCCACGAACCCGCGCTACTTGGATCGTAACTATGCCGGCGTCTTCATCATCTGGGACAAGATGTTCGGCACATTCCAGGAAGAACTCCGCGAAGACAGACCCGATTACGGCATTGTCAAACAGCTTGAGACGCACAATCCGATCACGATCGCCTATCACGAATTCATCGCGCTTATTCGTGATTGTGCGCGCGACGGCCTCAAGCCCCTGACATGGCTCAAGCGCGCCATGAACGCGCCCGGCTGGAGCCCTGACGGCAATCATCAGCGCAGCGAGGACCTTCGCGAGAAATGGCAATCCGAACGCACGCCCGCTGAGTAATCTTCATTGACCGTTCATACCTTGCCCGCCATAGGGGCGCGTCGCAGCGCTTTGATCAGCGCATGGGGCAGGCAGCGTGAATCGCGCTCTCTTCTACATATCAGAGAGATTGAGCCTCCCCCTTCAGGCGCACCTTGTAACACTAACGTCCCTTTTCACGCGGGCCGTTCCGAAAGCCCAACCGGCTGCGCTCGGAACAGAACCGCCCGCACGCCATGAAAAGAGACAATAGACGTGACCACATTCACTGATCTCGGCCTGCACAAGCAGGTCATGAAAGCCTTCACCGAACAAGGCTACGACACCCCCACCCCAATACAGGAACAGGCCATCCCACTCCTGCTCGAAGACTGCGACCTGCTAGGCATTGCCCAGACAGGCACAGGTAAAACTGCCGCTTTCGCCCTTCCAACGCTCGATTATCTGTTGGAGCATCCACAAGGCCGCGAATTCAAATCGACCCGTGTCCTTGTCCTCGCGCCCACCAGAGAACTCGCCAGCCAAATCGCAGAAAGTTTCCAGACCTATTCCAAATATATGGATTGCGTGACCCAAACCGTTTTTGGCGGGGTTAAAATCAACAAGCAAATTCGGGCTCTGCAAAAAGGAACCCACGTCCTTGTCGCGACGCCCGGTCGCCTGCTTGATCTCGCTCAGCAAGGCGCGTTGACCCTGTCGGAGGTCGAAATCCTGATCCTCGATGAGGCTGACCAGATGCTCGACATGGGCTTCATCCATGACCTCAAGAAGATCATCGCGATGTGTCCAAAGGACCGCCAAACGCTCCTTTTCTCTGCCACGATGCCGAAATCCATTAGCGATCTCGCTCAACAATTCCTGCGCGATCCAGCCCGCGTTTCCGTAACCCCGGAAAGCACGACGGCAGAACGCGTCGATCAAGCCGTTATGCACGTTGCTAATGGAGACAAACTTCAGCTACTCGTAGATGTCATCCGTGATCACAACATAGACCGCGCCCTCGTCTTCACACGCACAAAGCACGGCGCAGATAAAGTGGTTCGCAAGCTCGTCGCTAGAGGTATTGAGGCCAAAGCGATCCACGGCAACAAATCCCAGCCCCAACGCACGAAAGCTCTGGACGCTTTCAAAAAGGGCACATGTCGCGTGCTCATCGCCACAGATATCGCTGCGCGTGGCATCGACATTGACGGCGTTAGCCATGTCTTCAATTTCGAAATGCCGAACGTGCCGGAACAGTATGTCCACCGTATCGGGCGCACAGCACGCGCTGGCAAAGACGGCCTCGCTTTATCCTTTGTGGCTGAGGATGAACTTTACTATTTGCGCGATATTGAAAAGACGATCCGCATGGAGATTGACGTCTTACCCGTTCCGGAAGGCTCGGGCGTCACAGCCCTGCCCACACCTGATCCGAACTTTCGTCCACCCAAACCCAAAGGACCAGCAGGGCGCACTGGTCGAAAAAGCGGGCAACGTCCTTCAAACAGACAAAAGGCTTCCAAGAATAATAATCGAGGCAAGCAGAACAATAAACGCAGACGCCCCCGGCAGAAAACGGATGCCTAGCTCCGTTGATCTCCTTCAGAAGGCTTACCAAGACTGCTGCAGCACATCGCCTTCGATATCCAGCGTCATCGAACGCTTGGCATGACCTTCCGCAAAGCCCTCAAGCTCTGCCAAGTCTTGAAGAGGCGAAATGCGGGCTTTTAAAATGTGGTAGTCGGTATCATCGCCGATGGCGTCACCGCTTTTGTCGAATGACCGCAGCCCGAACGTCATCCCGTCCGGCGTCGTCGCCCACTCAAAAGTGACGCTCACGGCTCCGGGTAAGGCCGCAAAGGTTAAACGCTTGCGCCACTGTTCTTCGTTTTGAGACATAGATAGATCTCCCTTGTTCGCCCTATTCAGGGACCTCGTCCTGACGCGCCTGAACGGCCTCAACGCGATCTTTCAACGTGTCATTTGGAATCTCTCTATCGACAATGCCAATATCAGGAACAGGCGTAAGCGGCAGCTTGTCATCATTATAGTCGCCAGAGGCGATGATATCGCGCACATTCGGAATGACTGGATTGCTCTCGTCCTGTTCACTTGCCACTTCGTCACCCTCCTCAACAATGGGATTGTCCGGCATGACCTCATCACTCGACGTTTTAGTCGTGTCATGACTGCACCCGACAGCACAAAAACAAAGCCCTCCTATAAGAATGACAAGCCGACCTGTTGCCAAACGGATACGGTTCTGGCGTCGAAAGATAGGCTTTTCAGTTTTTGGACTTTCCATGTGTGCCTATTCGATTAATCAATTAACGCCGGACTTTAGCAAGATATCGGGAAAATGCCATGAAACTTTCGTCAAATCTAAGCCGCCTGCTTCTTGGTGCCTCTGCAGCAGCATTGGTCTCCGCGCTGAGCCTTCCAGCCAGCGCTCTCACCGTGCGCGATGATGTTGGCGTCGAAGGATCCGAAGATGAAGACCGTGGCGGCAATGAACAGTGGGACGGCGTTGTGCAGCTCTACTTCTGGTCAAATGGCGGCGGTATTTTCTTCAATTGCACAGGATCTCTAGTCAATCACCGCACCGTTCTCTCGGCGGCGCACTGCTTTAATGATCAACCGTCCAACACATATGGCTTGGACCGTGCAGGCGGTGACGACACGATTATCGCCGCATATGGACCGGATACATTCGACGCGCTGTTCAATTGGATCAATACCGGCGAGACGACGATTGATCGCCGCAACGGACTAACCTTCTCCACACAGGTTATCACGCACCCGGATGCGGATTTCGGACAGGTTGACTTCCCCGGTGCAGACGTAGCGCTGATCGCGCTCGCAGACCCGCTTGCGGACCTGCCCACTTATTCCATGCTGTTCAGCCCCGTCTCAGTTGGTGAGCATGTCTCACTTGCCGCGTATGGCGGGCACGGTATCGGTTCTACCGGGGATGTCGGCATCGATGGTAAGCGTCAAGCCGGTGAGAATATTCTTGGCATGGTCGGATCGCAGAATGACTTCCTGCGTGGCCTCGATAATTCAAGTACAACCTTCTTTGGCGCGCCGGATGGCGACCAGATCATGTACTTTATCGATTTCGACAATCCCGACCGCACGGGCGACGAGTGCCAGCGCCGCTCTGATGAAGATGCCGTCGCATTCGGTGTGGGCGGTGTACAGTGTGTCGACTGGACGAATGGCGCTTTCTTAAACGATACGCTGTTTCTGGGTGGCCCCAGCAATGACTTCTTCGCAGACGACGCTTTGGAGAATGAAGCGGGCACAGCGGGAGGCGACTCGGGCTCGCCGCTCTTTTTCGACGAAGTTAACGGTGAACTGCTCATCGGCGGTGTCCTGTCCGGCGGTTTCACCTTCGTGACATTCCCAGGTAGCGGCTATGGCGACGTGTCCTATTACACATCGCTGTTCCAATACCATCAGTTTATCGAGGAAGCGAACCCGCTGAAATATATGTCTGCTGTTGAAGGTGATGGAAACTGGTCAGACGCCAGCCATTGGGTCCAGGATCTCGATCCATCCTACCGTATCATCGATGCAAACGGAAACGTGATTAACGGGATCCCAGACGGACCAGAGGAAGGCTTAAGTGCAACCGGACCGCGAGAGGGCACAATTTACGGCGTCGATATCAACGATGTCGCTCCGGCACCCGCTGATCCGGTGACAGAAGCAGACGACTCCGCAGAAGGCACATTCGGAGGCCTCGAAACAGCTAATTTCAGAGCGGGTGGCACTGTAGAAATCGGCGCAACTGATTTCGTGGCCAATGGTTTGATTGCGACGATAGCGACAGCTGAAAGTGATGAAGCCGGCACACTTTCAAACGATTTCGAAGAAGAAAGAGACGTTCCAACCTTTGGCGTCGGTGATGTCGATTTTGGCGATCTTGAAGGTGCAGGTTCAAGTGGCGTCGCACCAAATAATGGCTT
>JBCBCO010000152.1:0-4523 GCA_038630445.1 Pseudomonadota bacterium | reverse complement strand
CGGGCCTGTCAGCCGGTGAAATTGACGAAGTGATCCTCGTTGGCGGTATGACCCGCATGCCAAAAGTGCAGGAAACTGTGCAGGACTTCTTCGGGAAAGAGCCCCACAAGGGCGTGAACCCAGACGAAGTTGTGGCGCTCGGCGCGGCGATCCAAGGCGGCGTTCTGCAAGGCGATGTCAAAGATGTGGTCCTGCTCGACGTGACACCTCTGTCGCTTGGCATTGAGACCCTGGGTGGTGTCTTCACGCGCCTGATCGATCGCAACACGACGATCCCGACCAAGAAGGGACAAACCTTCTCAACTGCGGAAGACAATCAGCCGGCCGTGACCATTCGCGTCTTCCAAGGTGAGCGTGAAATGGCCGTCGACAACAAGAATCTCGGCCAGTTCAATCTGGAAGGCATTCCACCCGCCCCGCGCGGTGTGCCGCAAATCGAAGTGACGTTCGACATTGACGCCAACGGCATCGTGTCTGTCTCTGCGAAGGACAAGGCGACCAATAAAGAGCAGCAAATCACCATCCAAGCCGATGGCGGACTGTCTGACTCTGACATCGAGACGATGATGAAGGACGCTGAAGCGAATGCTGAAGAAGACAAGAAGCGTCGTGACCTGGTCGAAGCGAAGAACAATGCTGAAAGCCTCGCGCATCAGACTGAGAAGCAGCTCGAAGAGCATGCCGACAAGGTCAGCGATGAGGTCAAGAAAGAGATTGAAGACGCAGCAGCGGCTTTGAAAACAGCGGCTGAGGGCGACGATGCAGCTGAGATCCAAGCCAAGCATCAAGAACTGATGACGGCAGCGATGAAGCTCGGCGAAGCGATTTATGCGAGCCAGCAAGAAGGCGAAGCGCATGCTGATGCGGCCGCCGATGCTGCGACGGATGGTGACGATGTGGTTGACGCTGACTTTGAAGAAGTCGACGACGAGAACCGCCAAAGCGCGTAATCGCTCTTCATAGACTTAAGAAAGCCCTGCCACCCGGTGGGGCTTTTTTTGTCAGTGTAGAATTTGGTCGAATGCAAGAGTGTGCTGGGTGACTTAGAAGGCCCTAAGTTGGACGCTCATTGTTGGTTTTCCTATCCCGTCTTTAGCGACCAAGCTCAGGCCCTTAATCCATCGGCTTGCAGCAAAGCGGTGTCGTAAATGATGTATTCTTCAACAGCCATTCCGTCGACGAGGCGAAAGCGATCGACGCCCGGATACTCGACGCGTTCGCCATTTATCATCGCAGACGTTCTCCAATGGATGTAGAGAACATCACCGTTGCCCGCGCAATCAACCGGCACGACTTCCAACTCTTCGAATGAAGCGAGAAGCCCGGCCATCACATCTACGTACTCGGTTCCGGAAAATGTGCCCTGCCCAGCGAAGTGGACCGTAGCATCTGGTGCGATGAGCTCTGCGACGCGGGGGCCGGTGGGGGCGGTCCAGAACGACTTGAACCGTTCGAAGAAAGCCAAGTGTTCAGCGGTGAGGTAGGTTTGACGATCAGACATGTGTTTCTCCAATTAAGGGCTGACAGAACTAACATGTGCGCTCCGCACATATTTAATGTCAAGTTGAAAAATGTGCGTTACGCACATATAGTCGAAACATGATTGATCGGACCGCAAACTTATTGGGTGCCGTGGGACTGGCTGTTTCGGACCGCATTTCAGAAGCGGCTCGAACGATCTTGAACCATTCTGGTGAAACCCCGGCAGCATTGGTGGTGATCGGGTACGGTCAAGGCCCTTCCAACGATCTGCTCAGAAGGATCCTCGGATTATCGCATCCCGGGACTGTTCGCCTCGTGGATCGCTTGGTTTCTGATGGACTGGTTGAGCGCAAGAAAGGACCGGACAACCGAACCATCGCGCTCTTTTTGACTGATAAAGGGCAATCGCGGCGCGAACAGTTGCTGGCTGGGCGCCTCACTGCGATCAAACCGTTTTTGAGCGCGCTTGATGCGTCTGAACAAAAGACATTCGACAAGCTTCTGCATAAAGTTCTTTCATCAATGGAGACGACTGACCTTGAGCGCTGTTCGCTCTGTCGTCTCTGTGACAATCGCGTCTGCCTCAATTGTCCTATTCCCGCTGACTTTCGAGACTAAGGCTTTTCGCGCCCAGAGGTAGCTTTGGACTGTAGATCTCGAGAGGCAAGGAATTGTCTGAGTGGCCTAAACTCGCCCCAAGTCGGCCGTTGCGCGAGCAAAATCAGACATCACGCATTGGCTGATATCGGTGCGGCTTTTACCCCGAGCTGTGTCAACATGAGCGCCGCGCCCGTTATCGCAAGGCCTTTTATGAAATGAGCCTGCTCCGCCGCGCGCAGGGCTTCGGTTTCTGCATAGAGCATTTCATAGCCATGCACGGCGAGCGTGACCGGGACCATGAAGAGGACAATCAGCCAGGCGCCGAGTCGCGGGCGGTAATTTGCCAGGATCATACCCGCGCCCGCCAGTTCGACCACGCCGGAGACATAGATCCAGAACAGTTTGAGCGGGATCTCGCCGGGCATCAGATCGATATAGTAGGGCACATTGGTGAAATGGGTCAGCCCCGACAGGAAGAACAGCGATGTGAACAAGACCCGGCCGGTCAGGCCAAAGGCGGAATGTTGGGGCATTTGATCGTCTCGTAACATGATATTTTCAATCCTCGCGCTCGGCCACAGGGGATGGCCTTAAACTGACTTTACTAGGCTCTAATTATGGATATAATATATCCGAATTAAAGAAATAACGAGAGGGAGTCAAAAATGAAAATTCTCAAACTTGGTCTGATAGGTGTTATCACCCTGATTTTACTGGGCATTGCCGCGTTCGTTTTTCTTGGGATGCAATCGCGAAGCGGCAGCGCCCCTGGTTTGATTGACGGCCAGCTCGCGGCCTGCCCGTCGTCTCCCAACTGTGTCGCGAGCGAAACGGGGACGGCCGATGACAAGAAGGTCGATCCCCTTCCGCTCAACACTTGGGCTGCCTTGCCAAGCTTGATCGAAGAGATGGGCGGAGAAGTGACGCGTCAAACAGACGATTACATCTCCTCGGAATTCACATCGAGCCTGTTTGGGTTTGTTGATGATTTCGAATTTCGTTTGACTGACAGCGATATTCAGGTGCGATCTGCGTCTCGGGTGGGGCACTCTGATGCCGGGGTGAACGCCGCTCGCGTCGCTGACCTTCGTGAGAAGGCCGCATCCTAACGAGGCCCGATATGAAAATTGGAAAAGGCGTTGAATGGGCTGCTCATGCCTGCGCTGTTCTAGCGCTCTTGCCGCAGGATGCTGCCCTCTCGCGCGATGCCTTGGCGGAGTATTTGGGCGTGCCGGCCCCTTATCTTGCCAAACAACTCCAGGCGTTGAGCCGGGCGAACATCGTCATGACTCAGCGCGGGGTTGCGGGTGGATATCGATTGGCGCGCGACGCGGGTTTAATCTCGCTGTGGGACATCACCGCGGCTCTGGAAGGAACGACACCAAGTTTTCGATGTACTGAAATCAGGCGAAACGGGCCGTGCGGTGCGTCACCGGGTGAATGCCTCGGGCCGTGTGATATCGCCGCTGCGTTTCAGCATGCCGAAATGGCGTTTCGAGATGCACTTTCAGCGGTTCCTCTGACCGATATTGTGTCTAAGGCCACTGACGTCGCGTTTGAGGACCGCAAAGGACGTATTCGCGATTGGATCGAACAGAACGCTACGGGATTGAGCTAAGTCTATTCTGCAGTGCGAGCAAAAAGCAGTCATTAGCTCAGGGGCGTAAGCCGCCTTTCTTGGGACGTCCAAGGAGTCTGCTTTGGGTCAGGAGGATACATAACGTGGATCCAGATTTGACCGTATCTATATTGTGTGTCGATTACCGGTCGAACATTTTCCGAAACGGATTTTCAAATGACGGACGATAAACCCAAGAAGCAACGCACAGCTGTCAGAGAACGTGCGAACGCGATTAAGGAGTTTCGTTGCAAGAATTTGATCGCGGTGATCGAAAACCCGACGAACATTGGTAACATCGGCACAGTCATCAGGAACGTGAACGCCTTAGGTGTCGAGAAAGTCTACGTGATAGATTTCCGCGGCTCTCTTCCTGATGACTGGGAAGACATGAGAGATAGACGGTCTCTGACCAAGACGTCGGCTTCGGCCGTAAAATGGACGTTTGTGAAACGTTTTGAAAGCACAGAGTCTTGCCTCGACCATTTAGAAGACAACGGTTTTGTCTCTATTGTCACATCGCCGCATGTGAAGGGCAAGCAGAGCATCTACTTGCACGAGGGCGATTACACGGAGCATGCAAAGCTCGCCGTATGGTTCGGGAATGAGACGCGCGGAATCAGTGATCTAGCGGTTGAACGGAGCGAGATGTGCGTCGCGGTTCCTATGTTCGGGATGGTTGAGAGCCTGAACCTGGCGACCTCATCGGGCATTGTTTTGTATGAAGTCACCAAGCAACGGCGCGCGTATCAAAGCAAGTATCGACGTAGCAATCAGAGACGACCTCGCGAAAAACCGCTTCCGACGATTATGCCGCGAGAGG
>JBCBCO010000151.1:0-4579 GCA_038630445.1 Pseudomonadota bacterium | reverse complement strand
CCGCTCCTTTTGGGGAGCGGGCCGCTAAAGTCACGAATTCACAGTGAATTGCAAGTCTTACTCGTCTCTGACCTGTGGATCAGGCTTGGTCATGGCCTGCAAGTCGATCGAAAACGGCGTTTTTGACCCGTTCGATCTCTTCGCTCATGTCGCGATCACCTTTGTCCAAGGCCTTTTTGATCTTGCGATAGGCGTGCAAGACCGTGGTGTGGTCTTTCTTTTTATAAGCCGTTGCGATTTGCGGGAACGACTTATCCGTCATCACGCGTGACAGATACATGGCGACCTGGCGCGGATGGCAAATCGTCCGGACTTTGCTGGCGCTCTCAATATCGGTCTTTGAAATCCGATAGAGGTCCATGCAGGTGCGTTTAATATCGTCGAGCGTCGGTGTCCGTGGCTCGCCGGCAATGCGGCGAATGACGGTTTCCAGCATCTCCGGCGTTGGCGCAAGTTCGCCATAACCGGTCTCAAGCTGGAGGCTCCACAACACACCGCAAAGCTCACGTCCTGCGCCGCGTACGGTTGCGACGATCCGGTCTACCATGGCATCGCTGAGCACAAAGTTTGGGGTATCCTTCGCGATCAAGTCAGCGTGACGGCGAATGATCGCCTTGCGCATCTCATTATCTGGCGCGGCAACCTCAACCGAGGCGGCGCCTTTAATCTCGCCCGACAGCTCTTTCGACAGACCAACCATGTCGCCTGGTGCCGCGTCAGCCGTGATGATGACGTGTCCGCCCATCGAGGTGACAGCGCGCAGTGCGCCAAAGAAGGCTTTGTCCGTCTTCGCTTTGCCAGCAATCCAGTGCAGGTCGTCGATCATCAGGAGATCGTTTTGCTTCACATAGGCCTGTAGCGCTGTTGTATCGCCTGACCGAGCGTCGCTCACAAACCGGGTCATGAACTCTTCAGCAGAGATATAAGCAAGGCGTCTTGAATCGCCGCGCCGCATAGCTTCGGCTTCGATGGCCTTCAGAATGTGAGTCTTGCCCGTGCCGGGCTGCCCATAAATCACGATCACGCCAGCTGGGATCGGTGCGCCCTTTGCGACGCGCTTGCCGAGACCGACAGCGCGCGCATTGGACGGGCCTGATACCAAGGTCGTGAAAGTCATAGAGTGATCAGGTTCGAGCCCCGCGATGTCAGGATCCACGATGGCTGCATCGTCGAGATCATGTTCGCTTTCGGCAAGCCAAGGATCACCCACCATGTCTCGCACATCAGATGGCACGCGATCCCACAATTCGAACTTCAACCGGCGTTGCTTCGAATCGAGTTTCAACCATGCTTGTTGCAAAGGACGCGCAAAATCCGTCGTGACGCGATCCAGAGTCAATTGATCTGGCGCGGCGATGACGATGGATTTGTTGACCTCAGCGACAAACCGGATTGCGGTTAGCCATTGCTGCGAGTTGTCGGGTTTTGAGTCGGCTTCAACTGATTTCAGCGATTTCGACCATAGAGCCTTAGCACCCAGAGACTCTCCCTTCTGACTCGTTCCGGTTGAGGCTTTCTGTCCCTCAACCTCATACGTCAGCCCCATAAGATGTTTCCTTTCTTATTCTTTTTCTCTTCATCCTGGCGACCGAACGGAAGTGACACACGTCCTCTGTTCAGATTATAAAACCTGACCCCAAAATACGCTGTATACAGAGGACATTCCGTCGATGGGTTTAGTTAATCAGAGACGGATTTTGGATGCAACTGAAGAAAGTTTACACAGGTCAGAAAAGGGCCTGTTGACTCTGCCAAGTCCCTTGAAGAATCACGCAAAAAAAAGAAAAAAAATCTGCACTTGACAGGTTTCAACCTATGGTCGCTGCAGCGTATTCAACCTTTGTTCTGTCAACGGCAAAAACGCTGTTTCTTTGTGGATTTTTCGACTTAAAGACACTGAGATAATTTTGTCACAAACGCGTACAAGAAAGCCCGCATGGCGAGACCAGCGGGCTATGCAATTTTGTCAGTGTAAGGACAGGAAAACTGTCGCTTAAGCCATCGCTTTGACGCGCGCAGACAGGCGCGAAACTTTGCGGGCAGATGTGTTCTTGTGGATGACACCTTTTCCGGCGGCGCGCATGATTTCCGGCTGAGCCGCTTTCAATGCTTCCGCTGCCGCAGACTTGTCACCAGAGGCGATCGCCTCTTCAACTTTGCGAACATGTGTGCGCATGCGTGAGCGGCGCGCTTTGTTCACTTCGGTGCGCGTCGCGATTTTACGCACCATCTTTTTGGCTGATTTTGTGTTCGCCATCAAAAACTCCTTTGGTCGCCCTATCTGGCGAAGAGGCGGTAGTTACAGAATGCTCCCGCACGCGTCAACCGTCGGGAGCGGTCCCAGGTGAAGAAAATCTGAGACCGTTCACTCAACCCGAAATAGACCGGTTTATTGGTTTTTAAAGTGCGCCTGACGCTTTTCTACGAAGGCTTCCATGCCTTCTTTTTGGTCTTCGGTCGCAAACAGCGAATGGAACAGGCGACGTTCGAACATGACGCCCTGGCTGAGCGGCGTTTCGTAAGCGGCATTGACCATCTCTTTGGTCAGCATTGCCGCTGCCCGCGGCATAGACGCGATTTTCTTGGCGACCGCTTTGGCTTCTTCGACCAAATCGTCAGACGGAACGATCCGTGAGACCAAACCGCAGCGTTCTGCCTCTTCGGCATCCATCATCCGGCCCGTGAGGCACATTTCCATCGCTTTAGACTTCCCAGCAAAGCGCGTGAGACGCTGTGTGCCGCCTGCGCCTGGGGAGACCCCGATGGTAATCTCTGGTTGGCCGAATTTCGCTTTTTCGCCCGCCAAGATAAAGTCACACATCATTGCAAGCTCGCAGCCGCCGCCAAGCGCGTAGCCATTCACAGCCGCAATGACCGGCTTGCGCGTGCGCGCGGCGCGCTCCCAGTTGCGGGTGATGAAGTCACTATAATAGGCGTCCATGTAAGACTGGTCGCGCATCTCTTTAATATCAGCCCCCGCGGCAAAGGCTTTCTTCGAGCCGGTGATGACAATGCATCCAATCTCAGGATCGCTGTCAAAGCGATCCAGCGCAGCGGTCAACTCATCCATCAATTGATTGTTGAAAGCATTGAGTGCGTCGGGGCGATTGAGGGTGATTGTGGCAACGCCGCCATCCACCTCAGTCAAAAGGGTTTCATAGGCCATGGAGTCCCAGCTGTCCTTATTTGCTTTTTATCAGCCGTCTTATGCGGCTTCCCATCAGTCTGATTGTGTAGATTATATTGTAGCGAGCGTCGATAGCCCTTGTCAGAGGCGATGACTAAACCTGGTTTTTCAGACGATAGATCAGATCAAGCGCTTCGCGGGGCGTCAGGCTATCTGGGTCAATCGTCTCGAGCAAGTCGAGAGCCGGGTGGGCAGCCGCTATTTCTGCCGGCTCATCGTCGTCGATCTGCGCGGCAAATAAAGGGAGCGTTTCCACAGCGTCTGGTGCGGCTTCCAATTTTTTGAGGACTTGTTCGGCCCGTCGCACCGCTTTGCTTGGCAGACCCGCGAGCTTGGCGACTTGGACACCATAAGAGCGATCCGCAGGACCAGCTTGGACATCGTGCAGAAACACCAAATCGTCTTTCCATTCCTTGGCGCGCAAAGACAGATTGGTCGCTGAAGCCAAGTCGTCGGCGAGGCCCGTCAGCTCATGATAATGTGTCGCGAACAGAGCCCGGCAGCGATTAGTGTTATGCAGATGCTCCACGGCCGCCCATGCAATGGCGAGCCCGTCATAGGTCGAGGTGCCGCGTCCAACTTCATCCAAGATCACAAAGGAGTTTGGTGTGGCCTGAGTGAGGATGGCGGCGGTCTCGACCATCTCAACCATAAAAGTCGACCGTCCGCGCGAGAGGTCATCGCTCGCCCCCACTCTGGAGAAGATCCGATCTGCTAAGCCAAGAGTCAGCGCGCGTGCCGGGACATATAAGCCAGCTTGCGCCAAGATCACCGCCAAGCAGGCTTGGCGCAGATAGGTCGATTTACCCGCCATGTTTGGGCCGGTCACCAAGGCTAAGCGCGGCGCTTGATCGCCCGAGGCGTCTAATTCAACACTGTTCGAGGTGAAGCCATCTCCCTGTTTGCGCAAGGCGGCTTCGACGACGGGGTGACGCAATCCTTCAGCTTGAAACACGGCGTCTTGGGCGAGCGTTGGTCGAACCGCATCGGTCTCGCCCGCCCAGTCTGCATTGGCGGAGGCTGTGTCGAGTTCGGCGAGCGCGTAGGCGGCTTGGCTGAGCGGTCCGGAAAGGGCTTCGACGCGCGCGCAGAATATCCCAAAAATATCGAGCTCGCGGGCTTTTGAAATATCATCGGCCCGCGAGATCTTACCGGCAAGCTCAGACAGCTCGGTCGTCGAGAAGCGGACGTTCGAAGCCAGAGTCTGTCGGTGAATAAAGGTCTCCGCCAAGGGTGCCTGCATCATCGGATCGGCGTGGCGCGCGGGCACGTCGATGAAATAGCCAAGGACATTGTTGAACTTGATCTTAAGCGCACCGATCCCGGTTTCTTCGGCATAGCGTGCTTGCAAATCGGCGATGATTTTCCGGCTATCGGATTTCAGATCCCTTG
>JBCBCO010000150.1:0-4616 GCA_038630445.1 Pseudomonadota bacterium | reverse complement strand
TTTGCTGCGATTGTTTTGCAATTTCAAGAAGATGGACGTGGTCGCGTCCAAGGCCCTTTCACAATCGGGTGACTTAAATGTGTAGCGCGTGGCCCAAAGCCCGAAGAGCGGCTTCTTGTAAGGCTTCGCCCTGAGTCGGATGTGCGTGAATCGTGCCGCCAATGTCTTCCAGTCGCGTTCCCATTTCGATGGCGAGCCCAAAACCGGACGCCATTTCGGCGCACCCTTTGCCGACGGCTTGCAGACCTACAACGAGATGATTGTCCTTGCGCGCGACGACACGAACAAACCCATCGGTGCGTTCAATCGCGAGAGACCGCCCATTCGCAGCCAGCGGGAAGCTCGCGGTGATGACGTCGATGCCTTCAGCTTTCGCCTCATCGGGCGACAGGCCGGCACTGACAATTTCAGGGTCCGTGAAGCAGATCGCCGGAATAACCTGTTTGTCCCAGTCGCGCTTATGACCCGCAACGATTTCAGCGACCATTTCCCCCTGAGCCATGGCGCGGTGAGCGAGCATGGGTTCGCCTGTGACGTCGCCGATCGCGTAGATGCCGTTCATCGCGGTCTGGCACCGGCTGTCGATTCTGAGGAAAGGACCATCCATGTCGAGGACGAGGTTTTCGCGTCCCCACCCTTCAGTGACGGGTTTGCGGCCAACGGTGACAAGGACTTTTTCAGCGTCGATGGTCTCTTCTTTTCCGTCCGGTTTGGTGACGGTCAGAGTTCCGTCTTCATGGGTCTTGGCGCTGGTCTTCAGTTTCAAATCAATGCCAAGCGCTTTGAGGCGCGTCGCGACCGGTTTTGTCAGCTCTTTGTCGTAGAGTGGAAGGATGCGGTCTTCGCGCTCAACGATAGTCACTTTTGCGCCGAGCTTGGCGTAAGCCATGCCGAGTTCGAGGCCGATATAGCCTGCCCCGATTACGACCATTGTTTTTGGAACGGACTTTAAGGACAAAGCTTCTGTAGAAGACAAAACATCTGCGCCGAATGGCAGGTTTGGTAACTCGACCGCTGTTGACCCTGTCGCGATGCAGATTGTCTCTGCCGTAATTTTGGTCTCGCCATCTTTGCCGGTGACTTTGACTGTTTTCCCATCCAGAAACTCGGCCCAGCCCTCAACGACGCGGACTTTTGCTTTTTTCAGAAGGCCGCCGACGCCACCTGTGAGCTGTTTTACGATGCCGTCTTTCCAGCTGATCGTCTGCTTCAAATCGAGCTCTGGCGTGGTGACGGAAATGCCGAGATCGTTCTTGCCGGAGAAGTGTGTTGCTTTCTCAAATTCGTCAGCGGCGTGGATAAGCGCTTTTGAGGGAATACAGCCGACATTGAGACACGTTCCACCGAGCGCTTCGGCATCCACAATAATCGTATCGAGACCAAGCTGTCCGGCCCGGATCGCGGCCACATATCCACCGGGCCCTGCCCCGATGACGAGGAACTTACATTTCAGATGAGACATGCGCTCTAATCCTCAATAAATATGGTCGCGGGGCTTTCGAGCAGGCCCTTGATCCGCTGCACGAAGACAGCCGCATCCCAGCCGTCGATGACTCTGTGATCGAAGCTGGAAGACAGGTTCATCATTTTGCGCGGAACGAACTCGCCGTCCTGCCAGACCGGAAGCGTGCGGATTTTGTTGACGCCGACAATCGCGACTTCGGGATGATTGATGACCGGGGTCGTGACAATGCCGCCGAGCTTGCCGAGCGATGTGATCGTGATGGTTGATCCTGACAGGTCTTCGCGCGTTGCTGTGCCAGTTCGCGCCGCCTCTGCCAAACGCGTCACCTCGGCGGCACAATCGCGCAGAGACTTCGCTTCAACGTGCTTCACGACTGGGACGACAAGACCGTTATCCGTCTGCGCTGCAACGCCCATATGCATGCCACCGGACTGATGGATCACACCGGCTTCATCATCAAAGCGCGCATTCATTTGCGGTTGATCTTTGATCGCCTTCGCCATGGCGCGCATAAGGAATGGGAGGAGTGTCAGCTTGGCCTGCCCGTCTTTGCGCTCCTTATTCAGACGCTCGCGAAGTTCTTCGACTGCTGTAACATCGATTTCATCGACATATGTGA
Organism: Pseudomonadota bacterium; assembly: GCA_038630445.1. Lineage (GTDB taxonomy): Bacteria > Pseudomonadota > Alphaproteobacteria > Caulobacterales > Hyphomonadaceae > Henriciella. The sequence continues at coordinate 2,532 of JBCBCO010000150.1, read as the reverse complement.
TGTGCGGGATACGCGATTTCGCACGCGACATCTGCTCAGCGATTTTGCGGCGAAGACCGACGACTTTGATCTCTTTGACTGAGGTGTCGGCGGAGAGGCCGTTAGATGTGGCTGGCGCGACACCTGCATCAGCACTGCTGAGATAGGTATCGAGGTCTTCATGCATAATGCGCCCTGCGGGGCCAGATCCAGCAACACGGCGGAGGTCGACGCCTGCATCCATCGCGCGACGGCGCACAGACGGGGCAGCGAGCGGCTTTTCGCCTTCAGCCCTGCGGGGCGCTGGCGGTGGTGAGGTTTGGGGAGCGGCAGCAGGCGCAGGCTTTGCGACAGGCTCCGGTTTCGGTTCAGGCTTGGGCTCTACCTTCGTCTCTGGTTCCGGCGCAGGCGCTTCCGTCTTCACGACTTCAACTGTCTCACCGGGATGGATATTGCCCTCGCCGTCAACTTCCATACGGATGATCGGAGAGCCGACGGCAACCGTGTCGCCAATTTCAGCGCCGAGCCAGATGATCTTACCGTCTTTAGGTGCAGGAATTTCGACGGTTGCCTTATCTGTCATGACAGAGGCGAGGACATCATCTTCGCGAACCTGGGTGCCGACTTCGATGGCCCACTCGACGAGTTCAGCCTCGGCCACGCCCTCGCCGATGTCCGGCATCTTGATAATGTGCTCTCCCATCAGGCTGGCTCCATCACACGTTTGAGCGCATCACCGACGCGTTTCGGCCCGGGAAAATAATCCCATTCCTGCGCATGCGGATATGGCGTGTCATAGCCAGTCACTCGGGTTGGCGGAGCCTCTAAATGGTAAAAGCAGTGGTTGGCGATAAGCGTAACAAGTTCGGCGCCGAACCCGCATGTGCGCGTTGCCTCATGCACGACAACGCAGCGTCCGGTTTTCTTTACAGACTCTGCAACCGTATCGAGGTCGACTGGAACAATCGTGCGTAGGTCGATCACCTCAGCATCCACGCCTGCATCCTTAGCAGCCGCGAGCGCGACATGCACCATTGTGCCATAAGCGACGATGGTCACGTCCTTACCTTCTCGCCGGATCGCGGCTTTTCCAAGCGGAACTGTATAGTGGCCATCCGGGACTTCGCCGAGATCATTCTTCGACCATGGCGTAACGGGGCGATCATGATAGCCGTCGAAGGGGCCGTTATAGAGCCGCTTCGGCTCAAGGAAGATCACCGGGTCATCGTCTTCAATCGATGAAATCAGCAGGCCTTTTGCGTCGTACGGATTTGATGGGATCACGGTCTTAAGGCCCGCGACATGTGCGAACAGGGCTTCCGGGCTTTGCGAGTGCGTCTGCCCCCCATAGATACCGCCGCCGGTCGGCATCCGGACCACCATTGGGCAAGTGAAGTCGCCGTCAGAGCGGTATCTTATCCGCGCGGCTTCAGAAACAATCTGATCGTAAGCTGGATAAACATAGTCAGCGAATTGAATCTCAACGCAGGGACGCAGACCATACGCCGCCATACCGATTGCCGTCCCAACAATCCCGCTTTCATTGATCGGGGCATCAAAACAGCGATTGCGTCCGTATTTTTCTTGCAGGCCTTTGGTGCAGCGGAACACACCGCCGAAATAGCCAACGTCTTCGCCAAAGACGACGACTTTATCGTCTTGGCCCATGGCGATGTCGTGTGCATCACGGATCGCCTCGATCATGCTCATGCGTGCCATTAGACGCCAGCCTCCCTGCGTTGACGGACGAGATGACTTGGTAGCTCATTGTAAACGTCTTCAAACATGTCTTTCGGACTCGGATGCGGGCCATCATGAAGCGTGCCGTTGGCCTCGGCCTTTTTCTGTGTTGCCAGAACCGTGCTGTCGATTTCGGCCTTGGCTTGCTCCTGGCGCTCTTCAGACCAAGTCCCTTTTGCAATGAGATGGTCTTTCATACGATCAATCGGATCGCCGAGAGGCCAAGCGGCTGACTCTTCTTTCGGGCGATAGCTGGATGGGTCATCAGACGTCGAATGCGGACCGGCGCGATAAGTGACATATTCAATAAGCGTTGGGCCCAGTCCAAGGGCTGCGCGCTCGACGGCCCACTTTGCAACAGCGTAGACGGCGAGATAGTCATTCCCGTCGACCCGCAGGGACGGGATACCGAAACCAAGTCCACGTGCCGCGAATGTCGCTGAACGCCCACGGGCAATGCCTTGGAAGGTTGAGATCGCCCACTGATTGTTGACGATATTCAAAATGACAGGCGCGCGGAAGGTCGAAGCGAAGACGAGCGCGGAATAGAAGTCCGACTCTGCCGTCGCCCCATCGCCAATCCATCCCGCAGCAATTTTCGTGTCGCCTTCAATCGCAGAGGCCATGGCCCAGCCAACCGCCTGGACATATTGCGTACCGAGATTACCGGAGATTGAGAAGAAGCCGTACTCTTTTGATGAATACATGATCGGCAACTGGCGCCCCTGTAATGGGTCGGCCGAGTTCGAATAGATCTGGTTCATCATATCTTCGAGCGAGTAGCCCGCACTGACCAGCAGACCCTGCTGGCGA
>JBCBCO010000014.1:0-30807 GCA_038630445.1 Pseudomonadota bacterium | reverse complement strand
AGAATGAATAAGACTATCCGGAATGGAATAATTGCAAGCGGCCTCGCGATTGGCGTGATGATCGCCGTCGCCGTCTGGGTCTGGATGAGCCTTCCGGCTGACCAACAGATCCCGGTTCACTGGAATGCAGCCGGAGAGCCGGACCGCTGGGGCACGCGCTCTGAGGCTATGATCAGCCATTACGTCGTCATCGGCGTCAGTATTTTCACCGCCATTCTCCTCGCATTCATGCCAAAGATTGATCCGCGCAAAGCCAATCTGGAGAAAAGTTCCAAAGTCTACGGCATTTCCTGGATCGCAACTATGATCCTCCTCGCCGGTATCAGCATTGGAACCGGCTGGCTGAAAGTGTCCTCCGCTAATCCAGACACATCGCTCGAAGCAAGCGCGATTCCCTTCGTTCGTTTTGTGATCGCGGGAACGGCACTCCTCTTCCTGATCCTTGGGAATTATCTTCCCAAGACCCGCCCAAACTGGTTTCTCGGCATCCGCACGCCCTGGACCCTGTCCAGCAATCAGGCATGGGAAAAAACGCACCGTCTCGGCGGCCGCTTGTTTATGATTGTCGGTGTGATCGGCCTCGTCGCAGCGGTCTTGCTAAACGGCTTAGCACTCGCACTGGTCGTCCCGATCCTCGCCGTCAGCTCAGCCCTGATCAGCGCGATTTACTCCTACTTCGCCTGGCGCAATGCTGATGATAAAGCCCTGGACGCCGACTATATCGTATAGGCTCAGCCAGCGAGATCGCTCTCTAACAGAGTGCCATTCGTAACCAAAGGCGCTGTAGGCACCTGCCACACTTGCAAGAGTCCTTCTTGCTGCCCCTCAAAAGCGCGCGTCGACGTAAACACAATCGCTAATCCGTCAGGCGTGAAGCGAGCTGCACCATCATAAGCAGATGAATTGACAAGCGGGCCCAGATTTTGCGGCACGGACCATGCACCATTTTCCATCCGGGAGATGAAAATATCATCACCGCCCTCGCCACCGCGATTTGGATAAGCGACCAACATCACGTTTCCGGATGGACTGATCCAGCCCAATTGATCGCGTCCCTTGGAGTTGATTGGCTGAGGCAAGGCCTCCGCGGTTTCATAGCCGCCCATGCCATTACTGCGCGCCACGAAAATATCGCGCTCCCCAACAGCATCTTCGCGCTCATCCCAAAAATAAAGGTCACCCGCTTCCGTCAGCGTGCCAGCACTCTGGACATGAAAGGCGCGAAGCGTCTTGAGGCGGCCCGCGCGCGGGCGATTGATATCGCCGCCCTCGATGGGAACAGGCTCGGCATCTGTATCTGTCAAATCGAGGGAATAGAGATCAAAATTCTCAATAATATCCAGACTGTCATAAAGTTCGCGCGGCGCGGTCCAGCTGAAAATCAAGGTTTTACCGTCTGGGGAGACGCTCGGCCAGTCCACCCTGTAATCTCCAAGACCCGGAACCCGCTCTGCCTCTTGCCACACCCCGTCTACCCGTTGGCTGCGATACAAAAGCTGCGGGCACTGCCAAATGAGGGCGCAGTCCGCGCGCGTGAAGTACGCGGTATCCCCATCCGGTGCAAACGCTGGCGAAAGCGTCACTTTTCCATCGACTGAAATCGTCTCAGGCGCGAACCGTTCTGCCAAACTCTCGGCGCTAGCACGCAACAAACCACCGCTCAGCGTCAAAACAGCCAAACCAGCGAGAGCAGATTTTGTAATCAAGGTCATGCTCGCTTTACGGACGTGCGGGCACAATAGACGATTACATCTAGGATAATTTATGGAGAGAAGAGTCCCTAAACCGCTACTCGATCGTCTCCTCGGCCTCCATAATCACAACCGTTTCACCATCTGCGGCCACTTCGAGCTGAGCTGATTTCTGTTCCTCAGAAGCGCTTTCCCAGTCGCCAATTTCGACCCGGACCGCATGCGCGCGGCTTTCCTCGATCCCATTACTTTCAGTCGTTGCAATTGTGTTGATGTAATAAACTCCATCTGCATCGGCCACATAGCTCAGTCGAACCGTATGCGGGCCAGCCAAGCTCATATCCAGACGCGCTGTGGTTTCGGCTCCGAAGACGCGAAGGCCATCACTGCCTGTTGATGTCAAAGTCAACGTGCCTTCGGAGAAAGGTTCCAAGACGGACAGTGTCGCGGTTCCATTTCCACCGGCCACAACGCCATCAGATAGCGTCGACTCAATTACGATCCCCGCACCCGGTTTGATCGTGCTGATCGGTGGGCCGAGCCTTACAGGTGGTTTCTCCGTCTGAGCATCGACCACCTGTTGTGCTTCAGGTTCTGAAGCCTGCTGCGATTGAAACTGGCTGCAGCCTGCAATGGACAGAGCAGCAGCACTTAAAGTCAAAAAGAGAGGTGTTTTGCGTGTCATATCTTTTTCTCCCTACGAAGCGGACAGATCAAAGCAGCTATCTGCTTCACTGGTTGAGCTGAAATTATTGGTGTCGAAGAACTCGATGGCATAGGTCCCCGCGTCGAGCGTGCCGGTCCATGTTTCACTGTCTGCCACGGCGCTATCGGCCACACGTGAAGTAAACAGAACACCTTCTTCCCAGACGAAAAAGTCCGGATCTGTCGTCGCTGCTGCACCGGATGTCTTCGTCGCGGTGATCGTCAAACTGGTTGTTGCTGCCAGGGTCAGGGTCGCGAAATCACGCACACCGAGCCTGTTGGTCGTGCCATTCACAGCAGACGAACAGACGGTCACAGCGCTACCGCCCACCGTAAGCGTTTTGTAAACCGGCAGAACTTCGGCACGAGCCCCGTCATTGGTTTCGCCAACGCCGCGTGGTCCGGTCCCGTTAATGCTCTGATCGGTCAGCAAAGTCGTCAGGACGGTGTCATCAATGCCGGTCTTGCCACGAACGGCATCTGAGAAGAGGAAGATGCTCGTGAACTCGTCCGCCTCTCGATAGGTTTGTTCGGTCAGCGTCTCGTAGATCGGCCCGAAGCCAGCGGAAATTGTATCACTTCCGTCGTCGTCACTGTCATACAGATCATAGAGAATGTTCTGAACAGATTCCGCATTGAACCATCCATCGTTCGGACGGTTCCCTGTTTCTACATCAATATTGAAACCGCTCGACTGTCCCGTTCCCAGACTGTCGCGATAGACGGGGTCCTGCAGGATCATGCCGGAGAAAGCATTCCCGAAGCCCTCACCAAAGGCGAGCCGTGGATCAAGCCGCAGATTGGTGCTCCACGATCCACCAACCGAGTCGGAACGCGAGATCTGATCTTCAAAATAGTGACCGAATTCGTGCACGATCACATGACTGTCGAACTCGTCAGTATCATTGTTTTCCGCACCGAGAATGACAATCGTCGGTTGTCCGCTCAAACGCGTGTAAAACGAGGTGCCAACATCCCCAGTTGCAATGTTTCGGGTTCCGCTCGTCGGTCGATTATTCACGCTCCATAACACTTCCAACCCCGGAAATGTGACGTCAGAGTCGACGGCGACAACGGTCTGCACAGCTTCATACATCGCATCCAGGATTGCGAAAGGTGCTGAAGCTCTTGTGCCGGTATAGGATGTCCCACCCCAGCCGGAGGCTGCATTGAGGTTGCGCGTTGAATCAGCTGTTCCTGATGAGCTTAGGGACCCGTTCAGCGTATAGATCGCATTGCTGGATGTATTATCCAGCACGCGGATATCCCAAGAGGCGGTGCCCGTATTGATGGCTTCGCTTCTCACCCTGATGCGAACATCTGTTCCGGCAGCAACCGTGACATCATAAGCACCGGTTTCGTCTGTCACATCTGTATCGAGCACGGTTCCGGCTGAATCGAGCGCCTGCACGGTTACACCACGCGCCGGTTTCTGAACGATGTTGGCATAGTCGAGACCGATGAAAGTCGGGTTCGCTGGAACGCTGTCAAACGTAACCAAACCGCTGATATCAACATCTCCTGAAGGTGGAGGAGGAGGAGGGGGCGGAGGCGGTGGCGGTGGAGGCGGGGGAGGAGGTGGTGGTGGGGGGGGAGGTGTTGGCGTTGTCGTACCACCACCGCCGCCTCCACCACAAGAAGCAACAAGGCCTGCTGCTGCGATAAGGGCGAGGGCTGAACAAATTGGCCTTGCGATTGATCTGGATCGGCTTCCCATACTCATGTCTCCTGAAGCGTTATCGCTGTCTTCCAGAAGAAAGGTTTGCACTTTTTAAAAGCCGGAGGAAGATTTCCACTGAGTTAGAGTATAACACTTGGACCTGATCGTGATCTTCACCGATTTGTTTTTAGCGTCCGCCGGTGCGGTCTTTAACGCCTTCTTCGTCGGCTGCAGCACGGTCCTCAGCGTCAAAGATGATCTCAGCTTCTTCGCCTTTGCCATAAGAACGGGCTTTCCGTGCCAGACGCTCTTGGGTCACTGACAGGTTGGAAGCGCCGACCGCCATTTGTTTATCGCGTGAAACACCGACGGCATCCGCATCCCCAAAGGCTGAGAATTCCGCGCCGAGGAAAACAACTTCCCAACCGCGCTTTTCAGCCCGCTCAAGAGCGGCTTTTGCGCCTTCTTTGGTGACTTCGCTGGATGAATTTTCGAGGCCGTCCGTCATGATCACGATGACCGCCTTTTCCGGGTTTTCCACCTCGGCCAGCGTAATCACGCGATTGATCGCATCGAAGAGCGGCGTCATCCCGCGCGGCGTGACTTCTGCGTCTGTAACAGCTTCCCAGCTTTGCGGTTCAACAGCGTTACGCAGGACGTCGAATTGAAACCCGCCTTGATAATCGAAGGCTGCCAGTGTGACTGTCGTCTGGAGGTCGTTAACCTCGCCCTCTTCAGCGGTTCCGACGGCTTTTGCATAAGCGTTCACGCTGGTGAGGGCCTCGCCCCAAATATCATTCATCGAGCCAGTTCGGTCCAACAAGATGTATGAAGAGACCGAATTTGATGTCGGTGGATCCATCTTCGCGACTTCGGCAGTGGTAGCTGTAGATGCCGCTGATGTAGCAGCTAAAAGTGCAATCAATTTTGTAAGTAAACGCATTTTAGGTTCTCCCCTGTTTCGCATCATAAGGAGACTAGTGATCCGAGATTGGGGCGCTGGCAGGGTCTCAAATAAGGCAATCTTGCGAACAATTATGGCCGTCACGACCGCACTTGATTTGCCTTTGACAAACTCATTTGCCTGCCGATACTTTATGTGACTGACTGGAATTCGGATCAAGGAGAGGCTGAGATGATGCCTACCAGACTTTTAAGTGCCCTGCTTGCTGGCGTTTTGAGCGTTCCTCTGATTGCGATGGCTCAGACCTCTGAAGAGACTTTTTTTGAAGCGATTCCAAAACCGGGTGAAACAGGACCAACGACATTGCGCGAAGTTTCAGATTGTCACGCGCACTGGAAGCGGTGGGTATCGATTTCGGATCAAGCGGCGGTTTATGGCCTTCCAGAGGCCTATGTTGGGGCGGCATCGGCTGTTCAGCAGCAAAACCACTGGGCGAATTCTGTCGCCTCTCTCTTGAGCACTGAGGCGAACGGGTCCGACACGCAATCTGTCCTGCAACAAGCAGACGCGCGTGTCGCAGAGAATATTCAAAAAACCGAAGAACTATTCGGGTTTGATCAGAGCTTCCCATTGGGACGCTGTTTCGCGGTTCCGCCTGGTCAGATGCCACCGGGATGGAACACGGCCGTGAGCGAGACCGGGCGCGTGCTGATGACGGAATTAACCGCCGATACTGTCGATGACGTGCTTACAGCACAATCAGGTCCTATCCTCCTTGGTGTGGCCGCTGGATGGTATACGCAAAAAGAAGCTTTCAAGGATCAGTTGCGGACTTTGGCGCGTGATAATCCTGATCTGGATGTGTACTACGTCAACGATGATACGCTTGGCCTTAGAGCCATGAAGTATCGGCTTATGGCATACCCGACCATTCTTCTGATCGAGAATGATGCTGTCGAGGCGAACATAACCGGGCGCAAAACCGATGCAGATTATGCGGCCTGGCTCGCATCTCAGTAAAAGTGTTTCACCATAACCGGTTGCGCACATGACAGGGTTTGCTAGGGAAGCGCTCCTCTTCTCATTGTGAGTTATTCGCTGATGTCTAATGCCCCTAAAAAAGTTGTCCTCGCCTATTCGGGCGGACTTGATACGTCCATTATTCTGAAGTGGCTGCAGGTTGAGTTTGGATGCGAAGTCATCACGTTTACGGCGGATCTGGGCCAAGGCGAAGAGCTGGAACCGGCGCGGGCTAAGGCTTTAGCGGCTGGGGTTAAGCCGGAACATATTTTCATCGATGACGTTCGCGAAGAATTTGTGCGCGACTTTGTCTTTCCAATGTTTCGCGCCAATGCTCTTTATGAAGGCGTTTACCTGCTCGGAACGTCGATTGCGCGGCCTTTGATTGCCAAGCGCCAGATTGAGATTGCAGACCAGCTCGGCGCAGATGCTGTTTGCCATGGCGCGACCGGGAAAGGCAATGATCAGGTTCGCTTTGAACTTGGCTATTACGGTCTTAACCCGGATATCAAAGTGATCGCCCCTTGGCGGGATTGGGATTTCAAATCTCGGACAGACCTTCTCGAATTTGCTGAAAAGCACGGTATTGAGATCGCCAAGGATAAACGCGGTGAAGCGCCTTTCAGTGTGGATGCAAACCTGCTTCACACCTCTTCTGAGGGCCGGGTTCTTGAAAATCCGGGCGAGGAAGCGCCGGACTATGTTTTCCAGAGAACGGTCTCCCCTGAAGAAGCGCCTGACCAGCCTGAAATCATCAAGATCGCTTTTGAGAAAGGTGATCCTGTTGCGATCAATGGCGAAGCGATGTCGCCGGCAACTTTGCTCACGGCCTTGAATGAATATGGTCGTAAGCACGGAATTGGACGGCTTGATCTGTTGGAGAACCGCTTCGTCGGTATGAAATCGCGTGGGATTTACGAAACGCCGGGCGGGACAATTCTGTTGACGGCGCATCGCGGGATGGAGGAGATCACGCTGGATCGCGGGGCGGGGCATCTGAAAGACGAGCTCATGCCGCGCTATGCCGAGCTGATCTATAACGGCTTCTGGTGGAGCCCGGAGCGGGAAATGCTGCAGGCGGCGATTGATCATTCGCAGCGCTATGTTTCCGGCGAGGTCTCTGTGAAGCTCTACAAAGGCGGTGTGCATCTGGTCGGGCGGACATCTCCATACTCGCTCTATCGCGAGGATATTGTGACGTTTGAGGATGATCACGGCGCTTATGATCAGAAAGATGCCGAGGGCTTTATTAAACTAAACGCTTTGCGTCTGCGGATCCTGGCCGGACGAGACCGGAAATTTGGGAAGAACGATTAGGCCGTTCTTTTCTCCTTTCGAAATTTATTGACAGACTTAAGCGACGCCGATATTCGGCGCTGCAAATGATGAATATGACGCTCTACTATTATTGCTACACCTAGCAACGCACCGCGCCCGATGGGCGTGAAAAGAGCTCTTTTGTCTCCTGAAAATTGAAACAGACCTGAGAGCCCTTTTGGGGCGCTTTCTCCACGCCGGATTGTAAACCCGGTCCCTCAAACAAGTGGAGTGGTTAGGTGAGAGGTTCGATTCCTCAGCGCCCCACCAATTTCGACAGCCGGTCATGATCCTCCTGCGGCGCTGCAAACGCCGACCCGTGAAAATGGAGGTGGTCACGGGTTTGAGGTTCGATTCCTCCATGATCGTCCAGTTTCGTTCGATTTTGAATGATGAGGTTCATCATGAAATATGTTCGCTTTCAGAGCCAGCTAGATTGCAAAGGGACAGCCTCAAAGCTCGGCGTTTTCCAGATCGCTTATCGCGTGCGCGATGCTCATGAAACGAGCGTCCACGATGCCAATGAAATCACTAAGCATATGGATTGGTTGGAAACACATTTGAACGTTCCTGATCTGACAAATGAGACTTACCGCGCGATTTTCTGGTTCAAAGAAACAGCGCACGAGCCGATGAAACGGGTTTGGGCGATGAAGCCCTATCTTGAGGCCTATGGGTATTGGATTGACTTGGTGACATCGCGTGATCCGGGGCGGTTGATTTATCAGGATGGCTGGCAGGTTGCCGCGAAACCTTGGTGATTTTTGTTTTGCGCAGCCGGGCTTGGCTTCGCGCGTGGGTGCGGGAAGGTTGGTGGGTTTGGTTGTTGTGGTGAGTTTGGCTTGCCCCCTCCGACCCAGCCTTTGGCTGGCCCACCTCCCCCGCTGAAGCGAGGGAGGAAATCCTGCTTCGGATTAGATTAGGCTCTGACCTTTCCTCCCCCGCATGCAGGGGAGGTGCCCGAAGGGCGGAGGGGACTCTTTTCATACCGCCCGCGTGGTTCGTCTCCGCTCACCATGCGGGCTAGATTGCACTACGAACTATCCTCAATCGCGGGCGCTGGTATGAAGTCTTTGCCCCAGCTTATGTAGACGATGTGCTCGCCGCACTCCATGACCCTTGGGGTCCAATAGCGGATGGCGTTGAGATGCGCCTCGCCGCTTGCGTCTTGCATCGGCGTCCAGTGATCGAGATAGGCTTGGCGCTGTTGATAGAGCCAGACGTTGAGGTCTGATCTGTCGGGTGCGAGGTAGATGTTTACGCGGCCGTCGTGTGTGATTTGGTGAAATCCGTCCTGGCCGGTTCTGCGCACATAGGCGCGCAGGCGGATGAGTTGCCACCAGAGGTAGGGCCAGAGCCAGACGGGGACGTGCGCCCAGTCTCGGGGATTGATGCGGATTTGCATACTGGGGGAGTATACGGGGCTCTGAGAGGGGGTGGATAGATTTTTGGGGTTTGGTCCTCATCCCACGTCCGCCGGCCCCAGCCTTGAGCTGGGGTTCATCTCTGAACCTGTCGTCTTTGTTGAGGGTTGGAGAGATGGATACCAGCTTTCGCTGGTATCTGCGGAGGTTAGGATTTGGGTGATTTTGGGGGATAGAGGGAGAGTTTGACGGCTTTCGCCCCTTCTCCCAGACGCAGGAGAAGGTGGTGCTGGCGAAGAAGTTTGTGGTGCTAAGTCAGCCCTTATTCTTGCGGCAGATCGCGGGTGATGGACTCCACAGTCAGCGCTGCGCGCCGCCGTGGAGAGCGTGGCTTGGGCTAATGGGAGGTCAGGACATGGATAGAGGCGCATCTATCCCCCAAAGCCTGCGCGACTAGCTGCCCGGCAGCGGGATATATTCGCTCTCCCCCTCCGGCATTTCGAAGACTGTGTCTTGCCACTCGCCATCTATGGAGGCCTGCCAGTCGGCTTTGGCTTTGTCGATACGTTCTTGCGTGGTGGAGACTAGGTTCCATTCGATCTTGCGCGGGCCATCCATAGGCGCGCCGCCTGCGAGCATGAAGCGGGTGTCTGGATCGATGCTGACGGGGACGTCTACACCTTCATTCAAGACTGCCATTTGGCCGGCTTCGATGACCTCGCCGTCAATTGTGGCTTTGCCGTCGGCGACGTAAAGCGCGCGTTCGATGGCTTCATCTTTGCCGATGGTGAAGCTTGCGCCGTTTGGGGCATCTGCGCCGACATACCAGATTGGGTGAGGGTAATCGACAGGGCTTTCATGGCCGAAGGCTTTACCGGCCAGCACGCGGGCATTTGCACCGCCAAGGTCGAATTCCGGCAGCGTGTCGGAAGGGTGGTGCACGAAGTCTGGCGGGATATCCTGCTTGTCTTCCGGCAGGGCGACCCAGGTTTGAATGCCGTGCATGGACTGGCCTGCGATGCGTTCAGGCTCCGGGGTGCGCTCTGAATGGACGATGCCTTTGCCTGCGGTCATCCAGTTCACCGCACCGGGGCGGATGACAATATCGCTGCCGACCGTGTCTTTATGGTGGATCGCGCCGTCATAGAGGAAGGTGACGGTGGCGAGGCCGATATGGGGATGCGGGCGGACATCGAAGCCTTCGCCGGGGGCATACTCAACCGGGCCGAAATGGTCGAAGAAGATGAACGGGCCGACCATTTTATGGGCGTGGAAGGGGAGGATGCGGCGGACCTTGAAGCCGCCACCGAGATCACGGGCGCGGGGCTTGATTACTTTTTCGATGCTGCTTGTCATCTTGTCCTCCTTGGCGTGGATGTGTTGAGAGCCACATAGAGCAGATGGCAGACGATCTCCATTCATTGGTCGCGAAAATCCGGGCATGTCAGTTATGCCGAGGCGACATGGATCGTGCGCCAAACCCGATCCTGCAGCCCTCTGCGACGGCAAAAATCCTGATTGCGAGTCAAGCGCCGGGGAATCTTGCGGATCTCTCAGGCAAGCCGTTTGATGATCCATCGGGGCGGCGGCTGCGCGATTGGATGGGGGTGAGTGAGGACGAGTTCTATGATGCGTCGCGCGTGGCGATTGCGCCGATGGGGTTTTGCTTTCCGGGTTATGACAAGAATGGCGGTGACCTGCCGCCGATGAAACGCTGTGCGCCGACCTGGCGGGAGGCTTTGTTGGCGCAGATGCCTGAGATTGAGTTGATCCTGCTCATAGGCGGGTATTCGCAGAAATGGCATTTGGGGAAGCGAGCGGAAAAGACTTTAACGGCGACGGTTGCAAAATGGCGAGAGTTCATTAGTGAGGGTTTGTTCACAACGCCGCATCCAAGCTGGAGAAATAATGTATGGCTGAAGCGCAATCCGTGGTTCGAGGAAGAGGCTTTGCCCGTCTTGCGGCAAAAGGTGCGGGCTTTGTTATAGCGTGGATGGCGGGTTTGGTCGCGTTTGCGGCGTGCCAGACCCCGCACACATTTGCTGGATATGAACCGGAGGTTCCCCCTGTGCCGAGATTTGAGATTGAGGATGAGCGGTTCATTACGTTTGACGGGGCGGAGCTGGGGCTGACGGTTTGGGAGGCGGCTGAGGAGACGCTGGTCGATGGGGCGCAGGAGATCGTGATTGTCGGCCTGCACGGGATGAATGATTACGCCAATGCGTTTCATATGGCTGCGCCGTATTGGGCTGAGCGCGGGGTGACGACGTATGCTTACGATCAGCGGGGCTTTGGGCGCTCCGCCGGGCGGGGCGAATGGCCGGAAGAAGAGGATATGCGCGAGGATTTGCGCGCGGCGGTGGATGTGGTTCGGGGCAAGCATCCGGAGGCTGTTCTTGCAGTAGTTGGGATTTCGATGGGCGGGGCGGTCACTATGAGTGCGTTTGGCTCTGATCGCCCGCCGGTTGGTGTCGATCGCGTCGTGTTCAGCGGGCCGGGCCTTCGCGGATGGGGGAGTATTCCCTTGGTTCAGCAGGCGGCGCTCTGGATTTCAGCGCGGGTGCGCCCGGGCTGGGATGTGCGCCCGCCGCGTTTTGTGAAGATTGAGCCGAGTGACAATGTCGAGATGCTTCAAAGATTGTGGTCTGACCCTCTGGGGCTCAGGCAAAATGATATTTCACAAGTGCACGGCGTCGTCAGTGTGATGGAAAGTGCGCATGATGCAGCGGCGAAACTGCCGGGCGATGTGCCGATGCTGCTGACCTATGGCGCGCGCGATATCGTGATCCCTGAGCGGGGGGTAAAACGCACGGCCAAAGTGATGGCCCCGCATGTGCGCACGGCTTATTATCCGGAAGGCTATCACATGCTGCTGCGGGATTTGCAGGCGGAGACTGTGTTTGAGGATGTGCTGGCCTTTTTGCGTGATCCAGAGGCAGAGCTGCCGAGCGGTGTGGGGGAAGTTCCCGGACGTGATTGACGCGAAGGGATGATGCGTTACACCGCGCGGCTTAAGCTAACGGGATAGGGTTGGCCCATGTTCGATAATTCCTCCTTCGATGCGCATGAGGGTGTGCATTTCTTTCATGATGCTGAGAGCGGCCTGCGCGCCGTGATTGCGGTGCACTCGACCGCACTTGGGCCATCGGCGGGGGGCACGCGGATGTGGGACTATCCGAATAGTGATGCGATGCTGACCGATGCCCTGCGGCTGAGCCAGGGCATGAGCTATAAAAATGCGATGGCGTCTATTCCGCATGGTGGTGGTAAGGCTGTGATTTGGGGAAATTCCCGAACGGATAAGTCAGAGGCGTTGTTCCGGGCGTTTGGGCGCGCGGTGGAAAGCTTGCAGGGGCGGTATTGGACAGCTGAAGATGTTGGCATTGAGACGGCAGATATTGAAATCGCGGCTCAGGAGACACGCTATGCGGCGGGTTTGACGTCGAGTGCAGCCGCGAGTGGTGATCCGTCGCCAGTGACCGCGCTGGGCGTGTTTCGCGGTATACAGCAGTGCGCGCTGCGGGCGTTTGGAAGTGAAGACCTGAACGGGCGCACTGTGGCGTTGCAAGGCGTTGGGTCTGTCGGTGGCTATACGGCTCTGCATCTGGCCGAAGCCGGAGCGAATTTGGTGATCACGGACATTGATCAGCAGGCGCTGGCTGACATCAAGGCGAAGACGGGCGCGAAAGTGGTTGCGCCGGATGAGATTTACGATGTTGAAGCCGACGTGTTTTCGCCGAATGCGCTAGGCGCGATTGTCAATGAAGACACGCTGAAGCGTCTAAAGGTCAAAGTGATTGCCGGGGGAGCGAATAATCAGCTCGTGGTGCCTGCAATGGGTGAGTTTGTGCGTCGTGCGGGGATTCTCTATGCGCCGGATTACGTGATCAATGGCGGTGGGATTATCAATGTCGCGGCCGAGATTTCGGGTACTTACAACCGTGATTGGGTTGAGCGGAAGCTGCATGCGCTGGTGGGAACGCTGGGTGAAGTTCTGGATCAGGCGCTGTCCAGCGATACGCCGACGAACACTGTGGCCGATAAGATCGCGCGTACGCGGATTGCAGCAGGGCAAGCCTAGCCAAGACTTGTACGCGGTGCAAATTTGGTGCATATTTGCACCAATTGACCGGAGCACGCCATGACACGCCAAAGCATTTCACTGACTCGTCCAAATGATGAATGGCTGAAAGGTCAGATCGAAGCCGAAGAATTCAGCAGCAAGAGCGAACTGATCAATGATTTGATCCGCCGTGAGCGGGAGCGCCAAGCTGAGCGGGACTATATTCGGGCGAAACTTGAGGCGGCTGAAGAGAGTGTTCGCAAGCATGGGTATGTCGAGCAATCCTGGGATGATATGATTGCGGAGTTTAAGGCCAAGGCGAGGGCCGATTGGATTGTTTAGGCTTGCACCTGCTGCGAAGCGGGACTTGGCACGAATATACGGATATGGTGCTGGTCACTTTGGATTATCGCAAGCTGACTGGTATCTCGCTGGGTTGCGGAACAAGTTCCAACAAATCGCTGAAAGTCCTAAGCTCTATCCGGTGGACTCCATCCGTGATGGCTATCGTCGGTGCGTCTATCGCAGCAATGTCATCTATTATCGAGAGATCGAAGACGGTGTGGAAATCATGGCCGTGTTGGGTCAGCAGGATCGTGATCAGTGGCTTTAACTCAGGCTTTGAAACGCGCGGTCTAAGTCTTCGATCAGATCATCCGGATTTTCCAAACCGATATGGAAACGGAGGAGTGGGCCTGCGCGATTATGGATGCGGTCTATCTCCAGGCGGTCCAGCTGATCACAACACGGTATGACAAGGCTTTCATAGCCGCCCCAAGAGAACCCCATGCCAAAGAGTTTGAGGCTTTCCAGCATGGCGTCCAGCTTGGTTTTATCGATGTCTTTCAGGATTACACCGAACAAGCCGTTTGCGCCTTTGAAATCACGCTTCCAGAGATCATGTTCAGGATGGCTTTCCAGGCCGGGGTGTAACACGGTGTCTACAGCTGGATGAGCGGTCAGCCACCGTGCGACTGTGTAGCCGTTTTGCTCGTGAGCCGAGAGGCGCGTTTCTAGCGTGCGCAGGCCGCGCAGCGCCATATAGGCGTCATCAGGTGATAAGGAGAGGCCCCAATCCGTTGCGCATATCGCTATCTCACTGGCAAGGCGACGATCATTTGTCAGGACAGTGCCACCAAGCGCATCGGCATGACCAACGGGATATTTTGTGAGGGCTTGAACGGAGATATCGACGCCAAAATCAAGCGGGCGATAGAGCAGTCCGAGTCCCCATGTATTGTCGAAGATCGTCGTCAGATTCCGGTTCTTGGCAACGCGGACGATCGCCGGCGTGTCCATAATGTCGAAGGTGAGGGAGCCGGGGGACTCCAAATAGATTGCTTTCGTGTTGTCTTTGATCAGGTCTGCGATATTAGAACCAATTGTCGGTGTAAAGCGTGTCACCTCAACGCCCATGGCCTTCAGGCGTCGGGTACAGAAGCGTCGAGTTGGACCGTAGAGACTATCCGATATGAGCACGTGGTCGCCGGATTTAACAACGCTTGCGATGGCGAGGGCGCAGGCTTGAAGGCCGTTAGTTGTCAGGCGACACTCTGCGGCATTCTCAAGCGTGCACATGGCGGCTTCGAGTTCGCGATGGACGGTGAGGCCCATGCGCCCATAGGTCGGTTTCTCGCCGTAGAGTGCCTCTCGGGTGGGGAGGAGGACAGTCGACGCGCGCTCAATCGGCGGGTTCACGATGCTGCGCGAGAGCCGCTCTTTTCGTGTGTGGATGAGGCGCGTTTCGTCCTTCATGCGGTGTCTATCGGATTGTCTGCGTCGCTCGCCCACTCACTCCATGAGCCATCATAGAGGGCAGCGTCCCAATGGCCGAGGCGGGCGAGGGCGAGGTTGATGATGGCAGCGCTCACGCCTGAGCCACAGGTCGTGATGACAGGGGTCTCCAAGTAGTTACCGAGGAGGGCCTGAAGGCCTGCGGCAGATTTTAGCGTACCTGCTTCTGTCAGGAGTCTAGAGGCTGGAATATTGACGGCGCCGGGCATGTGACCTGATTTCAGATCTGCACGGGGTTCAGGTGCGCTGCCATCGAAGCGTCCAGGGGGGCGGGCATCGAGAATTGTGGCGTTTCCATCCGCAGTTGCGGCCTGAACATGGCTCATGTCCCGGAGGAGATCAGCGCGCGCGCGGGGCGTGAAGTGGCGCTCTACCGCTACGGGCGGCAGGTCTTCGATGTCGCCGCCGACGGCTTGCCAGGCCGCAAAGCCACCATTGAGGACGAAGACGTCTTTGTGACCCATGGTGCGGAACATCCACCAGACGCGTGCCGAGGCGAAGAAACCGTTCTGGTCATAGATGATGATACGGTTGCCGTCGCCGAGACCCATTTTTCGCACGCGCGATGAGAACAGGATTGATGAGGGTAGCATGTGCGGCAGATCGCTGTCCGGGTCGGCGATTGCATCAATATCGAAGAAGACCGCGCCCGGAATGTGGCCCCTATTGTAGGTTTGTTGTCCTGTCTCTCGCCCTACCAAGAAGGGCGCAACCCATGTTGCGTCGACGACGCGCAGGTCCGGTGCGTTGATATTGTCTTTCAGCCACGAGGCGCTGACGAGGGGGTCGCCTGCTTCCATTTCAGATTACTCCATCCATGGCGGGACCGGCAGCTCTTTCGAGCGCAGGAAATCGGGGTTGAACAACTTATCCTGATAGCGATTGCCATAGTCGCAAAGGATGGTGACGATGGTATGTCCGGGACCCATGTCGCGGGCCATTTTGGCTGCGCCCGCCATATTGATGCCGGCTGAGCCGCCGAGGCAGACGCCTTCATGCTGGATGAGATCGTAGATCGTCTTGAGCGCTTCATCGTCGGGGACGCGGTAGGCATAGTCGACGGTGAGGCCTTCCAGATTGGCGGTGATCCGGCCCTGACCGATGCCTTCAGTCATGGAGGTACCTTCAGATTTCAGCTCGCCATTCTTGTAATACTCATAGAGCGCCGCACCGCCGGGATCAGCGATGCCGATTTTGACTTCATTTTTGGAAAGCTCTCGAAGCGATATGGCTGTGCCTGCGAGCGTGCCGCCGGAACCGACGGCGCAGATAAAGCCGTCGACTTTGCCGTCGGTTTGCTGCCAGATTTCAGGGCCTGTCGTTTTGACGTGCGCGTCGCGATTAGCGGTGTTGTCGAATTGGTTTGCCCAGACCGCGCCGTTCGGTTCGGTCTCGTTCAGCTCTTCGGCGAGGCGGCGGGAGAAGTGCTGGTAATTGTTGGGGTTTTTGTAGGGGACAGCATCAACTTCAATCAGTTTCGCACCGAAATTGCGGACCGCATCTTTCTTTTCCTTCGATTGGGTGCGCGGCATGACGATGACGACTTTGTAGCCGAGCGCTGCGCCGACGAGGGCGATGCCGATGCCAGTGTTTCCGGCTGTGCCTTCAACGATTGTGCCGCCGGGCTTGAGGCTGCCATCGCGCTCCGCCGCGCGCACGATTTCGAGCGCTGGACGGTCTTTGACAGACTGGCCGGGATTGAGGAATTCGCACTTGCCTAGGATTTCGCAGCCGGTCTCCTCTGAGAGCTGGTTGAGGCGGAGCAGGGGCGTATTGCCGATGAGGTCTAAGACGGAAGTCTGAATAGTCATACGGGTCCTTGAATTTGTATTTTCACGCTAAGCGTGTGTGCACTGCAATACAAGCAGATATCCACTCATCCACTTGGCTGTATTCACCGTAAACAGCAATAGAAAAGACACTTGAGGTTTCCTGAATGAAATCCGATACTTATCAGTCCTTTATGCTCGACCATGCGAGCGGTACCCTGTCGGCAGACATGGCGCTGGCGGCTGAACTGCATACATTACTGTCCTCTGAGGCGCGCGAGACGTTGACGGTGTGGACCGCAGCACGCGATGCGCTGGGCCTGTGGGCGAATGAAGCGCGTGAAACAGAGCATGCCTTTTTGCCGGAAGCGCTGGAGCTTTCGCAAGGTGATTTTGAGACGGTTCCGTGGAAGCGCGGGCTTTCCGGTGTACACTATGCCAAACGCGGCAAGGGTCGCGGCAAGCTGATGCGCCTCGATCCGGGCCAGGCAGCGCCTGAGCACAGCCATTCAGCGCTGGAGGCGACGGTTGTTTTACAGGGTGAGTTTGAAGACGGGCGCGGTGTTTATAAACGCGGTGATCTGGTCCTTGGGCAACCTGGTGTTCCCCATCGCCCGGCCGCGCACGGCGATGAAATGTGCATCTGTTATACCGCGCATGAACCCACGAAATTCTGGAGACTAAGCTAATGATGAAAGCTGCGATGGCGGGGGCTGTTGCGATTTCTATGGCGCTCAATGGTGGTGCTGATACGGCGAGCGAAACGGCTCTGCCGACGCCGTTTCAGCCTTATGAAGGCGCGGTGATTGATTTTGAAGTCCTGCGCAAAGGCAAGCCGTTTGGGCGTCATATTCTCACTTTTAGCGATGTCACCGAAACGGGCTTCAAGGTAACGACGGATGTTGATCTTACCGTAAAGTTCGGTCCGATCACAGCGTTCAAATATCGTCTGGATGCGACTGAGACGTGGGCTGATGGCCAGCTCGTTGGTTTGAGTGGCAAGTCGAATAGCGACGGTGATAAAGGCCGGGTTGAGGCGATCAATACGGGCGGTGAGCTTGTTGTTGATAGCACGCTGTTCAATGGCGCTCTGCCGCTCTCGACCATCCCATCAAGCCATTGGAACATTCTGCAGGTCAAAGGCGATCAGATGCTGTCGACTGAAACCGGTGAAGTGCTAGCAATTGATGTTGAGACGATTGGTGCTGATACGGTTATGGTTGGCGGTAAACCGGTGGAGGCGATGCATTATCGGTTGAAGTCCGATCTGGTTGTGGATCTATGGTATGATGAGCAGAACCGTTGGGTGAAGCTGACTTTTGAAGCCCGCGGTCAGGAGATTGAATACGTCTTGAGCGAGATGTACTAGTCTATTGCTATGCGGATTTGAAATCAGGAGAAGCGGGCTAGATGGCCCGCTTTTCTTTTACGCCCGTTTCAGCGTGAAATGCCCGACATCGATGCGGCCATTGTCGAACCCGGCTTCGCAATAGGATAGATAGAAGCGCCACATGCGACGGAAGCGTTCGTCGAAGCCTTGGGGTGCTATCTGTGCCCATGTCTCTTCGAACGCCTTGGCCCAGAGACGCAGGGTTTTCGCATAGTCCTTGCGGAAATAATGCGTGTCGATGAGGGCCAGTTTCGCCGTATCGAATTGCTGATGTAGCGCCTCTTCGCTCGGCAGCATCCCGCCTGGGAAAATGTAGCGTTGGATGAAGTCTGCGCGCTTGCGATAGCGAGGGAAGAGATCGTTCTGAATGGTGATGATCTGGAGGGCGGCCCGGCCTGTCGGCTTCAGGCATTCCGCCACTTTTGAGAAATAGCTTGGCCAATAGCTCTCACCGACGGCTTCAAACATTTCGATTGAGGCAACGCCGTCATACTGACCTTTATGGTCGCGATAATCTTCAAGGCGGATTTCAACTTTGTCGCTGAGACCTTGGCGTGCGATCCGGTCCAAGGCCCATTCGCGCTGCGATGGAGAAATTGTCAGGCATGTGACCTGTGCGCCGCGTTCCTTGGCAGCGTATTCAGCGAAACCGCCCCAGCCACAGCCGATTTCGAGAACGGACTTGCCGGGTTCCAGACCGATCTGGTCTGCGATACGGGCATACTTTGCAGTTTGGGCGTCTGACAGGCTCATATCAGGGCGCGTGTAGAGCGCGGATGAATAGGTCATCGTCTCATCAAGCCAGAGCTTATAGAAATCATTGCCGAGGTCGTAATGGGCTTCAATGTTGCGCTTAGAGCCCGACTTCGAGTTCCGATTGAACATGTGTCGGATCATATTGGTGAACCGTACGATGAAACCACCAACAGCGAGTTGTCCTGCGGCTTCGAAATTCTCTGAGAAGAATTCCAGCACGGATGTCAGATCCGGTGTTGACCATTGCTGATCCATATAGCTTTCAGCAAAGCCGACATCGCCGCCTGCAATGGCGCGTTTGGCAAAGTCAAAATCGTGAACTTCAATGACAGCATGGGGGCCTTTTTGTCCGTGATCAAATAGGACTTTACGACCGTCGGGGAGGTCAAAACGAACAGAGCCGCGCCGTGCGCGTAGCACCATCATGCCAGCAAGTCGGAAGCTGGCGGGTATTCCGGCCAATTGGCGAAGGCTTTCGGGTGAGGCAGCGATGACGTCACTTCGTTCGCGGATATCGTCATCCAGTGCTGTATAGCTCATGCTGCTTTCTCCCGTTTAGGGCGTGCGCCCTTTTGTTCTGCAACACTTATACGTGTGTCTGATTGTTTTGGTTTGGAATGATAACGCGCGCCTTTCAAGACCAATTTCAGCGCTTGCCAGTGAATGGCAATCGTCACGGCAAGCGTGTTGAAGGGTTTTGTTAGGGCGATTTTGAGCAGTTGCGCGCTGGTGAGTAGGCTGCGTTTGGCGGCGATGGTGGCCATGTGTTGCTGCCCGCCGGGTGTCTCTGTCGCGACGATCAGGTTTAGGCGATCATCTTTGTCAGTGAGCGTGAACTCGTACCGTCCGGAGACATCAAAGAAGGGGGAGACGTGAAAGACTTTGTCGGTCTCATGCTTGCTGCGCGGGGCATCAGGCGTCGCGGCGGCATAGATATGGGTTTCGCCGAACGTATTGTTAACCTCGTAAAGGATGGCGCGAAGCGGGCCGTCTTTATCGTAGGACAACCAGAGTGAAATGGGGGCGAATTTGTAGAACAGGTGACGTGGAAACGTAACAAGGCGGATCGGGCCATCGCCATAGTCTATGCCGGACTGACTAAACTGATCCTCGGCCCAAGCGCGGAGGTCGGAGCCGTCGTGTGCACCGTGGTCCTTGCATGAGAAGGAGAAGAGATTGGGTCTGTCTATACTTAGGAAGCGTGAGGTCTTTCCAGCTTCTTCAAGGCGGTCAATATCAACGTCGACGAGGGTGAGACCGTACTTGAAGCGATGGGTGAACGGAATCGAGCGCTGATGCACGGTATGGCCTCTTAACAGGCGTATGGCTGGCGTTTCGCTCAAGCAGTCATTCCTCCCGCCAAAACCTTAGCAGGTTCCGTGCCGCGCGTCGAAAGCGGGACTATATCGACATTCTCTGCCGTCCATGGGACCTGTCCGCCAAGCGAGAGCGCGCAGGAGAGACCGGATTTTAAACCGTCTTCGTGAAAGCCGCTGCCCATCCAGGCCCCGGCGAGCCAGATGCCGTTTTGGCCTTGCTGGCGCTTCAGGGTGCGCACAGCCGCTTCCGCCGGCGCATCAAATTGCGGGTGCGCCTTTTCCATGCGCGCAAAGGTGAGGTGCTCGGCGGGCGGTGTTTCGGGATTGAGCGTGACGAAGAGCGGGCGTTCTTTCGGCAGATTCTGCAGACGGTTCATCCAATAGGTCAGGCAGATGTCCGGTCCGTCCTGCTTTAGCACATTCCAGCTGGCCCAAGCGGCTTTGCGTTTAGGCATGAGGGACGGATCCCGATGGAGGTAGATATCGTTCGGGCGATAGCGCACGGACTTGAGCAGGAAGCGGGTATCCTCATAGCTGTCATCGAGAAGTGCGCGCGCGGTGTCGGAATGGGTTGCCAGAATGACGTCATCGAACAGGTCGCTGTTTCCGTTGGCTTCGACAACGCGGACTTTATCGACGAACGGTTTCACGCTGGCGATCGGGGCGTTGAGGCGGAGGCGGTGGTCCAGGAGGTCGGCGACTTTACTGACGTAATTGCGTGAGCCGCCTGTGACTGTGCGCCACTTCGGCCGCTCTTTATGCATTAGGCGGTGGTTTTCGAAGAACTGAAAGAAGGAACGGGCGGGATAATCCATCATTTCAGCTTCGGGCGTTGACCAAATGGCGCCGCCCATTGGCAGAATGTAATTCTCCAGGAAATCTTCATCGAACTCATGCTTGGCGAGCCATGAGCCGAGTGAGATGTCATCGATTTTGCCAGCCGCCAGTTCTTCGCGGGCGAGATCGTTGAACTTCAGGATTGTGCGCCAGAAGCGGTGGAAACGCGGTTTGAACAGGTTGGCACGCTGCGCGAAAATTCCGTTCAGCGTGGAAGCCCACTCAAAACCGTCCGGGTTTGAAACGGCAAAGCTCATATCACTCGGTTCAGTCTGCGCGCCTATGGCGTCGAAAAAGCCGATTAGGTTTGGATAGTTCAGCGCGTTGTAGACGATGAAGCCGACATCGACGCTGATCGGTGTGCCGTCATAGTCAACGTCCATTGTGTGGGCATGCCCGCCTGCACGCTCATTCGCTTCATAGACGGTGATGTCTGCAGAGTCCTTTAAGGCGTAGGCGGCGCCGAGGCCGGAGATGCCGGAGCCGATAATGGCGATGCGTTTCATGCCGCGTCTCGCTTTTCTTTTAGAGTGTCATAGGCATCCAGCGCGCGCTGGCGGCCCTGTTTGTGATCGATGATGGGGTAAGGATAGGTCTCGCCGAGCCTCACTTTGGCGGCGTGAAGCGTCATCGGGTCGGCTTCCCACGGCTTGTAGAGGTACTTTCTGGGCAGGTCTTTAAGTTCCGGGCACCATTGGCGGACATAGTCACCGGTCTCGTCGAATTTCTCGCCTTGGGTGATCGGGTTGAAGACACGGAAGTATGGTGCGGCGTCTGCGCCTGAGCCCGCTGTCCATTGCCAGCTTGCGCCATTTGAAGCGGGGTCTGCGTCAACGAGGCAATCCCAGAACCAGTCTTCGCCACTCTGCCAAGGAAGCAGCAGGTGCTTGGTCAGGAAAGAGGCGACGATCATGCGGACGCGATTGTGCATCCAGCCCGTCTCATAAAGCTGTCGCATGCCGGCATCGACGATGGGGTAGCCGGTCTGGCCGCGTTGCCAAGCTTTTAGATCTTCAGCGCTGTCGCGCCACGGCATGAAATTGAAGTCGGTGTTGTAATTCTCGCTAGCCATCTCCGGATTGTGATAGAGCAGAACGTAGGAGAAATCGCGCCAGCAGATTTCGGAGAGGAAGACCATGCCGGCGTCTTCGCTGGCTTGTGCACTCGCAATGCGATCCTGCACAGCGCGCCAGATTTGCGCGGGGCCGATTTCGCCGTGCGCGAGGTGGGGGGAGAGGCGGGACGTGCCTTGATCGAGGTCTGGGCGGTTGCGGTCTGTATCGTATTTGGAGACTGGGCCGTCGAGAAAGGTTTTGAGGCTGTCTTTCGCGCCGTCTTCGCCGGGGTGCCAGAGGTCTTGCCAGCCTTCAGCCCAGTCGGGATTTGAGGGGTGGAGATCCCAGTCGTCCAGATCATCGGATGCGAGGTCTGCCAGTGCTTCGAGTGTTTCCGGTTTCGGCAGCGGTGCTGTTGGCGTGTAAGTTGCGCGGACATTTTTCCAGTAGGGGGTGAAGACTTTGTAGTAGCCGCCCGTTTTGGTTTTTTGCGTCCACGGTTCTGTAATCACACTGCCATTGAAGCTCTCGACGTGGATATCCTGATCTTTCAGATCGGCCTTGATGGCTTTGTCGATGTCTATGCCGGATTTGTCATAGCGGCGGTTCCAGAAGACGGCTTTTGCGCCCGTTTCCGCAATAACTGTGTTTAGGGTATCCTGAGCATCGCCCCGTCTTAGAATCAACTTTCCGCCGCGCGTTTCAATATCGGTTGAGAGACTGCGTAGGGATTTATCTAACCACCATTTAGAGGCGCCGCCGATCTCGCGATGGGCGTTGTCTGCTTCGTATATGTAGAGACAAATCAGAGGGCCGTCGCTGTGGTCTCGGGCGGCTGTGAGCGCCGGATTGTCATCTAGCCGCAGGTCGCGGCGGAACCACATAATAGAAGGGGAGGACACCGGATCAGAAATTTTGGAAGCTCCTGAAAGTTCTCATTCTTCCTGCATACGGGTCGCAACAATCGGCGGATGACAGAAAAATCAGAGCGAGTGACCGCGCGGGCTTTCAGGAGAGAGGCTGTTTCTGTATACGGGCGGCTTGTAGAGAAAGACATTCCAATGGCCGAAACCCAGCCAACTAGCCCGAACAGTGTGATTGAGGTCAGTGGACCTGAAAAGAGCATGCGAATCGGAAATGATTTGCCGCTGGTTTTTCTGGCCGGGCCGTGTGCGCTGGAAGACCGCGATCATGCGCTGTTTATGTCAGCGGAGATGCGCAAACTGTCAGACAGGGTCGGTGTCGATATCGTCTACAAGACGAGTTTTGATAAGGCGAACCGGACTAGCTTGGACAGCTATCGCGGCTTGCCGATCGACGAAGCGATGCGGATTTTTGAGGATGTGCGAAACGAATCCGGACTGCCGATGATGACGGACGTGCACACAGAAGAGCAGTGCGCGATTGTGGCTGAAACGGTTGATGTCTTACAGATTCCGGCTTTCCTTTGTCGTCAGACAGATTTGCTGTTAGCGGCGGCGAAGACAGGGCGCGTGATCAATGTCAAAAAGGGGCAATTCCTTGCGCCGTGGGACATGCAAAACGTCATCAATAAAGTGGTTGCAGGCGGCAATCCGAATGTGATGGCGTGCGAGCGCGGGGCGAGCTTTGGCTACAATACTCTCGTCAGCGATATGCGCGCGATCCCCGAACTGACGAAGATCGGGTGTCCGGTCGTGTTTGATGCCACACACTCCGTTCAGCAGCCTGGAGGGCAAGGCGGAACCTCTGGTGGGCAGCGTGAATTTGTGCCGATTTTGGCGCGGGCGGCTGCTTCCATCGGTGTCGCAGCGATCTTTATGGAAGTCCACGAGGAACCGGATCGTGCGCCGTCTGATGGGCCGAATATGGTACGATTGGATAAGGCTGAAGCGTTGATGCGCGAGATTATGGCGTTTGATGCCTTGTCCAAAGAATTCAGCGCGAAGGGCGCTTGAGAGTTTGATGCGTGAGGTTGGCCGTAACGCGTTGCCGGGTCTGGGCCTTGGTATGCTGTCCTGGCGTGAATTCGACACCTTTGAAGCCGCTTTAGAGACTTATTTCGCGCGGGGCTTTTTTGACTTTTTCGAAGAGGTCAAAATCTACTTTAATTCGCTAGATGATAAGGCCGCCGCGTTTGCCGATCGGATGGGTATTGCCTATGCGGGTACGCCTGAGAATACGGGCATCATTGGTGGCTTGAAGGGCGCGGCCTCGAGTGTGTCTACTGACTATGTCGTGCTCTTGGAAAATGATCTGCCGCTGATTGAACCACGTGAGGTGATTGAGGCGCAATTATCGTTAGCTTTGGAGACTTTGAAAGCTGGCGAGGTCGATGTCTTTCGTTTGCGATCCCGCAAGTTTCCGGGGCAGAAATTTCCACTGACGGAGAAGTATGAGCGTTATCACGGTTCAGGCATTGGCCCTGCCTTTCGCAGGCTCACACGGCCGGGTAAGGCGCAGCGTTTGATCGGCGGCGCCTGCTATGCCCATGACGCGCCGCATGAGCATCACAAAGAGATTCAAGTGATGGAGGACGGGCGGTGGTGGCGTGTTGGTGCGCCCTATCTGCCTTGGACGAACCAATCAATCATGATCAATCGGCGCTTCTTTCTGGATACGATTGTCGATTATGCCGAAAAGCACCCGACAACGCGGGGTGCCGGCGGCATGCCCAATATTGAAATTGAGTGGAATAATCGCGATTGGCGCAAATCGGGCTTTCGTTCTGGCGTGTCTCGCGGCATTCTAACTCATGAGAGGATTTAAGCCTTGCGTACGATTATCTGCATGAATTGGGGGACGCGCTATGGAGCCGAGTTCGTGAACCGGCTCTACCGCGCCTGTCGCCGCAATATGAGGGGCGAGTTTCGGTTCATCTGTTTTACCGATAGCGCGGACGGGTTTGATGAGGCCGTCGATGCGCACCCTTTGCCGGAGATCAATTTGCCGGAGCGCGTGCGCTGGTCGCCTTGGCGTAAACTGGCGGTCTGGCAGACTCCGCTGGCGGGGCTTGAGGGGGATGTTCTGTTCCTTGATCTGGATCTGGTGATTACGGGACCGCTGGATGATTTTTTCACCTATAAGCCAGGCGAATATTGCGTGATCGAGAACTGGACCCAGAAGGGTGGCGGGATTGGAAATACATCCGTGTTTCGCTTTCCGGTCGGGCGTTATTCGCAGCTTTTTGATGAGTTCAATGCCGATCCTGAAGCGGTGGTTGGGTCTATCCGGATTGAGCAGGTCTATATCTCCCGCTTCATTGAGGAACAGCACTATTGGCCGAGCGAGTGGTGTGTGAGTTTCAAGCACTCCCTGATGCCGAAATTTCCGATGAACTGGTTCAAAGTGCCGGAACTGCCGAGCGAGGCAAAAGTGGTGGCTTTCACAGGTCATCCTGATCCGGACGAGGCACGCGACGGAGCTTGGCCTGCGCCCTGGTACAAGCGCCACTATAAGCATGTGAAACCGACCCCCTGGATTGCGGAGCACTGGCAATGAACGAGAACGATACTTCAGCACGCGATGCGGCGATGTCTCTTATGAGCCAATACGGTGAGGATGCGGCCGTGATCGCCACGCTGCGGGCGGCTGAAGTCGCGGCGATGGGCGACGCTGAGGCGCTGGCGCACTGGGATGCTGTGATTGCGTTTCTGGAAGATGGTCCGGGCAAGGGCGGGCTGAACTAGATCTATACTAAAGGCGATGACACATTCGTGAGTATCGCCTTGATTTGAGTCGATTATAATCTTTGCCAATGGCTGATACGGACTATTCCCCGAAAAAATTCAGTGATCCTTTTATCACGCTGAAGGGCCAGACACGGGCCAGCGTTGCGTATACCGGAACCAAGACGCTTTGGTTTAATACGGGGACGCTGTGCAATATTCAGTGTGTGAACTGCTATATCGAAAGCTCACCGCGCAATGATCGGCTGGTCTTTTTGACGCTCGATGATGTGAAGCCGTATCTGGACGAGTTGGAAGAAACCGGTGAGGGCGGTTGCGAGATCGGATTTACCGGCGGTGAGCCGTTTATGGCGCCGCAGATGATCGCTATTTTGGATGAGACCCTGTCGCGTGGATTTACGGTTCTGATGCTCACCAATGCGATGCGCCCGATGATGCGCCCGCGGATCAAAGGCGGCTTGATGGACTTGAAAGAGCGGTTTGGTGATCGGCTGACCATGCGGGTGAGCCTCGATCACTTTTCAGCCGACTTACACGATGAGGAGCGCGGACAGGGTAGCTTTGAGAAGGCGGCGGAAGGGCTCGTTTGGCTCGGCGAGAACGGCTTTAATGTTGCTCTGGCCGGGCGCACGATTTGGGGCGAGGATGAGGATGTCTCGCGCGCCGGGTATGAAGCGCTGATCGAGACGCTGGGACTAGGAATTGATCCATCGAACCCCAAGCAATTGGTTCTGTTTCCCGAAATGAAAGACGGCGATGAACCGCCTGAAATTACCGTGGATTGCTGGGGCATTCTGAACGTGTCGCCCGATGATCAGATGTGTGCGAGCCAGCGCATGGTGGTGAAGCGCAAAGGGGCTGAGTCCGCGAGTGTCGTGGCTTGTACTCTGCTACCCTATGACGAGGAATTTGACTTCGGGCGCACCTTGGCGGAGGCGCGGTGCGATGTGCAGCTCAATCATCCGTATTGCGCAAGTTTCTGCGTTCTTGGCGGCGGGAGTTGCTCGGCTTAGGGTCGAGGGGATCAATGCCTTTTTTGGCAAGGTGCTCAGCACGGCGTTTGTCCGTGCCCCGCAGCCGTCGCCCAAGCGCTTTTTCTTCTTGATGAGTTATCCAGTTGTCTTTGCCTGAATGACCGCGTTTGCCGCCGGAACCCTTTTCAATTTTATTGGCCATCTGAATTCCTATATCGTCTGCAAGGCGGTTCTTAGACCTGAGTAACGGGGCTGATCGACTTCAACTTGAGCGGTGGTTGTGGCTTTCAAATGGGCGAGAAGGTCTGACGTTTCAGACGTGATTGCGCCGGACTGGATCTGCTGACACAAAGTGCGATTCATCTCTTCGAGGCTGGCTGTTTCACTTGCGTTTAGCAGGGTCCGTAAGCGAGTGGCCTCCTTGTCATCATTCGTCGGGCGAGCCTCCAGATCACGCAGCGCTGTGGCGAGAGCATTACTGGCAACACGGGCGTGGAAGGCGGCATGGCCTTTCAGGTTTGGGGCAGCGGTTTCATCAATGAAGAGCTTCACCGCTTGTAGGAGTTCCGGGACGGAGGGTTGGTTATGCATGGGCAGCCTCCAGCAAGTTGATGAGGTCGATTTCTGTTTCTGAGACGCGGCGGCCGATGGCTGCGCGCTCAACGCTTGGATCTGCGCCGGATCGGAAGGCTTCGTACATGATCATGCACATGATGCCCCATTTCAGGGTCCCCAGCATTTCCCACCAGTCGACGTCTTTTGGTGTGAAGGTGCGCCCGCTGGCTGAGTTGTACGCGGCGAGCATGTCTTCCAATTGCCCGAAGCCGCCGACGCGGTTGTGGCTTTGGCCGAAGCGCCAGGAATTGACGCAGATCCACGCCAGATCTTCACGCGGATCGCCGAGATGGGCGAGCTCCCAGTCGAGTACGGAGACAAGGCCTTGCTCATTCACCATGAGGTTACCGAGCCTGAAATCGCCATGGACGAGGACAGGGTCTAACGGGTGTGGTGCGTTCGTCTTGAGCCATTGAAAGGCAAGCTCAAATACAGGGCGGGGAACGTCGAAGCTGCGATAAATGGTTTCGTACTGTGCGATTTGGTCCAAGCCACCGCTGATTTGAAGCGTATCGGGGAGACCACCTGTCGGGATGGCATGGATCGCAGCGAGGGCATTGCCGCATTGGGCGGGCAGGGCAGTGCGGGCTTGAGCAAATTCATCATTGCGCAGAATGGGCCGCGCGATAGTTTCACCGTGCACGCGGCTCATTAGGAAGCCATCGCCGAGGCCGTCTGTGTCTGTCAGGACGTGCAGAACTTTTGGGACAGGGACGCCTTCTGTTTCGGCGGCTTCGATTAGGGCAGCTTCTGCGGGGAGGCCTATTGCGGCGGAGGACCGTGCGGCGCTGGTGCCGCCCGGTGCACGTCTTAGAATGGCCTCATGGCCAGAGCCGCTGAGCGCCCATGTTTCCTGGCTTGCGCCGCCAGAGAGCCGTTTATGGCTTTCGAGAGCGGCATTTTCGCCAAAAACCTTCATAAAAAGAGCGGATAAACCGCTTTCAAAGTCAGACATCGTTCCCATCTTTGCCACAATTAACGGAAACCATAGACCCGCCAAGGTATAACGGCGGGGTAGGCCGCATTTCAGGAGCGAAACGGAATGGCGAAGGGCAAACGTCCGAGTGAGATGATTCCCGGCTTGAATGATAAGCCAAAGCAAGTTGGCATGTTCGCCTGGCTGCGTGGGCGCTTCTTTGCCGGCATGGTGATTGCTGCACCTTTGGCGGCCACATATTACATTCTGCAATTCCTGATCACCTTCATTGATGATCGGGTGAAGCCGCTTCTGCCGCCGCTATTGCAGCCTGAAACCTATACAAATTATGCGATACCGGGTTTCGGCGTTATCGTTCTGGTAATCGCTCTGACGATTTTGGGGGCGATTACAGCCAATCTTGTCGGTCGGTCTTTATTAGCCGCGACGGATCGGATCCTGTCGCGAATTCCGATTGTTCGAAACGTCTATGCGGCGCTGCGCCAGCTCACCGATGTTCTGGCCAACAATCAACAGGCGAGTTTTGATCGCTGTGTGATGGTGGAATATCCAAAGAAAGGATCTTGGTGCATTGGATTTGTGTCGTCCAATGCGAAGGGTGAAATTGGCGCGAAACTGAGCTCTGAGATGTTGGGTATTTTCGTGCCGACGACGCCAAACCCGACCTCTGGCTTCCTGATTTATGTTCATGCTTCAGAAGTCATCGAAATGGATATGAGCGTTGAGGACGGCGCGAAGATGATCCTGACGGCAGGGCTGGTTGTGCCGGAATATGGGGATGCTTTGCCTAAGCCTGATGAAGAGGCTGAATCGGCATCGCACTCAGTCGCTAACGATCAGGTCGGGGGAGAGGAGCTGGCTGAGAAGGCCTAGAGCTTCGGCGCGCTCAGGACGGATCCGGTCTGCGCTCTCAATTGCATTAAAGGCATCCTTGTGCGCGATTTCAATCAGATCAGCGTCTTCGGGCAGACGAATGATGCGATGTGCGATGAGTCCAGACTGAGCCTTGCCGAGCATATCGCCCGGTCCGCGGAGTTTGAAATCGGCTTCTGCGATCTCAAAGCCGTCTTCGGTTCGCCGCAACGTATCGAGGCGCTCGCGTGCTGTTTCAGTCAGGGGCGCGCGGTAGAGGAGGAGGCAGAAGCTCTCCTTTGAGCCGCGCCCGACGCGCCCGCGCAGCTGGTGAAGTTGAGCCAGACCGAACCCTTCGGCGCGCTCAATCACCATAATGGTGGCTTCCGGTACATCGACGCCGACTTCGATGACGGTTGTGGCGACAAGGAGTTTGGTTTCGCCAGACCGAAAGGCCTCTAACACGGCGTCTTTCTCTTCGCCTTTCAAGCGCCCATGCACGAGACCGACTGGAACGCGCAATTGATCGCGCAGCATTGCGGCACGTGCGACGGCAGAGCTTCCATCCTCATCATCTGCATCAACACGCGGACAGACCCAGAAGGCGCGCTCGCCGCGCTGAATGGCGCGGCCGACGGCATCGACGACGCTTTCCATCCGTGTATCCGGGATCGCGCGGGTTTCGACCGGCTGGCGACCTGCAGGCTTTTCATCGAGGATGGAGACATCGAGATCGCCGTGGACAGTTTGAGCCAACGTCCGCGGGATGGGTGTTGCCGACATGACCAGTGTGTGCGGGGCTTTTCCTTTGCTCATCAATTTCGCGCGGTCTGCCACGCCGAAACGGTGTTGTTCATCGACGATGGTCAGCGCGAGATTGGCGAAGCTGACGCCGGTCTGGAAGAGGGCATGCGTGCCGGCGACAATCTGGATTGAGCCATCCGCGAGCCCCATGAGCGTAGCTTCGCGGGCTCTGCCTTTATCGCGCCCTGTCAGAACCGCGACTGTGTATCCGAGGGGTGAGAGAAGCGTATCAAGGGTTTCATATTGTTGACGCGCGAGGACTTCTGTTGGGGCCATGAAGGCGGTTTGGAACCCGCTTGCGGCTGCCTGAACCGCCGCGAAGGTGCCGACAAGGGTCTTTCCTGCACCGACATCGCCCTGCAGCATCCGGCGCATCGGAAAGTCGCGACCCATGTCAGTCATGATCTCCTTTGTCGCGCGGACCTGAGCATTTGTGGGTTTGTAAGGCAGGGTTCTGACAAGCGTATTCAGCGCATCTGATTGTGGAGGCACACTGTCGGCGGGTTGATTGCGCCGTTTGGCGCGGGCGCGTCCGAAGGTGAGCTCGCGGGCGAGCGCTTCGTCATAGGCTAACCGTGCGCGGGCGCGGATGATCGCTTCTTCATTCCATTCGGTCGGCCCGTGAATGTGCGTCAGCGCCGTCTTGAAATCGGGCCAGTGTTCGCGCGTACAGAGGGCGGGATCGATCCATTCGGGCAAGCAGTCCGGAACGAAATCAAGCGCGGCTTTCGCGGCGCTGTGGACACGTTTATTGGTGAGGCCAGCGCTGAGCGGATAGATGGGCTCGACGGGCGGCGGGAGCGGACCTTTGTCCGGATCAACCACATAGTCAGGGTGGCTCATCTGCATCTCGCCCTGATATTCAGCGACGCGACCGGAGACGATACGCTCTTTGCCGATTGGAAACTGTCCTTGCAGCCAGCGGCCATCGGCACGGAAATAGGTCAGGGTCAGGAAGGCACGGCCATCGAACAAGCGGACACGGGTGGGGGCACGGTCCGTATAAGGGGAAATGACAGCCTGAACCTCACCGCGTACTGTGGCGACTTCATCAGCGACGAGATCATCAAACGTATCGCGCGGACGTCTGTCGAGCCAGCGATCCGGCATATGCAAAAGGAGATCCCAAACCGTGTCGCCACCTGTCAGGCGTTCGAGTGTCAGTTTCAGCTTCGGCCCGATCCCCGGCAAGGCATCGAGCGGTTGAAATAACGGGAAGAGGCGTTCATCGCGCATAGACCAAGTTTATTGGGCTTCTTAATGCTCTGCAATCTGGACCATGTTGTGAGATGAAGATGTGTAAAACTTTAAAG
>JBCBCO010000149.1:0-4641 GCA_038630445.1 Pseudomonadota bacterium | reverse complement strand
ACGCGGTCAAAAACCGCCACGGCACCGAGGTCTCAGCCACCTACACAGCCATGGGCCATGCCATCCTGCAGCTCAGCCGAGCGAGGCCTCCACCGCTTGGCCCCGTTCCCAGACCTCCGCCGAGAATTAGAGTGCTGTGACGCAGAGATGCGAACGAGAGCGGCTGGGCGAAATTCAGAGATGCCCCCTCCGAGCGCTTCGCGCCCACCTCCCCCGCAAGCGGGGGAGGAAAGTTCAGAGCCTACTCAAACTTAGTGCAGGATTTCCTCCCCCAGTCCTGGGGGAGGTGCCCGAAGGGCGGAGGGGGCAAAGCCAAAAGAAAGGAAAAAGACTTGAAGACCAACACTCAGCGCAAAATCAGATCAGGAGCGCCCGGAGCCCTCAGCCCGGTTCATGGGCTGGCGAAGCCAGACCGGAACCCGCTTCACGCCTGTGCTGCGAGGCAGCTCAGCAGGCGTTTAAACCCGATGCCTACTCTTAATCTTCCGAACCATGCCATCCGCACTGCTCATCACCAACGTGTCCGTCTCGATAAAGCCCGGGCCACGCACGACGCCGTCAACCAGCCCGCCTTTGGTCACACCGGTGGCACAGAACACGGTCTCGCCGGAGGCCAGTTCGTTCAGGCTGTATTTGCGGTCATAGTCGGTGATGCCGGTGCGGTCGGCGCGTTTGCGCTCGTCATCATTGCGGAAGACCAAACGCCCCTGCATCTGTCCGCCAACACATTTCAGCGCGGCCGCGGCCAGAACCCCCTCCGGCGCACCGCCTGAACCGACATAGAGGTCAATCCCGGTCATCGGGTTCGTCGTATTGATCACGCCGGCCACGTCTCCGTCAGAGATCAGGGCCACACGCACGCCGGCTGAGCGGAGATTGTCGAGGATCTCGGCATGGCGCGGACGGTCGAGGACACAAGCGGTCATCTGGCTGACCTCGACACCTTTATGCTTTGCCATCGCGGCGAGGTTTTCGGCTGGGCTCGCATCAAGGTCGATGATCCCATCTGGGTATCCGGGCCCAATCGCGATCTTGTCCATATAAGTATCCGGCGCAAACAGGAGACCTCCTCGAGGCGAAATCGCCAAAACTGCCAGCGCATTCGCCATCGCTTTTGCTGTGAGTGTTGTGCCTTCAAGTGGATCCAGCGCGATATCGATCTCTGGGCCTTGTCCAGTTCCGACTTCCTCACCGATATACAGCATCGGTGCTTCGTCGCGCTCACCTTCACCGATCACGACCCGGCCTTGAAAGTTCACCGCATTAAACGCTGTGCGCATCGCATCAACGGCGGCTGCATCAGCCGCTTTTTCATCGCCGCGACCGGCCAGAGTTTCAGCCGCAATCGCTGCTTTTTCAGTCACACGCACCATCGCATCCGCAAGATGCGGGATCAGAATACTCTCAGTCATTATACTACTCCCCAAAAAGGTGTCGGGGGCCCCTTTGCCCCGCTTTCAGGATCAGTCCGCTGGATCAATCGCGATCACTTGCGGGGACCCCACAGTTGTGTCCAGCGACGCAATGGCCTCAGCCGCAACGTCAATATCCCCGCGCGTACACGGATGGGTGAGAATTGCAACGGGAGAGACTGCGTTGTCATCTGCGGAGTCTTGCAGAAGTTTGTTCACGGAGACACCGGATTTGGCGAGCGCTTCGGAGAGATTGGCGAGCGCACCGGGGCGATCTGCGAGTTTGACACGCAGGAAAAACGCGGCGCTTTCATCAGATGTTGCAGGGACAAACTGTCGGGTCTGGTGGTGATCTGCGCGGCCAAATGGGCTTCGCGCTGTGGGGCTGAAAAGCTTCGCGATATCGCCCATGACCGCACTTGCGGTTGGGCCAGGACCTGCGCCTGGCCCAGTTAGAGTAACAGCGCCGAGTGGATCGCCTTCAACGCGGACTGTGTTGAGCGCATTATCAATTCGGGCGAGTGGATGTGAAAGCGGTAGGGCTTTTGGAGCAACACGGGTCACAACACCGGTCTTGGTCAGGACACCTTCCGCGATCAGCTTGATGCGCAGGCCGAGACGATCCGCCAAAATGAGGTCAAGGAGTTCGATTGTATCGACACCGGTGACGCTGACTTTTTCGAAATCGAGATCGGCTGTGAAAGCGATGGAAGCGAGAATTGCGGCTTTATGAGCCGCGTCCATGCCTGAGACATCGAGGTAGGGATCAGCCTCTGCGTATCCGAGTTTCTGGGCCTCTTCGAGGACGGCGTCATAACTTCGACCGGTCTCCAGCATTTGCGTTGTCAGATAGTTGCACGTGCCGTTCAGAATACCGCTAACCCGCTGAACTGATACGCCTGTCAGACTATCACGCAGAACACGAACGACCGGAACGCCGCCAGCGACAGCGGCTTCAAACATCAAGTCGACGCCTTTATCCTGTGCTTGCTTTTCCAGCGCCTGTCCGTGCATGGCAATCAGAGCTTTGTTGGCTGTAACAACCTGCTTTCCAAACTTGATCGCTTCTTCGACGGCGAACTTTGCGGGGCCATCAGAGCCGCCCATCAACTCAACGAAAATGTCGACGTCCGGGTCTTCCGCGAGCGTGGCGGCGTCATCGAACCAGCGATATTTGGAAATGTCGACCGGTCTATTCTTAGTTCGAGACCGTGCCGAGATACCGACAATTTCAACACGTCCGGGCAAGCGCAGATTGGCTTGCTCTTCGACGAGTTTGATCAAGCCGCAGCCGACATGGCCGAGCCCTGCAATCCCCAGCTTTACAGTTTTCAAGACCCGGACCTCCGAAGGGTTTCGACCTCGCCACCCATCCCGGCGAGAAATTTTCTAATATTACGCGCGGCCTGACGGATACGTTGTTCATTCTCAACCAAAGCGATGCGAACGTGACGATCGCCCTGCTCGCCAAATCCACCGCCCGGTGTCACAGCGACATGCGCCTCATCCATCAGCTTGAGCGAGAATTCCAAGCTGTTCATGTGCCCACACTGCGGGGGGATGGACGCCCACGCGAACATCGACGCTTTGGGGCTTGGCACATCCCAGCCCGCACGGCTAAAACTCTCTACCAGTGTATCGCGGCGCGACCGATACGTCTGACGGAATTCGTCAACACAATCCTGAGGCCCATCGAGCGCTGCGGTTGCCGCCACCTGAATGGGCGTAAACGCGCCATAATCGAGATAGGATTTTACGCGTGCGAGGGCGCCGATCAGACGTTCATTGCCCGCTGCGAACCCGATCCGCCATCCGGCCATAGAATAGGTTTTCGACATGGTTGTTGTCTCAACCGCGATGTCTTTTGCACCCTCGACTTGCAGGATCGAGGGTGTTGGCTCCTCGAAATAAATCTCATTATAGGCGAGGTCTGACAGGATCCAGAGATCATGTTTCTTGGCGAGCTTCACAGCATCACGATAGAATTCAAGATCGCAAACATCAGCCGTCGGATTGGACGGATAGCAAAGCACCATGGCCGTCGGTGGCGGTACGGAATAGCGGATCGCGTGCTCAATCCCGCGCAGATAATCTTCCGGCGTTGGCGCTGGTACAGCCCGGATCGACGCGCCCGCCATAATGAACCCGAAATGGTGCAGCGGGTAAGATGGATCGGGCGCCAAAATAATATCGCCGGGTGCCGAGACGGCTTGAGCGAGATTTGCAAAGCCTTCTTTCGATCCGAGCGTGACAATGACTTCGCGGTCCTTATCCAAGCTGACCCCGAAACGACGCTGGTAGTAATTCACAAGCGAGCGACGGAGGCCCGGAATACCGCGTGAGGCAGAATAGCCATGCACGTCAGGTTTCGCAGCTGTCTCGGCGAGTTTCTGCACAACATGGGCGGGGGCTGGCATATCCGGATTGCCCATAGACAGGTCGATAATATCGGCCCCCTGTCCACGCAGTTCGGCTTTGCGGCGGTGAACCTGCTCGAAAACGTAAGGCGGCAGACGCCGGATTTTGTGAAACTCACCGCTCATGGCGGCCTCCCATTCAATCTAAAGGTGAACTCTACACTGCCCGAAATTAAGGAGGATTAAAGGCGACCGCGGGGTGTATCAAAGACGGCTCTTAGGGCCTCAATTTCTTCATCGGTCAAAAAATCAGGACGTGGAATCTGGCGGTCAACAGCACGGCGGTTTCGAGCCGCCCAAGCGCGCATTCTTTCCGCTGTCTCTCTTGCCGCTACGTTTCGCGGATCTTTAAGGAGCGCTCGTAACGCAGCGAGCGTATCGGCTTGAGAGGCGGCGAGCCCGCTACCAGGTCGGTTTTCTTCAGTGATCAAAGGCACATCCGCAAGGCTTGGATAGTCTTGCCCGCGAAGTTCAGCCTGACGCTCCTTGTACCAGTCCGGAGCTGTACTTCCGACGTCCGCGATTCTCTCAAACGAGCTGGTACATGCCGAGCAGACCAAAAGTGTTACGAAAATCATAGCGCGCATGAGGCAATTCCCGATCTGGACTCATTATAATTCAACCGCTTTAGTCTTATATGGGATCAGCAAGAAATGCGAGACCGGGTCACATGACCAATATGTTTGATATGTCCGGGTGGTTAGAAACACCGCTTATGAAGGCCATGGGTGACCTAGATCCGTCCAAAACCCAAGCATTAACTCGAAATCCAGCTTGCGCCAGATTTCGAGTTAATGCTTGGGTTTTGGACG
>JBCBCO010000148.1:0-4674 GCA_038630445.1 Pseudomonadota bacterium | reverse complement strand
GTTTCGCGGTCGTGGCGAGTGAAATCCTCAGCCGTTGGGGCCAGTATAGCCCGGTCATCGCTGACTATGCCGATAAGGGCTTCCTGCTGGACGATCTAAGCTGCTGTGATGGAGAGTGCGTATGCTAAACACCTCGCTCACACGCGCCTCTGACTTTATGTCAGGCAAGGGCACTCCAATCATTCTGATCGCTGCCATCCTAATCGGAGGCGCGACTGGTATCGCCATCCCTGAAGCCGGACCAGCGGTCTCGGTCTGGATCGATTATACAATCCTGGTTCTGGTCTTCCTGCTCCTGTTTGAAGTGCGCATTAAAAATATCGTCAGCAGTTTCGGCCGCGTCCGGTTTCTCGCGGTGGCTCTTATCGCGAATTTCCTGATCATTCCCGCGATAGGCTTTGGCATTGCCTCGGTGGTCTTGAATGGACATCCCTTATTCTTCATCGGGCTGCTCATCTATTTCATGGCGCCTTGCACCGACTGGTTCCTCGGCTTCACGCGCTTGGCAGGAGGTAATACAGCGCTCGGCGCAGCGCTTTTGCCCATCAACATGATCATCCAGCTCTTGCTCTATCCGGTCTATCTCCATCTGTTTGGCGTCGACGCGCTCGGTATCAGCGCAGGCACGATTTTTGAGTCGCTATGGCTCTGGTTCCTCGTCCCATTTGTCGCTGCGATGCTCGCGCGCTTTTTAGCTGGAAACGTGCTCAGTGAAGCTCAGCAAGAAAACCTGCAGGCGCTTGTCGCGCTCATCGTGCCGCTCTTACTGGCAGTCCTCGTCTGGCAGATCGCAGCGGCCAATGTCGGAACCCTGCTTGAGAATGCCAGCGTCTTCCCACTCATCTTCGCAGGCATTTTTACCTTCTTTGTAGCGACCTATCTTTTGAGCGAGGCCATTTCAAAGGTCATGAACCTCAACTACGAAGATCACGTCCTGATGAGCATGACGACAGCGGCCCGCAATGCGCCTATGATGCTTGTCGTGACCATGGCCATCATCCCGGATCAGCCGATCATCTACGCAGCCATTATTATCGGTATGCTGGTCGAGCTGCCCCACCTCGTTGGCCTTAAAAGTGTCCTGCGCCGCAGACAGGCCCGCCAACAGCAACAGCCTGTGTTTGGTTAGCCACACTCGAAAATAAACGCGATGCTCATCTAGCCATTTCACGCAAGGGGGAATATGGCGCGGGCTTCACATCTTACGCTGCGGGCTCGGTCCCGTCTGCGATGAGGAGCAACCCATGCATCAGCGGGCATGGCCTGCATGGATGCAGGCATCGCAAATTGTAGACCTGTTGCGGCTCTCAGTCCCGATTGCCGTTACCCGCTCGGCGTGGATGCTGATGGGGATTACGGATGCTGTCGTCCTGGGTCGAATGGCACCGGAAGAGCTGCCTTATGTTCTGAACTCATGGCTGCCAATGGGGATCGCGCTTGGTTTCGGGATGGGCATTCTGCTCGGCGTTCAGGTCCTGACGTCTGAGCTTATGGGGCAGGGCCGCGTGCAGGACTCCGGCCGCATCTTCCGGCGTGGGTTCAAATTCTCCATTGCGCTGGGCGTCGCCATGACGCTCATCATGTATCCGCTCGCTGAGCCCATGTTCCTTGCACTCGGCTTCGAACCTGAGGTCGCCGCAGCGGTCGGATCCTGTACGCGCATTCTCTCCCTTGGCCTGATTGGCTTCATGGTGACGGCGGTTTGCGGCATGTATCTGGAGGCACTCAGGCGTCCGATTGTAGCGACTGTCATCGCTTATGGCGGTGTGTTCGCAAATATCGGCTTCAATATTCTCTTCGTGACAGGCGCTGGCCCGATTGAGCCCATGGGGGCAGACGGCGTGGCTTGGGCGACCACAGCGACGCGCTCACTGCTCGTCATCGCCTTCATGGTTGCGATCATCAAACTGACCCCGGCTTTCGTGCCATCCCCCGATTGCCCGTCCGATGAACCGAAGCGCCAGTTGAGCGTCGGTGTCGGAACCGCGATCAGTAATGTGGCCGAATGGGGCGGCTTTAACTTCACCTATGTCATCGCGACGTGGATCAGCTTGCAGGTGAACACGGTCTATGGCTACGCGACCCAACTCATGGGCCTCGCTTTCATGGCCTTTCTCGGTATTGGAACAGCCACGAGTGTGCGTGTGGCAGAATCCTATGGCCGAAACGATGCTGAGGGCGTTGCGAACGCCTCGCGTCTAGGCGTGGTCGTGACCGTTGGAACGGGCATTCTGCTGGGACTCCTGATCTACATCTTCAGAGAGCCGTTTTCGCTGCTGCTGGTGCGCGGCGATGCGGAAATGGATGGGATCTTCTTAGCGCCAGCACTTGCAGCACTTCTGATGACTGTGGCCTTTGCTGTGGTCTTTGATGGCCTTCAAGCCACAGCGTCTATGGCGCTAAGGGCCCAGAACATGATCTGGCTCCCAAGCGCGATCCATATCGGCTCTTTCTTCGCGGTCATGATTCCGATGGGCTATTGGCTGGGCCTCGTTCAGGGCAGGGGAGCGCAAGGCATGATCGAAGCGGCTTTTATCGGCGTCTTCGTTGCCGCACTCCTGCAGGTTACGCTGCTCGAATACAAAACGACGCGCTTCCATCAGAAACGCGCCGCTTGATTTCGGCACCAAAGCCTCCCGCTCCCCCTTCCCAACCACCCCAATGGTACCCTGTGGGTGGTTGGGAAGGGGGAGCGGGAGGCCCCGGACAGAATTTAGATATCCTTCAGAGCCGAAGCTGGCTTGAAGGCAGCAGAGGTTTTTTCAGCAATCTGGATTGTTTCACCAGTTGCTGGGTTACGACCCTCACGCGCTGCGCGTGTCTTGGCAGAAAACGTACCAAAGCCGGCAATCGCGACTTGGTCACGCTTCTTGACGGCGCCTGCGACGGTATCGAAAACCGCATCCACAGCACGTCCAGCTTCTGCTTGAGACATATCAGTCGCATCAGCGACCGCTTTTGTCAGTTCACCCTTATTCATTGGGATCTCCTTTCTATTCAACGGCGTTAGATGCCGTTGGCCGCATGATCCATGATTCGGAGAGACCGAATATACTGAAAACCCAATAAATACGGGGGATTCAGCCGATTTATGTGAGAATCCAGCCTTCTTCTCGTTCAATCTGGGCAATTTTTCCCGTATCAAGCGAGTCCGGCGGTCCAAAGCGATCGCCCAATTTGCCCGCAGAATCGAGGGTTTGGAGATGTTCAGCGAGGGTCCGGACCTGCGCCTGATCCAGGATTTCACTCGTCTTTGGGGCGATGTCCAACGTGCTCGGATAGATCTCTGCAAGCACGCACGTCACATGTTCAAGCGCGTCTTCATCAAGCGTTCGGAAGCCTGTCTCAAACGGCCAAATCCTCGCGCCGTCGATCTCAGTCCTTAAATATTGAACGGTCGGAATACCCAGAAGCGCCTGCGATCCGACGGAGCCAGCCCCCATCAACTGCCAAACTGATTTAGGGTTGGCCTTGAAGTTCGCTTTGATCCAAGCCTCGGCTTCGCGATGTTCGCTGAGAGAGACTGAGCTAGAGAAATCCCCCTTCTTCATCGCAAGCGTCGAGACAGCTTGCGTCTTCGGCACCCCCCAGAACGGATGCGGCCCCTTCGTCATGGCGTAGTTCAACCCCGCTGCCAGAGCAAACCGGGCATTTGAATTGTCGTCTTTCTCTTTGACCTTGGAGGACAGGTAGGCGTGCATCGCAGCCCAAGGCGCCTGAGTGTCAATCTCCAATCCCGCTGCTGCAGCGGTCCCTGCCGGATAGCCAAGTGCAAAATCAAATCCGATGAGAACCTTATCCCCACGCGCGATCAGTTTTTGCGCCATGTCACGAATAAAAGTCCGAGCCTCCAGCCGCGTCTTCGGGTTCACACTGGTAAATTGAAACTTCAGCCGCGCATCGCGCGCGCGGATACCGACCCAGATCGAGTCCTTACCTGTCTTGGGCTTGGACGACGCGCTCCAGTCGATAATGATATAGGCATCAAACAAGCGGGCCATAGGTGAGACTTCTCATAAGGTTGGATTATTGGGCTATCAGGCGAAATAGAGCATTCGACGTCTCAATCCTCTATCAATTTCAGATATCTGCCTAGCAGAACGACTAAAAGTGCTGTCCAAAGCCAGACATGCATTTTTCATCCGCTGATCTGCCTCGCGCGCTCGCTTATAAACTGCTCGTCTCAACGGTCATCCCGCGCCCAATTGCTTTTGTTACAAGTCAAAGCGCGGATGGCATCCTAAACGCTGCCCCCTACAGCTTTTTCAATGCGATGGGCAGTGCGCCACCCGTTGTCGCCATAGGGTTTGAACCAACAGCAGATGCGGGCGTGAAAGATACATCCAGCAACATTCTCGAAACGGGGGAATTCGTCGTCAATATCGTTGATGAGGCCATGTCCGTTCAGATGAATCAGGCTGCTGCCAGTCTACCGCCCGAAGTTGATGAAATCGCCCTGACCGGACTTGAAACCAGTCCCTCTACAGCCGTTCGTCCACCAAGATTGTCAGCCTCGCCAATGGCGATGGAATGCCGCCTGCTCGACAAGACTGAGCTCGCCGGAGGAGGCGTCATCGTCATAGGCGAAGTAATGCATTTCCATCTTCGCGATGACGCGGTCACAGAGACCGATCCGCTGCGCATAGACATAGATAGGATCGCACCGGTCGCTCG
>JBCBCO010000147.1:0-4687 GCA_038630445.1 Pseudomonadota bacterium | reverse complement strand
TCACTCATGGCAGGTCCGGCAGAGGTTTCGCGCGAGCCTCATGAAGGTAGTGCGCAGCCATCGGCTTAAGGTCGCCATCCAACTCAATCACCAAAGGGTTCCCCGTCGGGATCTCAACACCTGTAATCGTCTCATCTGCGACATTAAACAGATGCTTCACGAGCGCGCGCAGTGAATTTCCGTGCGCGGAAATGATTGTGTCTTCACCGCCCGCAAGGACGGGCGCAATATCGCTCAGCCAATAGGGCAGCACGCGCTCGAGAGTCAGCTTCAAACTTTCAGACGTCGGAATCGGAACGCCTGCATAGCGCGGATCGCCCGACAGATCATAAGGGCTCTCTACCTCCAGCGGCGGCGGCGGAATATCATAGCTGCGCCGCCAGATATGCACTTGATCGGCCCCGTGCTTCTCAGCTGTCTCAGCCTTATCCAAACCTGTCAGGCCGCCATAATGGCGCTCATTCAGCCGCCAATGCTTCTCAACCGGCAGCCAGGCCCGGTCCATCGCGGCCAAGCTGAGCCAAAGCGTGCGAATGGCACGGGTCTGATAGCTGGTAAATGCACGAACCGGCGCAACACTGGCGGCTCTCAGCAGCTCACCGCCCTTAGTCGCTTCCGCTTCGCCCTTCGCTGTCAGATCAGCGTCCCACCAGCCGGTAAACCGGTTTTCAAGGTTCCATTGGCTCTGGCCGTGGCGCGTTAAAATCAAGGTCGTCATCGAATATCTCTCTAAACGTCAGTGTCTCGCCTGTCTCATACACAGATAAAATCACGCTAGGCCAGCCTCTCTTGATACCTGATCGCAGCAAAACAGGCTCGCCTTCACACGCGCACGTGTTATCAGAAGGCGATTATGGGCACAGCGACCACGCAAGAGGACAGGATTTGAGCGACAAGATTTTCTTCCCCCTCGTCTTCATGGTCGGCGTCGCAATGGTGCTCGCCACGCTCTTCCTGGGCCGTGAAACAGAGCCTACCGGCCCGATCGGTGGCGCGGCCAGCGGCGACTATTCCGTCGTGCCCATAGAAGGTGAAAACTTCAAACGTCTCGAAGGCCTCGCGCTCGGTGCGATCTCTGACGTCGAAAACGGCATTATGACGCTTTCTACCGGGCCAAGACCGCAACCTGCGCAAGTGACAGTCGGGCCACATTTCAAGCTCGCAGCCGATCTGGAAACCGTCTATTCCGGCCACAGC
Organism: Pseudomonadota bacterium; assembly: GCA_038630445.1. Lineage (GTDB taxonomy): Bacteria > Pseudomonadota > Alphaproteobacteria > Caulobacterales > Hyphomonadaceae > Henriciella. The sequence goes on along the minus strand of JBCBCO010000147.1, from coordinate 3,490 downwards.
ATCCAGATTTTCGTTCAGGCCCAATCCGTCTCCGGCGCCGACCTCGAAATCAATTATGATACAGGCCGTCAGGGCGAAAGCGGCTGGCACCGTTTCGACCTCAGCGAGGACTGGGAGGAATACCGCTTCGACTATAACGTCCCGCTGCGCGCAGAAGGATCAGAAAGCGGCTTCGACTATCTCGGACTACGCCCCGTCGGAGAAAACCTCCCCGGCGTTGTGCGCATCAGAAAAATAGAATTCCGCCGCAGGGGGCTATGGGCGCAGTAGCATCTCTAACAATTCTCGGCCGATATCAGCCAGCCCGGCCAATGCAAATCAGGCTACATTAATTACAGATTTGATTAATTCCCCGCTCACCCTTGCTGTGGCATGATCCAAACATGCGCCTTGTTCGCCCGTCCCTTCTTGCACTTGCGGTCGTCACACTCTCCGCGAGCCCGGCCCTGCCGGAACGGGCCGAAGTGACACGCGATGAGCTTTCACGGCTGGAAGCAGAGCGCGCCGAAACACTGGCGAAACTCCAGGCCCTTGAGGCAGCAGAAAACGAGGTTGAGCGCGATCTCGGCCGTCTGGAAGCCGATCTGATCGCTGCCGCCATGGAAAGCCAGCGCCGCGAGGAACAGGCCACCGCGTCTGAACTGAAACTGGTCTCTCTGACCGCGCGCCTCGGTTCTGCCCGCCGCGAACTGGTTGAGGGCGAAGAGGCGCTGCAAGGCCTCGTCGCCTCGCTCGCCATCTCCGGTCGCCACAGGCCCCCTGCGCTCGTGACCGCCCCCACCGACGCCAACGCCGCCATCCGCGCGGCCATCCTGATGGGCGACGCAGCCCCGCGCGTACAGGATAGAACACAGGCCCTTGCCGATGAAATCGCCTCTCTGCGAAGGCTGGAACGCCAGATCAAGCGCGAACGCGCCCGCCTCGATGCGGCTGAGGCCGCACTGTCGCTGAAAGAAGCCGAAATCCTGCAAATGACCGCGGCGAAACGCGCTGCTTTTGAGGACGTTAGCGGTGACGCAAAAACCCTGCGCGACCGGGCGGCGCTGCTAGGTCGCGAAGCCGAAACAATTCGCGGACTGCTCGCTGCGATTGAGCGCGATGCCCCGCGCGCACCGGGCCTGAAGCCGAAACTGCAATTCGCCGCGCGAACTGACACACGCACAGACGCTCCGCGCAGCCTGTCACGCACCACACCAAGACCGGGCCGGACCCTATCCGATAATATGCTCGGCGGCCTCGACCGTCCCGCCGCCGGCCGACTGATCCGCAGTTGGGGCGACCGCACAGCAGGCGGCGGAAAATCCGAGAGCCTGGTGATCGCCACGCGTGCAGGCGCGCAGGTGACCTCGCCCGTCGAGGGTAAAGTGGTCTATTCTGACCTGTTCAGAACCTATGGTCGCCTCTTGATTGTCGAGACGAGCGATGGTTACCATGTTCTTCTAAGCGGCATGGCCGAAAGCTATGTCACTGAGGGTCAGCGTGTGAAGCGGGGCGAACCCGTCGCACGCATGGTCAATCGGGTGTCGCCTGAGCCAGAGCTTAGCCTCGAGGTTCGCAAAAACGGCAAGCCGATGAACCCGGCCCGCTGGATGAAAGGTGGCTAAAGCTACCAGAACGCAGGAGTTGCAAATGAGAGCCATGCTGACCGGAGCCGCCCTCGGCGTCGTTATGGGGGCCACCGCGTTTGCGGTCACAACCGCAGCCTGGCCAGACAGTCAGCAGGATAAACGCCTCGCAACCTATCAGCAGCTTGATCTCTTCACTGATGTGCTCGCTCGCGCAAAAGCAGACTATGTTGAGGAAATTGACGAAGTCGAAGCCATCGAGGCCGCAATTGACGGCATGCTCGGCTCACTCGACCCGCATTCCGCCTATCTCTCGACCAGCGACTTTGAGCGCATGCAGGTCATGACCTCCGGCGAATATGGCGGCCTCGGCATCGAAGTCACGCAGGAAGACGGCTTTGTAAAAGTCGTCACCCCGATGGACGATACACCGGCCAGCCGCGCAGGCCTCGAGCCGGGCGACTATCTGACCGCCATCAATGGCCAGCCGATCGTCGGCCTAAGCCTCGATGACGCCGTGCGCGATATGCGCGGGCCCGCTGGTTCAGACATTACAGTGACGGTCCTACGCGAAGGCGAAGACGCGTTTGACGTGACCCTGACGAGAGAAGTGATCCAGCCAAAGTCTGTGACTTGGCGCGCTGAAGAAGATGATATCGCTTATCTACGAATCTCGACCTTCAATGAGCGTACGACAATCCTGCTCGAAGAAGCGCTGAATGAGGTCCGCGACGAGATTGGGGCGCGCCCGAAAGGCATCGTTCTCGATTTGCGCAATAATGGCGGTGGATTGCTCGATCAGGCCATCACGGTGAGTGACCTCTTCCTCTCCGGCGGTGAAGTCGTCTCCACGATTGGCCGCCGCGAAGGTGACGTTGCCCGCTACAATGCCCGGGGTGGCGAAGAGTTCCGCAATGTCCCAATCGTCGTTCTGATCAATGAAGGCTCTGCTTCAGCCTCAGAAATTGTCGCCGGCGCGCTGCAGGACCGTGACCGCGCAACCGTTCTCGGCATGACCAGTTTCGGCAAAGGCTCCGTACAAACGGTGATCCCGCTCGGCGCTGACCGCGGCGCTATCCGCTTGACCACGGCAAAATATTACACGCCATCCGGTCGCTCAATTCAGGCCACAGGCATCGAGCCGGATCTGGAAGTCGCCAATGAGCGCCTCAGCGAAGAAGACCTCGCGAAAATCCGCCGTTACACAGAGGCAGACCTGCCCAACGCAATCGAGAATGAAGAAGGCAGCGAGCGCGCCGTCCCGCATATTCCAGACGACATGCCGCCGGAAGACTATGAGGGCGAGGATTATCAGTTGGAACGCGCCATCGACCTCTTACAGGGCGAGCGCATTCTCGCCGATGGTGGCGTTCGGGCGGGCTAAATCGTTCAACTTTTCCTGAACCGCCCGCGCCCCCTGCCCAACCACCCCAAGGGTACCCTCTGTGGGTGGTTGGGTAGGGGGAGCGCGCGGACCAGCAATTAGAAACCTGAATCGCCATCGAAACATCCACAAGCCGCTCCTTATTGGAGCGGCTTTTTTCGTGGCTATCAGTCGCGAACACAGCAATGGTTAATGAAGGTTTGCGATCCCTTAACCATTCGCGGCCTAATCGTAGAATTTGCAACACAATCAGACGAATAAGAATGACGGCGCGCATCCCAAAAGACCCCTCCCCGATAAAAGCTGGCTTCGTCCACGGTGCCTTGAGCTTCACGGCACTGGGTCTGATCTTCGCCTCAGCGGGCGGCCTCATTCATCTGACGGGTAATGCAGACGCGGGCAGTCCAAATGTTGAAATCGCTCTATTTGACGAGAATGGAGACGTTTCACCAACGCTGAAAACGCGTTTGCCAAGCGAAACCGTCGACCGCGAGATCATCATTGCCGCGCTGGACGTCAATGGTACGCGCGAGCAAGCTCA
>JBCBCO010000146.1:0-4694 GCA_038630445.1 Pseudomonadota bacterium | reverse complement strand
CCTTCAGTTCAATACCGAAGATCCATTAATCAAGCCGTATCGAAGTGCAGTCTATGAAAAGTCTGGCATGCAGGCGACCGAACTTTGGAACGAATGCCCAGAGTTGAGGGAATTTGGTTCTGTTATATTGACCGAATTTCATTGACCTATTTTTCGATACGGCTTGATTAATGGATCTTCGGTATTGAACTGAAGGAAAATCGGCGTTGAGAATGTCTCCGGAACTACTGATCCAGCCGTCACACATGTGTCCATTCTAAAGAATAGACCGAGTTTATTTCTACCCGGCGCTTCGTCACGCATAGATTTGACACTCTTATCGAAATCACGCGCTTTCGCTCTGTTCGAGCTACTGATTTCATGCGCGATAACCGAGTATTCTGCTTGTTCTATAATGTTTGGATATGATCCGCGATCGTTTGGTATGGTTACCAAATCAAATGTCTCTGTCAGGACTTGCTTATTTCGGCGGTCGAAGACGCGTAGTTCGAGCTGCGAAGGGGCTTCCAACTTAAACCCTTTGGGCAATTGCAAGAAAACCCTGACGTTGGAGATTAGAGTATCTGCGGTTCCCATTCGTGTCCCGGCCTGATCGAAACCATATTCAATCTCTTTCGTCTTATCTTCATCAACGCTGACAATAATCTCCTCCGTTTCTGTCTCCATGGGATCAGAAAACGCATACTCAAAAGTTGCAGAAAGCGCGATACTCATAGCCGCAATGAAAGCTGCACGGATCATGTTGTTTCCTCTTACGTCGCTAGCTGTCAGCCTGCTGATAAATTTGCCAAAAAGCAAACATCTTACGGACCAGTTTAAACCTCCAGCGATCCTTGCTGGCGCTGCCCCAGCGCTTCTTCCCAATGCTTACGGCAGAAAGACACGTATTCGGTCTTTTCAACATTCACTTGCTGGCCCTCGCTGACAACGCGCCCTGCAGAGTCCATTCGCGCGGTCATAGTCGCCTTCTTTCCGCAAAAGCAGATCGTGCGCGCCTCGCGCAATTCATCCGCGATAGCAAGCAAGGCTGAAGACCCTTCAAATAGTTCCCCCTGAAAATCTGTGCGAATGCCATAACATAGCACTGGCACATCAAAGTCATCGCAGACCCGTGCCAACTGCCAAACCTGCGCCTTGGTGAGAAACTGCGCCTCGTCAAGAAAGACTGCGTGCAGGTCGCCGTCAGCCAACCGCTTTTCGATTTCACGATAAAGATCACTCTGAACCCGATAGAGTTTCGCTTCTTTCCGTAGGCCAATGCGCGATTCTATATCTCCCATCTCCGCATCCGGCGAAGCGCCATGATGCCCTGATGTCCACAACATCACCTCCATGCCGCGTTCACCATAATTGTGCGCGGCTTGTAATAAAAGCGCGGACTTGCCCGCATTCATCGCGCTGTAAGTGAAGTATAGTTTCGACATCGTCGCTGACAAAGCCCATTCAGCGACAGGCCGCAAGTCCGCATTGCCTTCACCCTGCCGTAATCTCTCTTCATTAGGATGCTCGCAAAAGAGATCGGAGCCACGCGTGAGCACACGCAATCCCAAACCTGGGCTGAAAAAGCCGAAACCCGCGCCAAAACCGGTGGCGGGTAAAAAGGCTGCGCGCTTTTCGGTCCTGAGTAAACGCCCGATCCTGAAATGGAGCTTGATCGGTATCACGGCCAGCGGTGCAATCACATTGGTCGCGGGGCTGTTCTACTGGCAAAGCCTCTATGAGGGTATGCCGGACCTGCCCGCCACAGCTGAGCTTTGGGAAACCGGTCGCGACCCCGCCATCGAATTCCTCGACGCAAACGGCGATACAATTGCGATCCGCGGGCCTCGATATGGTCGCGCCGTCAAGATTGATGACCTTCCACCCCATGTCTCGCGCGCTTTCATCGCTGCCGAAGACAAGCGCTTTTACGAGCACGACGGGGCAGACACGCAGGCCATGATCCGCGCGCTCTGGTCAAATGTCACGTCCGGGCGCACGGTTTCGGGTGCGTCTACACTGACCCAGCAGCTGGTTAAAAACCTCGTCCTCTCGCCGGAACAGACCCTGAAGCGCAAAGCGCAGGAAATCCGCCTCGCGCGTCGTTTGGAAGAGCGCCTATCGAAAAACGAAATCCTCGAACTTTATCTTAACCGCGTCTATTTCGGCTCAGGTTTTTACGGCCTCGGTGCGGCCTCGCGCTTCTATTTCGATAAGGACCCTGCCGATCTCACACTCGCCGAAGCCTCTCTTCTCGCAACGCTTCCTCAAGCCCCGTCGCGCCTTGCTCTCAACAACAATATGGATGATGCGAAAGAGCGCCAGACTTATGTCCTCTCCGAAATGGTGGATGCCGGTTTCGTCACGCCCGAAAGCGCGCGTATCGCCATTGAAAGCGAAGTCACACTAACCGAGCCCCCGACTGCAAATCCAGCTTTTGGCTATATCCTCGACGAGGCGACGCGCCGCGCCAATGCTCTGCGCCCCAGCCTACCCGACGATCTCGTTATCACGCTTAGCCTCGATCAAGCTCAGCAACAGGCGGTCACAGAGGCCATCAATGCCCGCATGGATGAAGAAGCAGAGGCTGTAAACGCCGGGCAGGCCGCTGCGATCCTGATCGCGCGCGATGGCCGCATCCTCGCCCTCTATGGCGGGCGCGACTATGCCGCCAGCCAGTTCAACCGAGCCACCCAGGCTAAGCGACAGCCCGGCTCAGCCTTCAAACCGTTCGTCTACGCTGCTGCTCTGAATGAAGGCGTTAGTCCCTATGACGTCCGCATCGACCAGCCGACCACGTTTGGAAAGTGGAGCCCGCAAAACTTCTCACGCGCCTATATGGGCCCTGTCTCCGTCAACGAGGCGCTGCGCGACAGCCTCAATACAGTCGCCGCCCAACTCGGCAATGAGGTCGGCGAAAACACCACAATTGATCTTGCCAAACGCTTTGGCATTACAGAACCACTGCGTCCACTGCCGTCCATCGCGCTTGGCTCTCAAGAGGTCACACTTGAGGATCTAACACGCGCCTATGGCCCGTTCATGACCGGCGGAATGCGTGTTGATCCCTACCTCATCACAAAAATCGAAACCTCACGTGGTGATGTGATCTATGAACGGCCCGAATACGATCTGCCGCAGGTCTATCCACGCGACAAAGCCGAGATGATGACAGGTATGATGGCCAAGGTCGTGCGCGAAGGCACAGGGCGCGCCGCAGCGGTTCAAGGCTGGCCTGTCGCGGGTAAAACCGGCACCAGCCAATCCTCGCGCGATGCACTTTTCGTTGGCTACAGCGCGGTGATGCTCGGCGGCGTTTGGGTCGGTAATGACGATGATACACCGATGAAAGCCGTGACAGGCGGCGGTCTACCCGCACGCATCTGGTCAGATATGATGCGCGCCGCCCATGCACGCCAAAGCCCGGTCACTTTGCCGGGCGCGAATGCCTTGATCGAGCTTAGTCCAGATCAGCAGGCCCGCGTTGCTTACTACCGCGATCTTTCTATGGCCTTTGGAGGGCTGGTGGCACAATAGGGTCTGGTTTAGGGATCAGGAATGACCGAATCCGTTCTGACTGAAACCCGCGATGATATCACAATCATCACCATTAACCGCCCGCATGCCCGTAATGCTGTCGACCGCGACACCGCTCATGCGCTGTACGATGCGTTCAAGGCCTTCGACGCGGATGACACCCAATCTGTCGCCATTCTGACAGGCACGGATGGCGCTTTTTGTGCAGGCGCAGATCTGAAAGCCGTCGCGGCTGGAAAGGGTAATATCTCCAAAGTCGATGGCGATCTTGGTCCTATGGGGCCGACCCGTTTAACGCTCTCAAAGCCCGTCATTGCAGCGATTCAGGGCCATGCGGTTGCAGGCGGCATGGAACTTGCGCTTTGGTGTGATCTGCGTGTGATCTCAGAAACTGCCCGTTTCGGCGTCTTTTGCCGTCGCTTCGGCGTCCCTTTAATTGATGGCGGAACCATCCGCCTGCCACGCCTGATTGGACAATCGCGCGCTATGGACCTGATCCTCACCGGTCGCGAAGTTGCGCCCGACGAAGCTATGGCCATCGGCCTTGCCAATCGCCGCGCTCCTGCCGGTGAAGCACTAACCGCCGCCCTTGATCTCGCCCGGCAAATCGCCGCTTTCCCGCAAACCTGCATGCGCGGTGACCGAATGAGTGCGCTTGAACAATGGAGCCTTCCCGAAACCCAAGCGCTCCAGAATGAAATGAAACGCGGCCTCGCGACAATCGCCACAGGTGAAACCAGAGGCGGCGCAACCGAATTTACAAAAGGCAAAGGCCGCAGTGGGTCGTTCGAATAGGCGGACGGTGACGCATTCAAATCCTCTTTCTAAACCCTCTATCCCCAAAATTTACGTAAGTCTGCTGACCTAAAAGCCTGTTCTCTCCTTCACGCTCCCCACGGCTTGCGGGCGCCGCCCTCGGACTTGATCCGAGGGGTCCATCTCCCTAAACCTGCCGTGATGATAAGGGTTTCAGGCAACATCTCAGCTGAGCCGCAAGCTCCAGAGATGGACTGCCCAGTCAAGCTGGGCAGAGCGTAGACGAGGAAGTTGCAAGAAAATCTATCCACCCCCTCCAAGACAGCCCGTATACTCCCAGCTAACATGCACATCCGCATCAATCCCCGCGACTGGGCCCACGTCCCGATCTGGCTCTGGCCCCTCGTCTGGTGGCAACTCAT
>JBCBCO010000145.1:0-4712 GCA_038630445.1 Pseudomonadota bacterium | reverse complement strand
ATAATTTTATACGCATTTTTTGTTACGCAATGCGCTGATTTTTACTTCATAATATCCTGTATAACGATTTACAACAACAAAGCTGATATTACGAATACTACATACGCATCTGCGTCACACTCTCTCTTGCAGCGACTCTCCTGCAAGTCTAGGAACAGCGTGGACACAGGAGTGAGATATGCCCGATTCAGTGCGACCGATTCTATCAGATACAAAAGATTTTTTCGGTCAGTCCCTGGCCGAGCGTGATGCCGAGGTCTTTGGCGCCATCGCAAAAGAGCAGACCCGTCAGCAGCATCAGATCGAGCTGATCGCGTCGGAGAACATCACGTCACAGGCCGTTCTGGAAGCCCAAGGCAGTGTCCTAACGAATAAGTACGCAGAGGGCTATCCAGGCCGACGCTATTATGGCGGATGCGAATATGTCGATATCGTCGAAAATCTTGCGATTGATCGGGCAAAGGCGCTGTTTGAGTGCGAGTTTGCAAATGTCCAACCGAATTCGGGCAGTCAGGCCAATCAGGCTGTGTTTCAGGCGCTGATGAAGCCGGGTGACACGATTTTGGGGATGAGCCTCGATGCTGGCGGACACCTGACGCATGGTGCACGCCCCAATCAGTCCGGCAAATGGTTCAATGCGATCCAGTACGGTGTGCGCGAAGACGATCACTTGATTGATTTTGACGAAGTCGAGGCGCTCGCGAAAGAGCATAAGCCCCAGCTTATCATTGCGGGTGGATCGGCCTATCCACGTCAGATTGATTTTGCCAAGTTCAGGGCTATTGCAGATGAGGTTGGCGCGTATTTCCTCGTCGATATGGCGCACTTCTCCGGTCTGGTTGCTGGCAAACAGCACCCTAACCCGCTTGACCATTGTCATGTCGCGACGACGACGACGCATAAGGGCTTGCGCGGTCCACGCGGCGGCATGATCCTGACCAATGACGAAAAGCTGGCGAAGAAGTTCAATTCTGCGATCTTCCCGGGTATTCAGGGCGGTCCGCTGATGCATGTTATCGCGGGTAAGGCCGTCGCGTTTGGCGAGGCTCTTAGCCAGGACTATCAGGACTATTCGGCGCAAGTGATTGCGAATGCGAAAGCGATGGCACAGGCCGCACAGGATAGCGGTCTTGCCCTCGTCTCCGGTGGTACGGACACACACCTCGCCCTCATCGATCTTCGTCCGAAAGGCGTGAAGGGCAATGCGACTGAGGAGGCCTTGGAGCGCGCGTACATCACCTGCAACAAGAACGGCGTTCCGTTTGATCCTGAAAAGCCGATGGTGACCAGCGGTATCCGTGTCGGTGCACCGGCCGGGACCACGCGCGGCTTCGGTGAGGCAGAGTTCGCACAGGTTGGAACCTGGATCGGCGAGATCGTTGACGCGCTGGCCAGCGGCGACAGCGAAGCCACCGAGACCAGAGTGCGCGAAGAGGTGAAAGCGCTGACCGCGCAATTCCCGATCTATAACGGGCTTGGGGCGTAGACTTTGCGCTGTCCCTTCTGCGGTTCTGAAAATACGGGGGTCAAGGACTCCCGACCGGCAGAAGACAATACTGTTGTACGCCGCCGACGCGGCTGTGATGATTGCGGCGGCCGATTTACGACTTTTGAGCGCGTTCAGCTTCGCGAAGTGACGGTCATCAAGCGGGACGGCAAGCGTACGCTGTTTGATCGCGACAAGCTCTCGCGATCGGTTAAGATTGCACTGCGAAAGCGCCCTGTTGATCAAGATAAAATTGACCAACTCGTCTCCGGTATCGCGCGTGAACTGGAATCCATCGGTGAGTCTGAGGTCTCTTCCAAAGACATCGGACAGATGGTGATGGAACGCTTGAGCGAAGTCGATCCGGTTGGTTACGTGCGGTATGCGAGCGTCTATAAGGATTTTGGTGATCCGAAGGACTTCGCGGCCTTCATTGAGGATAGCGTGCTGGACGAATGACCGACTCAGATCTCATTAGTGAGCGCAAATCGAAGGCAAGCGCCTGGTTTAGCGAGTTGCAGACAGACATCATATCCCGCTTTGAAGCCATTGAGGACGAGGCGAAGGCCCCGCTCTATCCCGGCCTTCCCGGCCGGTTTGAGAAAACCGATTGGACGCGCGGCGACGGCAGCGAAGACCTCGGCGGCGGCACAATGGCCGTGATGAAGGGTAAAGTCTTCGAAAAGGTTGGCGTGCACTATTCTCAAGTTTACGGAACCTTTTCGGAGGCGTTTCAGGCTCAGATTCCGGGTGCAGATCAGTCGGATGGACGGTTCTGGGCCTCAGGCATTTCCCTGATCGCGCATATGGCTAATCCGCGTGTCCCCGCCGTGCATATGAACACACGCATGCTGGTTACGAGCGAAAACTGGTTCGGGGGTGGCGGTGATTTAACGCCGGTTCTTGATTATCAGCGTGAGCCTGATTTCCCGGACACTGTGGACTTTCACACCGCGATGAAAGCCGCTTGTGATCGCTACGATGAGAGCTGGTATCCGCGTATGAAGGACCAGTGCGACACGTATTTCCATTTGGCTCATCGTGACGAGCCCCGCGGCACAGGCGGCATCTTTTATGACCGCCACAATACAGGCGATTGGGACGCCGACTTTGCTTTCACCCAAGACGTGGGCAAGCAGTTCGCAGATATCTACCCTAAGCTCGTTCGGCGTCGGATGAATGAAGGGTGGACCGAGGCCGAACGTGAAGAGCAACTCGTTCGTCGTGGACGCTATGTCGAGTTCAACCTGCTCTATGATCGCGGCACGACGTTTGGTCTGAAAACAGGCGGCAACGTTGCGAGTATACTCTCCAGCATGCCGCCCGTGGTGAAGTGGCCTTAGCTATTCGGGATCGCAGGGGAGTGCCTGCTCTTTCTGGTCGCGTGGGATCGGCATTTTCGTCTCTTTGATCATCGTGAAAAAGGACTGTTCCGGTGCCGTCTTCAGGAATAGGGTCATACGCGGATCGAGGAAGGGATTTCCGCCCGGTTCTATGCAGAAACCCACACGTGCGCTGAACGTGCCCTCGTGCTGATCGCCAGTCTCGGCGTCACGTTCAGCGACAACCAGAGCACGGTATTCAGTCGCGTCCTGAGCAGTTTCTTCACTCATTTTGAAACGGCGGATCACGTAACCAGACTTTAGATTTCGTTCTAAGACGGGCGTGAGGGCTTCAGGGTTTTCATCTAGAATGAAGTCGCGCTGGAGCGTTTCACCGGTTTCCTCATGGACCAAGCTCACGCTGATCACAGCACTGTCTTTGATCACCCCAAAATCGTCCTGCATTCGAACTGCAAGTTCAAGATTTTCCAGAGCCATGGTTTCAGGATCCATGGCAGCAAGCTTTGGATAACTCGTGATCGGAACACTTGTGCAGCCTACGACAATAAGGCCAGCGAGCATTGCAGCACCACGTTTAGAGACAGTCGAAAAAGTCATGATTTCCTCCTTGAGCGATTAAAAAATTCATGTAAAACATGAATAAAATAAACTCAAGGATGAAAAATGAACTCGACCTATAGAGAGTCACCGATGCTGAAAGGACTGTGTCTTGGCTTTCAGGTCCTGTCTGTTGGCATCGCCCTCTTCTCTCTCTGGGCTTTCTTTTCGCTGAATATGACCGACCAGATTATGGATGCTTATTGGGCGCGTCTAAGCGAGGATGCGAGAGCCGCCGTGACATACTCATCGACCAAGAAAGTGATCTTGCAAAGTCTGGCAGCTATAAGCTTCTTCGCACCTGTTCTGATCCTGATCGGAGCGTTCCGTGTCTTTGGCGCGCTGAAAGGCGGGGACCCGTTCCGGCCTCAATCTGTCCGGTCCGTCAGGTTTCTAGGTGCTAGCATCGTCGCCTATGCGTTATCACGTATCATCATCTATCCGATCTCCGTGCTCGCCATGACTTATGACAACCCGGAAGGCCTGAAGGAGCTGAGTATCGCCATCGATACGAATAACTTGGTCGTTCTGATGATCGGGGTGATCCTCGTCATCGTTGGTCATGTCTTTACCCACGCCGCAAGTGTGGCAGATGAGAACAGGCAGTTTGTGTGATGGCTATCATTGTTCGCCTCGACGTCATGCTGGCTCACCGGAAAATGAAGTCCAAAGAGTTAGCTGCGGCCATTGGTATTTCGGAGCAAAACCTGTCAGCCCTTCGCCAAGGCAAAGTCAAAGGGGTGCGGTTTGAAACGCTGGATAAAATTTGCGCGGTTCTCGATTGCAAACCTGGCGATCTCCTCGATCGGGAATCTGACTGACAGGCGAGACTGGCTCTGCTAGAGACCGGGCATGCCGAAGCGCCCTGCCTTTCTGACGATCCTGTTGATCATTCTCGTGACCGCAGCGTCCGCCGGCCTTGGCGCGGTCGTTTCCGGCGGGAGTGACGACCCCTGGTATGCGGCGCTGACAAAGCCGGAGTTTAATCCGCCTGACACTGTCTTCGGGATCGTTTGGCCAATCCTGTTCACGCTGATGGCGATCGGCGCGATCCTTGTCAGACTGAAGGCGAGGAGTTTCGGCGCGGCGTCCAGCGCGCTCGGCCTGTATTTTACGCAGCTTACGGTTGGGATTGCTTGGAGCTGGTTGTTTTTTGGCTTTCACCAATTGATCTACGCGATGGTCGCACTGGTGATCTTGTGGTTGCTGATCGTGGCCATGATGAGGAGTTTCGCTCGTCACTCATGGGTGGCGGCGGTGCTGCAGCTTCCCTATTTGGCATGGAT
>JBCBCO010000144.1:0-4758 GCA_038630445.1 Pseudomonadota bacterium | reverse complement strand
GCAATATTTATTGGGGATTTGGCGAAAAAAAGGCGTTAGGGATTGGGTTAACCCGTGCCCGATTTATTTTCATTTTTTTTCGATTCCGCTCGCTTTTTTAGCGTGCGTTGCGTCAATACAATAGAAAATCCGTCGGATTCAGATCCAGTTTACAATTGGGATCTCGCAAAAAATCGTCCCAAAAAGAGAAATCCCCGCCGGTTGGGCGGGGATTTTTGTATCGTTAGGCCCGATTATTGGCAGGCAAGGCACTCATCATAGTCTGTGTTTGGAACCTCCATCCCAGACATACTGGCCTCTTTTTCATCCGCGCCCGCAAAGCTTGCACGCTGAACAGACTTAGACCGGCAATAGTAAAGCGACTTCACGCCTTTCTCCCAAGCGGTCCAATGCAACATGTGCAGGTCCCACTTGTTGATGTCCGCCGGCAGGAACACGTTCAGTGACTGGGCCTGGCAGATATAGGGCGTGCGATCCGCCGCGTGCTCGATGATCCAACGCTGGTCGATCTCAAATGCGGTCTTGAACGTTTCTTTCTCATGCTCATCGAGGCAGTCGAGGTGCTGCACAGAGCCCTCATGCTCGAGAATTGAGGTCCAAACCGCATCGGTGTTTTCGCCTTTCGTCTCAAGGACGCGTTCAAGATGCTTGTTCTTGACGGTGAAAGAGCCCGACAGCGTTTTGTGCGTATAAACATTGGCTGGGATCGGCTCGATACCGGCACTGGTGCCACCACAAATGATTGAGATCGATGCCGTTGGGGCCACCGCCATTTTGTGGCTGAAGCGCGCCATCATGCCAGCTTCTGCCGCATCTTCACATGCACCGCGCTCTTTCGCGAGCTTCACAGAGGCCGCGTCAGCACCCTGGCGAATGTGCTTGAACAGTTTCTCATTCCAGACTTTCGCCATCGCGCTCTCCATTGGGAGATTCAGCGACTGTAGGAATGAGTGGAAACCCATGAGGCCGAGGCCAACAGAGCGTTCGCGCTTCGCCGAGTAGACCGCGCGGGCCATTTCGGGCGGGGCCCGATCGATGAAGTCCTGCAACACATTGTCCAAGAAGCGATAGACGTCTTCTAGGAAGCGCTCTTCTTTGCTCCACTCGAAGAATTTCTCAGCATTGATCGAGGACAAGCAGCAAACAGCTGTGCGATCTTCGCCTTTATGATCGATCCCGGTTGGGAGCGTGATTTCAGAACACAGATTCGACTGCGTCACTTTCAAGCCGAGCTGACGCTGGTGCGCTGGCATCGCATTGTTCACCGTATCGGTGAACAAGAGATATGGTTCGCCCGTTTGAATGCGGAGCTCGAGAATTTTCTGCCAAATCTTGCGCGCATTCACTTTGCGGAGCGGCTCACCTGACTTCGGCGAAAGCAGGTCGAACTCTTCGTCATTTTTGACCGCTTCCATGAAAGCATCGGTGATGTTGATACCATGGTGCAGGTTCAGAGACTTCCGGTTGAAGTCGCCAGAGGGTTTGCGGACTTCCAGGAATTCTTCGATTTCCGGGTGGTGGACGTCGAGATAGCACGCCGCCGAGCCACGACGCAAAGAACCTTGGCTGATCGCTAGGGTCAGAGAATCCATCACACGGATGAATGGAATGATCCCGCTTGTTTGGCCGCTATTGCCGACTTTCTCGCCAATCGAGCGCACATTGCCCCAATAGGTTCCGATGCCGCCGCCATTTGAAGCGAGCCAGACATTCTCCGTCCAGGTTCCGACAATGTCGTCCAGGCTATCGCCCACCTGGTTTAAGAAACAAGAAATCGGCAGACCGCGATCCGCACCACCGTTCGACAGAACAGGGGTCGCCGGCATGAACCAGAGCTTGGACATATAGTCATACAAACGCTGTGCGTGGTCCGCATCATCCGCGAAGGCCTGCGACACCCGAGCGAACATATCCTGATAGGATTCGCCTGGCAGCAGATAGCGGTCTTCCAAAGTCACTTTACCGAATTCGGTCAGGAGCGTGTCGCGCGACCGATCAATCTGAACGCTGGGCACGACGCGGAGCTCTGGGGCGCCGGAAGAGGCGTCCTTACTCTTGAGTGCTTCTGTGCGCGTTGCGTTACTGGTGCCTGCCATATTCTCTTACCCCTTGCAAAAGGCCCATCATATATAGGAATGAATCAGAAAAACCGCCATATACGGTGTTTCAAATCAGCCCTCACACAACATATTGTGCCTCTAAGGTTAATGGGAGGTCAACAGGGTCGCTCTGTAATTCGACATTTTGGCGGTGGATAAGTGGTTAATAGCTGGTTAATTCAATTCGTCCGAGCCCGTCCCAATTAGGGGTTCAAGCGCACTGCTTTTCTTGAAAAAAATTTCTTACCAAACCGCTTGAATTTTTTAACGAAGCGAGGTTCGCGGAGAGCGTGTCCTCCTCCGGCAACCAGATGTAGCCCAGATGAGGACCTACTACATCTAGTAGGTGTGCGCACAACGCCCCACTCGATTTATCTATCGCCCCCGTCCTGGCTGACAGCCGCGCATATCCTGCTATCCTAAGCGCCCGGCAGAGGTATCGTTGGAGGTGCAAAGTGATTCGTTTTGTTTGGAGCCTCGCATTGCTCGCGGGATGCACCTCCGTCTCCGCCGCGGATGAGCCTGACCATCAGGCGCTCGATTGGCTAACCGGTTGCTGGCAAAGCGAATCGGGTGGGACCCGAGAAGTCTGGTCCCTGTCTGAGGGCGGCTACTATTTTGGCTACTCAGTTGTCATGCAGAACGGGCAAGTTGTGTTCTTCGAGCAAATGCGGATTGATCCCGCCACGCCGCCCGTCTTCAACGCTTATCCAGCGGGCTCGGGGCCATCTGCATTCCCCGCCATCGAGATGGGAGATCAAACGATCACGTTTGCCAATGCAGATCATGATTACCCGCAAAAGATACGTTACTGGCGCGATGGAGAAGCGCTGCGCGCCAAAATTTCTCTGATCGATGATGGTCAGCCCGGCACGTTTGACTTCGTTGCTTGCTCAGAATGAGGTGATCGGGCGATCGCAGCTTCAAAACAGGATCTGCTTTACGGCACTGACACGGCTCTTTAGACAAGCCGTTTATCGTCAGTTGAGACGATGAGGAGCCGTTTGATGCGTATCATGATCGTGACAGACGCCTGGGAGCCCCAGGTGAATGGCGTCGTTCGGACGATGCAGCGCGTGATTGCAGAACTGGAAGCTGAAGGGCATGAATTCGAGGTGATTCATCCAGGCGACGGGTTCAACACGATGCCGCTCCCCACCTATCCAGAGATCAAGCTGGCACTGTTTGCAGAACGCAGGATCAAAGAGCGGTTCGAAGCCTTCGAGCCAGATGCTGTCCATATTGTCACCGAGGGCACGCTCGGCATGGCCGGACGTAAGATGTGTTTGAAGATCAAACACCCGTTTTCGACGGCGTATCATACGCGCTTCCCGGAATACGTTTCTGCGCGCCTGCCTGTGCCAACAAGCGCCGGGTATAGCTTCGTCCGGTGGTTCCATAAGTATTCCGGCCGGGTCATGGTGCCGACGCCAAGCATGGTCGAAGAGCTGGAAGCAAAGCGCTTTATCAATCTCGTCGCCTGGACCCGCGGGGTGGATACGGAGCTGTTCCATCAAAGCCGGCGTATCGAAGAAGGTGCAGAAGGTGATCTGTTCCCGGGGTTGCCGCGTCCGATTTTCATAAATGTCGGGCGGGTCGCGGTGGAAAAGAACATCGAGGCCTTTGTCGAGCTCGACCTGCCCGGATCGAAAGTTGTGATCGGAGACGGCCCGGCGCTGGAAAGCCTCAAGAAGAAATATCCAAACGTGCACTTCCTCGGGGCCCGCTTCGGCGAGGACCTCGCAGCTTATTATGCCAGCGCAGATGTTTTTGTCTTTCCGAGCCTCACCGACACGTTCGGTCTGGTGGTCCTGGAAGCCATGGCGTCCGGTACGCCAGTGGCGGCATTCGAAGCAACTGGCCCCAAAGACGTGATCCCAGGCTCAGATGCTGGCACGATCACACCTATTGGCGGTGACCTCGCAGCAGGCGCGAAAGCGTGTCTCGATCTCGACCGTCAAACCTGCCGCACGTTCGCTGAGGGCTATAGCTGGAAGAGCGTGGCGCACGCCTTTTTGGAAAACCTTCAGCCGTTCCCGACGCCAGAGCGCCGCCGTTTCTGGCAGAAGCTTCGGCGCAAAAAGAAGACCTGGATCGATTGGGAACAATTCACGGACTGGATGAACCAGCCTGATGACACGAACAAAAAAGGCTAGAGGTCATGACTTGGGAGACGGGGTTTGTCGCAATCAATGCATTGGTGCTGCCGGCCTGGATCCTGCTGATCGTTCTACCACACGCCAAGATCACGAAAGCGGCCGTGCACTCAATGCTCTGGCCAGTCGTCCTCGGCAGTGTGTACGCGGTGCTGTTGATCGCAGCCATGGGGTTCGGAATTGGCGATCCCAATGCCGGATTTTCTCTGGGCGGGGTCCAGGCGCTGTTCAATCATCCCAATGGCGTTCTGATCGGTTGGTCCCATTATCTGGTCTTCGATCTGTTCGTTGGCGCTTGGATCGCGCGTGACGCGATGCGGCAAGGCATTGCCCACTGGCAGACGGTTCCCTGTCTGCTCGGGTCGTTCGTTTTCGGACCCGTGGGTCTGTTGCTTTATGCGCTTCTTCGTTTGCTCAAGGGCAAAGGATTTTCCCTTTTTGAGACGTAACTTGTGAGGAAATGTCCTGCGACGTGCAGGGGGACTGAACTGACAGCGTAATCA
>JBCBCO010000143.1:0-5036 GCA_038630445.1 Pseudomonadota bacterium | reverse complement strand
CCTTATCGGATGTATCGCAAGAGGCTTCCGATAAGGATAGCGACTGGGTTCATGCACTCGCTCACCATGCACGCTCTAAAGACAATGTATTGGTGCAGGTCGGCTTAGACGAATCCATTCCGGATGAACCCTTCAGCCATGACAAACGCTACATGCTGGAAGGCCTGACATCGCGGAAAACGGTCGCGGGATATTACGACTTGGTAGATGATCTTGGTGACAAAGACGGTCGTAAAGATCTACGCGCTTGGATTGATTACAAGTCGAGCGATAAGGAGTCGAAAGAAGCTTGGAAGAAAGCACATCCAACCGATCCTCTCTCACTCGTTGGGAAACCGGTACCGAAAAAAGCTGCAGCTCCTATTGCAGCAGCAGCGACAGCGGCTGCCGTCTCAGGGGCTGCTGGTTTAACGTCTGCGGCACCGAAGACAGCGCCAGCGAGTGCTGCAGCAACGCTGGCTGCTGACGATGAGGATAGCGGCATCGGTTGGTGGATGATCGCTGGAATTCTTTTGGGTATTCTCGCAATGCTCTTCTTCGGCTGGCTGCTGCGAAAGCAGGCTGGAACGCCAGCCGTTGGAAACGCCATCGTCATGGCGCCGCAATGTCCCGCTGGTCAAATGCCAGCCTATCTATTGGACAATACGCTTGAGCCTGCGGAAATCACTGACGATACAGCTGAGTAGACAGGAGTATTAAAAACAAAACGAGAAAAAGGCCCGTTCATATGATCGGGCCTTTTTCTATTCACGGAAACGTCCGCGATCCAAGTCTTCCTTGAGGCGTATTTCTGCCGGCTGCCCACTTAGGCGGTGGCGGTAAACCTGTGTATTCTCAAGGACGCGCTGCACATAGTTGCGTGTCTCACTGAATGGGATCAGTTCAACCCAGTCGATCGGATCAACTTCGCCCGCGCGAGGGTCTCCATACTCGCCAATCCAGCGGTTCGGCCGCGATGCTCCGGCATTATAGGCAGCCGCTGTCATGATGTAGCTGCCATTAAACTGCGTCAGAAGCGTATCGAGATGCGCGCCACCGAGGGTCATATTATAGCCCGGATCATCGGTGAGCCAGCTTGTTCGATATGGCAGCCCCCTCTGGCGGGCCTCAAGTTGAGCCGTACGCGGAATGAACTGCATCAGGCCACGGGCATTCGCATGGCTGATGGCGGCCGGGTTCATCTCGCTTTCCTGCCGCGACAAGGCCAGCATGAGCGAGCGCTCGACCTGTGGCTCTCTCAATAGAGGATACTCGACAATCGGATAGGCTGCATCAGCCGCAACAACGCCGCGCGCCAATCCCGCTTTCGCGCCTCGAACGCCGATATCAATGTAGTGATACTCCCGACCTAGCTCAGCGAGAAGTTCAAAATCTTGGGGTCGCGTTAACTGGTCATCAAGGTGGTAGGCAAACTTCCGAAAGGCTGCATCCCAGCCGTTTTCTGCAAAGAGGCGCATTGCCCGAACTGTCGATCTTGCCTGAAAGTTGCGGCGATCCTCATCCGTGATCGCATATGCGTTCGCTAGACTAATCTTCCCATCAGTCACTTTCTGAGCAGAAAGCTGGCCGTAATAAGTAAAATCAAACTCGGCTGCCGCGGAATAGCGTTCCCGGGCAGAAACACTGTCACCCATCGTCTCTTTCGCGCGGCCCTGCCAGTAGCGCGCGCGGGAGAGAGAAATCGGTGTAGAGACGCCTTTTTCTAGGTTCTCGAAATGCTCCAGCGCTTTCGGCGCGTCTGAGAGAAAGCGTAAAGCAACCCAGCCTGCATTGAACTCCGCTTCGGCAAAATCTCTCCCGCTCGACATTCCATGACGCGCAGCCAAATCATAAGCCAGTATCCAATCGCGATTGCGCAATGCGGTCCGGAGCGCGATGTTGCGCTCATCCCATAGACGCCCTTGTCCCGCCGCTGGTACAGCGCGCCCATCAATATCTCTCAACAGCGGAGCAATTCGGTCCTGACTTAGCCTCGCTTTTCGCCGCCACCAGGCTCTGTCAAACACAAGGCCAGGATGGCTCTGAAAATAGCCTGGGACTGCATTGATAACCCCGTCGACGTTACGGCCACGACGGATCAGACGGGACCGTGCGTCGATCAATAGACGCCAATCCGCACCGACAAAAGGCTTCATTTGGGAGGCCGCACTGGTCCGTCGCGTCCACAAAAGAAAATCAGCGCGCATCTCGTGATCTGATCTCTCCAAAGCGCTGCCCCAGCGCTGTAAAACAGCTTGTGTCTCTGAGCTCGAGAGCGAACGGCCATGCCACGCCCTCCGAACCTGTTCTAAAGCAAGCTCATTCTCACCGGTTTGCGCGAGTGCACTCGCGTAAGCAAGTGAGCCAGACCCTGTGGTCGCTCCGCCATGATGACGAAACCAAGTCACCCGCGCTGACATATCCAATGCGGATGTCTCTATAGATTCTTCTGCTCGCGTGCGGATTTCTCCAATATCAGGCCACGCACTTAATCGTGTCAGAGCCCGATCAATCTGATCAAACGACATGCTCGGGTCACGACGGGCACGATACCACATCAAAATATCGCGCGCTGTTGTATCCCGGATCACCGGTTCCAGGCGTCGAACTTCAAACCAGTCAGAACGATCAACAGCCTCAAGTGCTTCTCGCAAAAGCGCGGCGTCCGCTGTATTCACAACCTCTGAGGCGGGCGTCAGTTGTGGCTTCACTGAAGGGGGCGGCGCCACAAATGAGAGCGCGTTTAACGGCAGAATAAGAGCTGTGGTGACGCACAGTGCGAAATACCTAAGAGACAGCGTTTGCATTTCTATCCTTTGTCGAACGTCGAATTCATGATTATACGCCACTTGTGACGAAAGTCTGTCGATTTGCCCTTCACGGCAAGAATTAGGTGAAGTCTGTCCAATGTTTCATGGTTCTATTCCAGCGCTCGTAACCCCTTTCAAAAACGGGTCCATCGACCGCGCTGCCTTTGCCAATCTAATTGAGCGCCAGATTACGGCCGGCTCTGGCGCACTTGTCCCATGCGGAACGACAGGCGAATCAGCCACGCTGTCCCATGAAGAGCACAAAGCCGTTGTGGAGCTTTGTATTTCTGTGTCGGCGGGGCGCGTTCCTGTCATTGCAGGCGCTGGGTCCAATGCGACTTCAGAGGCGATAGAACTGGTTGAGCACGCCAAGACCATTGGAGCAGATGCCGCGTTGGTTATATGCCCATACTATAACAAACCGGATCAGGCGGGTCTGGAAGCTCACTTTAGAGCCATAAATGATGCGGTCTCTCTTCCGGTCATCGTTTATAACGTGCCAAGCCGAACGGCTTGTGATCTGTCACCGGAAACCGTTGGCCAACTTGCAAAGCTCCCGAATATTATTGGGATTAAGGACGCCACAGGAGATCTAGGTCGGGTGTCACATCACAGCGCCCTCACGCAAGGCGAGCAATTCTATCAGCTTTCAGGCGATGACATGTCGGCGCTTGGACATCGCGCAATGGGTGGCACTGGCTGTATCTCAGTAACAGCCAATATTGCACCAGACCTCTGTGCTACAATGCATTCGGCATTCGACGCAGGCGATTTGGACAAAGCCCGCGAGATTGAGCAGCGCCTCATCGCATTACACTATGCTATGTTCGAAGCGCCTTCTCCAGCGCCCGCGAAATATCTTCTCTCGAAGATGGGGCTTTGCGAAGCTGAGGTTCGTTTACCGATTATGCCTCCCGATGATGCCGCATGTGCCGTCATTGACGAAGCGTTTGCGACTGCCCAACTCTGAGCCATGGCCAAAAAGAACCAAACCAAAGGTCGCTCAGATGGCCTCGTGGCAGAAAACCGCCGCTCGCGTTTCGATTACGCTATCGAAGACACGCTCGAGACAGGCATCATGCTGCTTGGAAGCGAGGTCAAATCTCTTCGCAACGGCAAAGCGAACATTGCCGAGAGTTATGCCAGCGTCGAAGATGGCGAGCTGTGGCTGATCAACTCTGATATCCCGACCTATGAAGGGGCAAACCGCTTCAATCATGAGCCTCGGCGAAAGCGCAAACTGCTCGTCTCAAGACGGGAGCGCTCTCGGCTTGCTCAGGAAGTTGACCGTGCGGGGCGCACCCTTGTTCCTCTAAAGCTCTATTTCAACGAACGCGGCTTTGCCAAACTTCTGATCGGCGTCGCCGTCGGTAAAAAGAAAGCGGACAAACGCGAAACCAGCGCCAAGCGCGATTGGCAACGCCAGAAAGCGCGACTGCTTAAGGAAAGCTAACCTGTTAAAACTTCTGCAAAAAGGGCTTCATCGACATTGCCTCCGGTCAGGACAATGCCGATGCGTTTGCCTCGTAATGCATCAGGCAAAGCAAAGAGTGCTGCGGCGAGCGCTGCAGCACCACCCGGCTCAACCACAACTTTCAGATGCCTGAAAGCCAAACGCATCGCTTCGCGAATGTGCTCATCGCTCACCGCAAGGCCATCGGTCAAAAGCCTTTGTCCAATAGCCCATGTCATCTCACCCGGTCGAGGCGTCAGGATCGCATCACAGATTGAGTGAACACCGGGTTGATTTGAGACAGGGCTCCCTTGCTGCAAAGAGCGCTGCCAATCCTCATGGCCTTTCGGTTCTGCAGTCCAAATCTGAGTGTCTGATAACATCCCTTCAAAGGCCAGCGCGATCCCGGTGATCAGTCCACCCCCACCTGTACAGCAGATGACAGCATCGAGGTCTTCGACCTGCTGGCTAAGCTCAAGACCGCACGTCCCCTGCCCTGCAATTATCATCGGATCATCAAAGCTGGGCACAAGAACCGCGCCGCGCTGGCGTGCGATTTCAGCGGCGATGTCTTCGCGACTTTCAGTCTGTCGATCGTAGAAGCGGATTTCAGCGCCATCACGGCGGACACCTTCAACCTTAACGTTAGGTGCATCCTCAGGCATCACAATTAAGGCAGGAATACCAAGGCGTTTGGCCGCTCTCGCAACCCCTTGCGCATGATTGCCCGAAGAGAACGCGACCACTCCGGCCGATCTCAACTCGACCGGAATTTGCAGCAAACGGTTCATTGC
>JBCBCO010000142.1:0-5085 GCA_038630445.1 Pseudomonadota bacterium | reverse complement strand
GGGGCGTTTTATTGCGTGCTTTGCGCCATTTTTATCCCGGGGCCCCGCGCTGAATTCGTCCGGTAGCGTATTATCCAACTGCTGCCGCCAACCAACCAATTTTAGCGAAAATTTGCCATAAGCTTTGACGCTAGGTTGAGACGCAGTGGGTAGTTTCAGTCCTCATAATGCGATGGCGGCGGAGCCAATCGCGGATAAGGGCTGAACATGAGACGGTTTTTGAACCCATTTAACAGACTGATTAAAGTCATCGCGAGCCTTGTCGTGATTCAAAGCGGCTTCGCACAGGCAGTCTCTGCTGAAGACGCGATGCCCGCGTCTGCCCAAGTGACACATCAAACGGTGTTTATCAGCAAGGGCGCGTCCCTACCGATCATGTCAAATAGCGCTTTTGACATGCTGGTTGTCGCAGAGCCTGAGGTGGCTGTGGCAGCGCCGGTCTCGACCCGTGAATACTATGTCCGCGGTCGCTCCATCGGTACGACAAACATGCTGGTCTATAATGAAGCCGGCAAATTGGTTCAGCTTGTCGATATTGTTGTCACGCCGGACATCGGGATCATTCAACGCGACCTCGATCTCTTGTTTCCGAATGCTGATATCACTTTGCACGCGGTCGCAGAGAAGGTGCGCGTGAGTGGCTCTGTTGATAGTCCAGAGACGATCAACCGCATTCTTGAAGTTGTCGAAGGTCACGTGCCCGGCTTGGTCATCGATGCTCTCGATACAACCCTCCCGGGACAAGTGCTGCTGGAGGTCAGGTTTCTCGAAGCTTCGCGCGAGGATATTCAGGAACTCGGATTCGGTTCTGATATCAGCCGCCCGGGAGACTTTCTATTTTTAACCAGCGAAAGGCTCTTATCCGGGAGTGTTGGCAACACGATTGGCGCGATTACGGGCGGAACGGGATCAACATCTATAGATGTCTTTTTGCAAGCTCTTGAAGAAGTCGGGCTTATCCGAACACTAGCGGAACCCAATCTCGTGTCTCGGTCGGGCCAGACCGCGTCTTTCCTGGCTGGAGGCGAGTTTCCTGTCCCTGTCGCCGCAGACGAAGGCAATATCACAATTCAGTTCAAGAATTTCGGTGTGGGGCTTGAGTTCACACCCATCGTCGAAAGTGATGAGCGCATTATTCTGTCCGTTACACCTGAAGTCAGCGGGCTCGACCCACGCAACTCTGTCAGACTGTCAGATGTGGAAATCCCGGCCATCACAGTACGGCGTATCCAGACACAGGTCGAACTTGCAAGCGGCCAAAGCTTTGCCATTGCAGGATTGATCCAAAACGACTTCCAGCTCTCCAAAGCACAAACGCCTCTACTCGGCGATCTGCCAATTCTAGGAGCGCTGTTCCGGTCAAGCCGGTTCATCAATAATGAGACTGAACTTGTCGTGATCATCACGCCGCATCTCGTCATGCCACCGCGCAACGGACAAACGCTCGCCACACCGATAGACAACTCTGAAAATGTCGGACTCGTTGAATTCCAGGCACTTGGAAAAATGGAAAAGGGTGACGGTGCCCCCCTTGGGGATGCTGTTCGCTCCAATATTGCCTCGCAAAAGCGCGGACCGACCACGCCGGAAGCGGAGTAAATCGCGATGACCGCTTTCCATATTCTGAGTTCCGACCCGCAACGCCTGAATTTATCTGAAGCAGACGGTTTCACAGCGGTACTCGGACATACGACACCGCAAAGCCTGTTCAATGTTCTGTCTCAAAATCCGTCGGTCTTCTGCCTGATCGATGTCGCAAGTGATCCAGATCTAGCTCGCGTTTTAGATGGCCTGTCCGAACGGTTTTCAGATGTTCCAACGCTCGTGCTCGGCGATCAGCTTCCTCTGGACGCCGTTCGCCGTTTATCGAAGCTACGCAGTTGGGATTTATTATCGGGCTCAACGTCTAAGCCGGACATTCTTGAGAGCCTCTCCAATTTGTCTTTGCCAACGCCAGTCATTCAAGACCAAACGCCCCAAATGGGTGGGGAATGCTACGCGTTCGTGTCGACTGTTGGTGGAGCCGGGGCAAGCCTTTTGGCTGTTGAAGCTGCGTTCCAGCTTAAGAAAGCAAACCAACAGCAATCGGTGTGTCTGATCGATCTGAATTTCGTCGATGGCATGATCTCAACCTATCTGAATTGCGAGGCGGGTCTCAGCAAAGCGATGTTTCGCAAGGATGCCGCTTCGATTGACACGGTGTTATTGCAAAGCGTCGTGACGCCTCATCCTTATGGGATTGATGTGATCGCCTGCCCGCTCTGGACGGTCGAGCAATCGACGCCATCACGCGAATTTGTTCTACAGCTTCTGGATGTCGCCTGCGAGCGCTATGACGTGGTGCTACTCGATGTTCCGCGATGGCCGAACGCTTGGTCGCTCAACGCCTTGAATGGCTGTGACGCCATCATCCTTATCAGTGAACTAACTGTTCCGGCCCTCAACGCCTCAAGGCTATGGATGCAGCATTTGATAGATGACCTGTCAGGTGTGAATGATGCTGCACCATCGATCATGCCGGTCCTGAACCGTCAGAAAAAGAACATGCTTGGCAGCCGTGTTTCAGTCGATCAAGCAGAAGCCGCCTTGCGCCAACCTGTCTTCGGATCAATCCGCTCAGATTGGGCTGCAGCCGTTGCCGCCGTCAACCTTGGCCAAGCCATTGGGGAAGCGAAACCCAACTCGGTCATTTCCAAAGATGTCAGCGACCTCATGCAGCGTGTTCGCAAGGTTGTCCGCGCGCCTCAGCAACCTGAATTCAAGCGAGCTTCGTGATGGCGCGGTTTTCAATTAAAAAAGAGCCGTCACATGTCATTCTGGAAGAAACGCCGGACCTGAGCCACAGTGCAACGCTTCCAGAGCCCGAAGACGTACGCACCCCACCGGAACCGAGCGAGGAAGAGAAAAGCCTGAACGATCAGCTTCTCGACGCGAAGATTCGCATCCATAATAAGATCATTGACGAGCTTGATCTGACCGTTCTCGGCAAGCTCAAAGAGTCGGAGCTTCGAACCCAGGTCGGCGTGTTCGTGACCCGCCAGATTGCACGTGAACGTCTGCCGCTCGGCGCTGCTGAAGTGGCACGGTTCACCGACTCTATCGTACACGAAATGGTTGGTCTTGGACCTTTGGAACCGTTGCTTGAGGATGAGGCCGTTTCTGACATCCTGATCAATGGATTCAATCAAGTCTATGTTGAAAAAGGCGGCGAGCTTGAGCTGTCGCAAGCGAGATTTCGTGACAATGAACACCTTCGTCGGATCATCAATAAGATCGTTTCGGCGGTTGGCAGACGCGTTGATGAGGGATCGCCACTTGTTGACGCGCGCCTTGCGGACGGGTCGCGTGTCAACGCTGCGATTGAGCCGATTGCGATCGATGGTCCGCTGGTTTCGATTCGTAAATTCTCAAAGAAACCCCTTACGCTCGAAAAACTGGTGAGCTTCAACGCGATGCCGAAACCGGTCGCTGACTTCCTCTTTTCAGCCGTCAAATGTCGCGTTACGGCCATCATTTCGGGTGGGACAGGTTCAGGTAAGACAACACTTCTAAATGCCCTTTCAGCGGCGATCAGCCACAAGGAACGCTTGATCACGATTGAGGATGCCGCAGAGCTACAGCTCCAACAGCCTCATGTCGCCCGTATGGAGACCCGTCCCGCCAATCTCGAAGGCAATGGCGAAATCAAGCAGCGGGAACTTGTGAAGAACGCATTGCGCATGCGCCCTGACCGCGTCATCCTCGGTGAGGTCAGGTCCGACGAAGCTTTCGACATGCTTCAGGCCATGAATACAGGTCACGAAGGCTCAATGGCGACGATCCACGCCAACAATCCGCGTGAGGCCATCACGCGACTTGAACAGATGGTTGCCATGGGCGGCCTGCGCATTTCACAGGAAGCTGTCCGGGGTCAGATCTCAGCCGCAATCGGGCTGATCCTTCAGGCGCAGAGACTGAGCGATGGTTCGCGGCGGATTACCCACGTTACAGAAGTGACCGGCATGGAAGGCGATATCATCCAGATGCAAGATATCTTCGTCTTCAACCGGATCGATACAGCTGAAGATGGAACAGTAATCGGAGAATTTCGCGCAACCGGTCTCAGGCCGAAATGCCTGGAGGATATGAGCCGTCGTGGGATACGCGTGCCCAACGAAACGTTTGATCCATCGAGACCGCTCCTTGAAGTCGGAGCGAAATCTTGAGCTCTGAGGCGATCCTATACGTTCTCATCGGCGCGTCAGCCCTGCTCGCGATACAGTCGTTGTTCGATTTCTCGAAAGAGAGCAAAGAGAAACGCTCAATCAACAAACGCCTCAAGGTTCAATCGGAGACTGAAAGCCTCGCCGAAGCCGTGGTCGAACTGCGCCAAAGAAAAGGGCTGGACGAGTTCGGTAATCGCAGGATCAAAAACGTTTGGTTCGGTCGCCTCGTCGCCAGATCCGGCCTCGCACCCCAACCCATCTTATGGGCTCTATACGCGTTGGTCTTCGCAAGCGCTGTTTCGGGTCTCGTCCTTTATTTCAGCTCGCCAATCTTCGCCATAGCTGCCTTCGCCATCACGCTTCCAGCCGTCCCCTACTTCGTCCTGACATGGTTGGGTGCGCGGCGTGAGCGTATGCTCGGTCTGCAACTTCCAGACGCACTGGATGTTATCGTGCGCAGTTTGCAGGCGGGTCACCCGGTATCGACTGCCGTCGCCCTCGTCGGACGAGAGACCCCTGACCCACTTGGCTCTGAGTTCGGCCTCGCTGCTGATGAAATTTCCTTTGGATCAAGTCTTGGTCAAGCCATTCAGAAAATGGCGGAGCGGACCGAACATCCCGATATCAACCTGTTTTCAGCGATCGTCCGGCTGCAGGCTAAAACGGGCGGCAATCTCGGCGATCTGTTGGCCACCAGTGCAAAGACGATCCGCCAACGCCAGAAGATGCGTCTGAAAGTGAAAGCCGCCTCAGCAGAAGGCCGCATGTCAGCGATTATCCTGACCGCGGCCCCCTTCCTTGTGATGCTCGGCATGCATTTCATGACACCTTACTTCTACGGTGATGTGATCGATCACCCTGTCATCCAATGGGGTTTGGG
>JBCBCO010000141.1:0-5116 GCA_038630445.1 Pseudomonadota bacterium | reverse complement strand
TTTTAGGGCGGCTTCGACCTTACCGCATTCACCCAGTGTTACCGGAGCATCAAGCGATATCAGTGAGCGTTTCGTAAAGTGGTCAGAGATTGCACCAATCGCCGGTGGGCCTGCGCCATAGCCAATGAGGTTGACAACGAAGAGCAGCAGCGCCGCAGCTGTCGCTCTCATCCGGGGCTCTACCAGCTTCTGCGTGACAGCGAACATTGGTGCAAGGTAAGAATAGCGCAAAATGGCGGCGACGCAGAGCAAAGGCACTGCGATGATGATCGCCATCGTCCCTGAGCTGAATGAGAGCGTGTTGTATCCGATGATTGCGATTGGCACTGAAATCGCCATGCCAAGCGCGGGTAGCCAGCTATCTGAATTCGGGTGGCGCGCGCGCACTTTATCGGCAACATAGCCAGATCCAAATGTGCCGATTGCCCCGGCAATGCCGAGGACACCGCCAAATATGAGTGCCGCATCCTGCAGGCTTAAGCCGTGAACGCGGATCCAGAAGGGCGGAACGAATTGGCCGATGCCGTAGCCTACGAAGGACGCGATCGCACCACCAAGACTAACGTGCCAAAAGGATGGCATGCGGCCGATCACGCCAAAAACTTTGAAAGGAGACGGCATCTGGCGTTTAGCGGCTGCTTCTGCCCCGCCGGGGTCGGAGAAGCCACGTGGTGGTTCTTTTACTGTCAGTTTAAAGATAACCGCGAGCGCGACGCCCGGAAGCCCCATGAATATGAAGGCGTCGCGCCAATTCATGTTCGGCTGGCCTTCAATCCATGCGGCGCCAAGGGCTGCCGTCATCGTACCGAGTGGTATGCCGAGCGCAAAAATACCGAGGGCAGACGCGCGTTTTTCAGGTGGGAAGTAGTCGGAAATGAGCGAATGCGATGGTGGGGAACAACCGGCCTCGCCGATACCGACTCCGACGCGGGCGAGTGCAAACTGCAAAGTGTTCTGTGCCATGCCGCATGCGACCGTCATGGCGCTCCATGCCGCAAGTGCGATGGAGATAATCCAGGTCCTGCTGCGTCGTTCCGCCAGCATGGCGAAGGGTATACCCAAGAAAGTGTAGAGAACGGCAAATGCCAGGCCCGACAGAAGGCCGATTTGGAGATCGTTGAGGCCGAACGTTTGCCGGATTGGCTCGCCGAGAACCCCAATGAGGGAGCGATCTATAAAGTTAAAGATGTAAACGATGAGAAGTGAGAACAGCACATAAGCGCGGTAATTCTTACTGCCATAGCCTTCGATCTCTGATGTCTCAGGCGGGCTTTCCGCGCTTGTTGTATCTGTCATCACATTCTCCCATTTTAGCCGTCTCTGCTTTTACCAATAAAGCTCAGCTGTATCGTCATGCAGGGGCGTCTTGTGTGTATTGCTCTTGGACGAGTGTTCGGCCTGAAAGAATAAAGAAAATGCCGGAGAATCCGAAGAGAACGCCCCCTGCGATGCAGGCGAGGCGAACGCCGTAGGCCTTCGCTTCTTGGCAAGCTGCTAGGAGCTCAGAAGAGAGCTCTGGATCAGTCAGGCTGCACGAGACGGTGAGTTGTCCTGCGAAAGCGCCATCAGCGATAAACTGATTGGAGAAATAGTCCGCGACATAACCGAGTGTCGGTGGTCCAGCGCCATATCCAATGAGGTTCACGACAAAAAGAAGGACCGCGATTGACGTTGCCCTCGATCTTAAGCTCACGACTGATTGAGCGATATTATATTGGGCGCCTAGGTAGAAGTATTGCAGGAGTGTCCCGCCCATCAATCCGATGAGCATCAGGGAAATCGTCGGTGTTATGAAGCCAAAGCTAAAGGGCACAACACACAGCAGGAATGCGATTCCTGGTACCCATGATGCTGCTGTTTTTGACTTTTTATTGGCTAACTCTGTCAGGTAGCCACCGAGGAACGCCCCCACAGTTCCAGCCACTGCAATGGGGGCCATGTAATAGATTGCCGCGATGCCCGGTGATAAACTGAACTCGTATTGAATGTAGAGCGAAACAAGTCCCGTCATTGCGTAGCCTGAAAATGCAGCAATGGTTGCACCGATCGTCATGACCCAGAACGTGCGGCTCGCCTTGATTTCTGCCATGGCTTCCTTGAAACCGGCTTTTTCAGGGGCTTTTGTTCCAGGGGCATCAGAATATCCCCGCGGTGGTTCTTTGATCGTGAGAAGAACAACGAGGCCGATTAAGACGCCCGGTGCCCCTACAATCATGAAAGATTCACGCCATGTGAAATTCTCGATGAGATAGCCACCGCCGAGTTGCGCGAGAACACCGCCTGCGGTGACGCCCATCGCATAAATTCCGAGCGCGGTTGGGCGCGCTGATTTCTTATAGTAATCGCTTATGAGAGAGTTTGCTGGAGGCGTGCAGCCAGCTTCTCCAACACCAACAGCTAGTCTCGCTAAGAGAAGCGTTATAAATCCGACCGTAAATCCGCATAATACCGTCGCGATTGACCATAAGATAACGCAGACCCCTATAATTCGCGTCCGGTTCATCCGCTCCGACATGGTTGCGATGGGTATGCCGAGCAATGTGTAAAAGAGCGCAAAGCCGAGGCCAGATAAAATGCCGAACTGAAAGTTGGAGAGACCAAACTCATCAATGATCGGGCGGCCAACAACACCGATGAGGATCCGATCAATGAAGTTGAAGGTATACACAACCGTGAGGGTCAGCAGGACGTAGGTTCGGTATCCAAAACTGCCATAACTATTGCCCGTATTAAGGGGGGCCGCGCTTGCGGTTTCACTCATTTGAATTTTGCTCCCAAAGACTGACGCATTTCTAGTGAGCGCCTTTAGCTCGATCACGGTAGCGTCCCTATTTTAGTGAGCAAGTCTTTTCGTGCCTACAGGTGAAGAAGTCTGATAAGTTCGCTTCCTTGTGATTTGCTTTGGCTTCAGATCAAGCGTAGGCATCATATATGGGAGAGAGCAAACACATTAAATATCCGCGGCGGCGGGTCCTGCGCCATATCATGCGATGGCTGATTGGACGGTTGGCGAGTATATTCGGACGCGTCGAAGTCGAAGGGCTTGAGCATGTTCCGGGCGACGGTCGGATCATTATTGCCGCCAATCACTTTAATTTCGTCGACGCGCCTTTGATGATTTACGCTGCGCCGCGTCTACTTGAGTTTATCGCCGGTGCACACAATGTGGATGCTCCCGCCTGGTCGCGGATGTTACCGAAGATGTGGGGTATTATTCCGGCCTATCGAGGAAGCTATACACGGTCGACGCTGCGCAAATCCTTGCAAGTGTTGGAGCAGGGGGCACCACTCTGCATATTTCCGGAAGGGGGATCATGGGCACCTGTCGTGAGGCCTGCGCGTCCTGGAACAGCCATGATCGCGCAGATCAGTCAGACGCCGGTCGTGCCTGTGTCTATCATCGGCGCAACGAAGTTTTTCGACAAAGGTCGATCGGTTGTGAAGTTTGTCTTTCATCCACCGATTGATCCGCCGGATGACGATGTCAAAGGGCCTGAGCGTCGCTTGGTGCTCGATGAATTTGGGGATCAGCTTATGCGCATTATCGCGTCGGGTTTGCCTGAAGAACAACGCGGCAAGTTCTCAAGCGATGAACAGGTGCGCATCGACGCGTTGGCTGTCTCTGATTTCCCATTTGAGCAGCCCCATATGCGGGGCATGTAGAGGCTTAAATCAGGCCCTGGCTTTTGAAACTTGTGACGCCTTGTTTAGCGGCGATCAGGTGATCGTGAACCACGATATCAAGCGGGGCCAGCGCGTCCATGACCTCGCGCGTCATATCGATATCTGCACGCGATGGTGTTGGATCACCGCTTGGATGGTTGTGAACAAGGATGAGGGCTGACGCATGCACTTCGAGTGCGCGACGCGCAATCTCTCGCGGATAAACCGGCGCATGATCTACCGTGCCTTGTCCCATAAGCTCATCGGCGAGCAGCTGGTTTTTCTTGTCCAAAAACAAGACGCGAAACTGTTCGCGGGTTTCGTGTTGGAGATGTGTACGCACATAAGAAAGCAAGGCGGTCCAGCTTGAAATGATCGGTTTCGCTTTGATCGTCTCTTGTGCGGCGCGTCGCCCGATTTCTTGCGTCGCCTTGAGATAGGCGGCGACCGTCTCGCCGACACCTTTTGTCCCAATAAGGTCTGAAGGCGGTGCTGAGAGAACGGCCGATAGCGAGCCAAACCTTTGCAACAACGTTTTCGCAATCGGTTTGACATCGCGGCGCGGAATAAAAGCAAAAAGCAATGTCTCTAGGAGCTCGTAATCTTCAAGCGAATCCGGTCCGCGCTTGATGAGCTTTGAGCGCAGACGATCACGGTGTCCTTGCCAATGTGGTTTTGTGTCTGCTGAATCGCTCATAACTGTTACATACGCCGCGTATTGAAAGACACAAATGAGAATTGACCTTCGACACGGTTCGATTCAAGTTTCAGCCATGGTTGCTCAAGGTAAGATACGGCCTGATCGTGTGCAAATCTGCTTACGTGGAGCGCTATTTACGCCATTGGCTGAGGGTGCACTGTGGTGGTCGGATCGATCGACCCTTATCGTATCAGATCTACACCTCGAAAAAGGCTCGAGCTATGCTGCGAGTGGTCAGATGTTGCCGCCATATGACACCAGCGCAACGCTTAAATTTGTAGAGCGATTGGTGCAGACCTATCAGCCTGACACCGTGATTTCGCTGGGCGACAGTTTTCATGACGGCAAAGCTGAGCGCCGCCTTTCCAATGAGGACGCGGCGCGTATTCGCAGTCTGACATCTAAAACTGATTGGATATGGGTTGAGGGCAACCACGATCCGGACCCTCCGGCATCGCTCGGAGGTCGCGCAACGCGAGAACTCGTGCTTGAAGACATCACTTTCAGGCATGAGCCAACAGGTCAAAGCGGAGAGATAGCGGGACATCTGCATCCGTGCGCGCGTGTTGTCAGCCGTGTTCGCGCGCTCAGAAGACGGTGTTTTGTGACCGATGGTGAGCGTCTGATCCTACCGGCTATGGGAGCGTATACCGGCGGTTTGAATGTGCTTGATGACGTTTACCAAGTGTGCTTTCCAGACGATGGAATGATGGTCTTTGCTATGGCCAAGGAAGTCGTCATTCCTGTCTCATT
>JBCBCO010000140.1:0-5148 GCA_038630445.1 Pseudomonadota bacterium | reverse complement strand
GTTTCTTTCAAAACACCACAAATGCAAAGCTGATTTTTGTTGGTCCTGGCGACGAGTATTCCGAAAGTGTTGGTCGGCGAGCCGATTTGTCATCTGATCTCACAGCTTTCAATGTCACGATGCAAGGCATGCAAGTAAGTAAGGCTGACCTCTCTAACGCCATCAGAACAGCCGCTGAAAACAGCGGAGCTTTGTTTCTCGATCGCCACCGTCTATTGTGTCCGGAAGGTGACTGCAAAGTCATTTCGGACGACTTGAGTACTTTGTATTTTAGTGATCGACATCATCTAACGATGACATCTGCAGGTCTGCTCTGGGATGCGATAGCGTCTTGTAATGTTGCCCACTGTCAGGACGTTAGGCGTGAAATCTTCGCGTCTTTCTAAACGATGCGCGAACCGATTGAGATGTAAGCCTCCGCGTCATTGTTGCGAAAGTCAGATCTTCTTTCGTATCGAGCGCTTCACCGGGCCTCTATGGCGAACGACAAACGGGTTCCAGGCCATTGCCCGCAAGAAAGCCCACGCTTTTTTCGGATAGGCTCGACCGCGTCGCTGCTTATCCCGACGAACTGAAAGGGCGGTCTTGAAGCCTTCGCGCAGTCCATCCTTCATACCCGTATGCTCAAACCGGTCGCGATTGCGCCAGTAGATATAGCCGATGATCGCCAAATGAGCGGGCAGAAACAGGATCAAAAGCGGTAGGGGCATATTCTTGAAAAACGTCCAGGTCCGGTTCCGGTTGCCGTGATAGGCCGTGAAATAGCTGTCACGACCCGAGACCGCGCTACCCGCATGATGGATGACCGCGTCCGGCAAAAAAATACAGCGCTGCCCCGCAAGCTGCATCCGAAACCCCAGATCGACGTCCTCGCAATAACAGAAAAAGCGCTCATCGAAGCCACCATGATCCAGAAACGTCTGGCGGTGATAAACCGCGCTCGCTCCGCACGGGCTGAAACACTCTCTCAGCCCGGTCAGCGTCTCGACGCTCGCGCCAAAGCCGCTGCGCCACGGAATACCAAAGGCCAGATACTCATCCCCGATGCCGTCCAGCATGGCCGGGTTATCCGTCGCAATTTGGGTTGAGGCAAAAGCGAGTGTGCCCGGATAGGTCTCAATGCCCGCAGCAATCTGTTCCAACCAATCCGGCTTTGCTTCCGCGTCAGGGTTCAGCAGCGCCAGCCATTCGCCCTTCGCCACTTCCGCGCCGATATTATTGCCTTTTGCAAAGCCCAAATTCTCATTCTGCGGACGCAGGATTAGCTCAGGCAGGTCAGACCCGCCAATGCCGTCCATAGACCCGTCTTCAGATCCATTATCGATGACGATCACTTCAAAGTCCCGAAAGGTCTGTGCCGCAAGCGAGGCCAGCGCTTTGCGCAAATAGCCACCGCTATTGTAATTCGCGATAATCACAGAGAACTTTACGCTACCACTCATACCCCGACCGCTATCGCGAAATCACCCCATTGAGAACCGCTGAGAAGACATCAAACATGTCTGCGCATCTACGCCTCAATCGGCCCAAGCGTCTCAACAAAGCGCACGGGCTTGCCACCGCCCCGCCGCGTGATCTCGCCATCGCGCATGACAAATCCGCCGCGCACAATCGTCGCCACAGGCCAGCCCGTCGCCTCAAACCCTTCATAGGGCGTCCAGCCGCATTTGCTGGCGGACCATTCTTTGGTGATGACCTCTTTCCGCTTTAAGTCGACGACCGTGAAGTCCGCGTCATAGCCTTCGGCAATCCGGCCCTTATTCGCGATGCCGAACACGCGCTGCTGGCCATAGCTCGTCAGCTCCACAAAGCGCTGCAGCGAGAGTTTCCCGGTCGCCACATGGGTTAGCATCACAGGGACCATGGTCTGCACCCCCGGCGTGCCAGACGGTGAGGCAGGGTAGGGGCGGTCCTTTTCTTCCAGCGTGTGCGGCGCATGATCAGAGCCGAGCACGTCGACAATCCCCGCATTCAGCGCGCGCCACAGCCCGTCCTGATGGCGCTGTTCGCGGATTGGTGGGTTCTGCTGCGCGTGAGAGCCAAGCCGCTCATAACAATCCGGCGCCGCCAATGTGAGATGGTTTGGCAAGACCTCAACCGAGGCCACATCCTTCGCATCGACCAGAATGTCCATCTCTTCAGCTGTCGAGATATGCAGCACGTGAATGCGCTTGCCGACCTTACGCGCAATCCGTATCAGGCGCGTCGTACAGGACACCGCCGTCGCAACGTCACGAACGACCGGGTGGCTTGTCCAATCGCCCTGAACGGCCAGATGCGCACGGTCCTTCAGCATGAACTCATCTTCAGAGTGGAAGGCCGCACGGCGCTTAATCGCACGCAGGACGGCTTCAACGCTCTCATCATCGTCGACCAAGAGCGAGCCCGTCGAAGAGCCCATAAACACCTTGACGCCGCAGCAGCCGGGCATCTGCTCCATCTCGCCCAGAACGTCCACATTCTCCTTCGTCGCGCCAGCGAAGAAGGCATGATCAGTGTCCATCCGGTCCTTCGCCCGGTCGAGTTTGTCGAGTAGCATATCCGGCGTCGTCGTCGCCGGATTGGTGTTCGGCATTTCAAACACGGTACAGACCCCGCCCAACGCGGCTGAGCGTGCGCCGGTCTCCAGATCTTCCTTGTGCGTCAGGCCCGGTTCACGGAAATGCACCTGACTGTCGATAATCCCCGGCAGGATGTGCAGCCCGGTCGCATCATAGCGCTCACCCGCACTCGCTTGGCTCAGGTCACCAATCGTCGCAATCCGCTCATCGCGCACACCAATGTCGATGCGCTCCTCCCCGCCCGGCGTCACAACCGTCCCGCCCGACAGGATCAAATCATAAGTCAGTGTCATGGCCTGCCTTATGGCCCAGAGTCGCCACCCTGTCACCGTGTTTCGGCTGGCTATCGGTGCTCCGCTGCCCGCCCAAATCTAACGCTAGCGTGAACGCGAGTGAACACATGTCAGATGCACGTGATCGAGCGACTGCCTAAGCCGATTGGGCTTGGGCATACCCCAGAAAAGGATAAGCAAGATGACAAAATTCAGAGGCGCGGTCGCAACCCTACTCCTCGCATCCATGGCCGGTACGGCTCAGGCCGAAACCGATTCAGGCTTCTATGTATCGGGCTTTGTCGGCCTTGGGGCACCGGGTGACGCCGAGTTGACAGGCACACAAAATCCCGAAGCAGGGGCCCCAGGTGTCGCCGGTGCGCCCGCAAATATCGGCGTCGAATACGACAGTGATGTCAATTTCGGTGTTGCGATCGGCTACGATACAGGCTGGGAATTCTTCGATATCTTCCAACCCCGCTTGGAGCTGGAATATTCCCGCATCGATGCCGATGTCGATAACGGATCCTTCAACGCGGGCAATCAACCCTTCAGCGGCGACACCAGCGTCGATTTCTTCCTGATCAATAATTACACAGACATTGTCTGGCAGGACGATCAGACGATCATCCCTTTCTTTGGCGGTGGCCTAGGTATCGGCACTATTGACGCCAATATCCTCTATGCCGGAGGCGGCGCAACCGAACCCAACTTTGCCGCAAGAGGCGACGATTCAGGTCTCGCCGGAACGATTGCAGGCGGCGTCACATTCCAGACCGCTGACAATTGGGACCTTTATGGCGAGGCACGCTACTACCAGATCCGTGATATCGAGCTGGAACGTCGCTTTATTGCTGGCGGTGCAGACCTCCTGAACGCCAAAGTCGAAGACGATTTTGACGGCTTCACGTTTGCCGTAGGGGTTCGCCGCAGGTTCTAAGCCAGCAGGGCGCTCTCCCCATCACGCTCTCCACGGTCTGAGCTTGCTCAGACCGTGGAGCCCATCACCCGGTTTGCAGGCAAAAGTCAGGCGATCATAATCGTCTCATTCTGCAAATAGGGCTGGGGAGATGGACCCCACGGTCAAGCCGTGGGGAGCGTGATTTAGAGAATAGCGCCGGTGTCGAACATCTATCCTTCGCGGGCATGCGAGCCTACAAGCGGCCCATGATCCCGCCTACAATCCTCCTCTCCCTCGCGGGCCTCGCCGCCATCAATTACGGTCTGTTCTATTGCAACGCAGCCCCATCCACCCGCCGTGTCATCATCAAGACGGCAGCGACAGCCTTGCTCACAGCCTTCGCCATCGCCTCCGGCGCGCCGTGGTTGCTCATCGCGGCGCTGGCCTTCAGCACGCTCGGTGACCTTTTCCTCGGCATGGGGGAGGAAACCTATCTGCTGCCCGGCATGGGGGCCTTCGCGCTCGCCCACGCCGCCTATGTCGCGCTGTTCTTGCCGTTGGTTGCAGGCCTGCCGGATATGGGTGACCTCATCCTCTACACCTTGATTTCAGCCGCTGCCGCAGGCCTCATCTTCACGCTCTGGAGCGGCATCGCGCCCGCCATGAAAATCCCGGTGCTGGCCTATATGGCCATCATCCTCGCAATGGTTGCCCTCGCGCTACAGCTCCCGCCAGCCCTAATCCTCGTCACCACAGGCGCGCTCATGTTCGCCGCCTCAGACGCCATCCTCGCCGTCGAACTATTCGGCCTCAACACCACCCATAAAGCCCGCCCGTACACAGCCCGGGCTATCTGGACGCTCTATTTCGGAGGGCAGGCGCTGATTGCGATTGGGATTGTGGGTCTGCTCAAATAATGCCTTGGTTTGCGTCATCGACATCATCCGTCGCGGTCTCGCGTGGCCTATGAGCGTCCTGAAACGCTTCTTCATATTTCTTGTTCTCAGTCCCCATTATCCAATCCCAGAACCGAAAGTGGAGCGCATAATTTCCTTTAAAACGGGTATGGTGCAAATCGTGATATGTCGCTGTTGTTAGAAATCGAAGCGGTGAGCGGTTGAACCCTTTTGGATAAAGCTCATATCCCAGATGCGATTTCATATTGTCCAGTAAGCCGTAGAGTTGAACAAACGCAATGACAGGCACATAGAGCGGCATAATCAAGACGGCTGGTATAATCCACACCGTGAGCAGTAGTGGCTCAATGACGTGAAACGAGAAAGACGTGAACGGGTTTACCGTAGTGCTCTTATGATGCTCGTGGTGGACATACTTATATATCTTGGCGTATCCATTCTGGTGGACGTTTCTAAGTTTTCCACTGCTGCTTATTTTGAACGATACTTGGTTCTAC
>JBCBCO010000013.1:22722-32459 GCA_038630445.1 Pseudomonadota bacterium | reverse complement strand
GAGATGCGGAGCAGTATACGGCCATTCTGGAGGGTGGGGATAAGTTTTTGGATTCTCAATGATGGCGGCGGTCTGGGTGGGGGATACAGAGCGGTTTTTTCAAAATCTTGCCTTGCTTTCGCTACAACTATCCTTGACGATTTAAAGAATAGAAGAGGGAGATTTAGAATGCGTGTGGTTTTAATGACCGCTGTGTGCGTGGCACTTTCAACTAATTTGAGTGGTTTTGCGGATGAAAGATGTAATTCTTGCGAGACAGCAGACCAGGATTTGATTGAGGCACAAGCTCAAGCTGAACAAGTCACTGTCGAGCTGAGGGCTGCAGATCAGAATCGTAACAGCGCACAAGCAAGCCTAGAGACTGCAAACGAGGCCATTCAAAGGGCTCAAAGCCAAGAGCGCGAAGTTTATACGCGGCTTCGTGTATCCTGCACACAGCAGCATTTTGAGACTGTCATCACACTGGATCGTCAATTCGATCCCCAACCAAGTTATGCCAAATCTGTTGCGCAAGAAGCGCAAGAAGCGGTTTCGGCGTGTATGAACCCAACGCCGCGATGCCAAGCGCCTCAGCCCGTTAATTTGCCCGGCGACGCGGCAAGGCGTGCGCGTGAACGAAATGAAGCCCGTTATCAGGGCTGTCTTAATGGTGGCCCACCAAATGTCCCTTATGGGTATACGCATGTTTATCTTGGATACACGCGCAATGCTCAAAAAGAGCTTGTAAGATCATACTATACGCTGAACTCGATCGAGTTTGACCGAGACATTCCGTTTTATTCGACAGGATCGGTCAAGGCGGGCGCTTCGGCCTATAAAACTGAGCTGGCTTCTTCCAATTATGTACAAAATGAGTCGAGTGTCTCGCCCGTTGTTCGGGTATTTAACCGTTCGCAGATACCGAATTATTTTAGTCAGGTTGACCAAGGTCTTGCGGCTGCAATTGCCGAAAAAGACACTGCAGCTGATAATTTGAAACAAGCCGAAGACGTTTACGAGAGTGTTCTAAAACGACATCTTGCAGCGGGGACTCGTCTGGAAAACGCGCGCACGCGCGCTGAGTACTGTGAGTCGGATGAATGGCAGAGTTTTGTTGCTGAGACCTGTCAGGCTCCTTCGGCAAATGCTGATTCAGAGAAGCTGTTCGAGATGTCCCAGGCGCAATTGAATAAACAATGCCCTGTCGCGGAGGAGTACGGTCTCTCAATTTCGGAGTCCTGTATGCTGGCCAATAAGCCTGTTGATAAGGATCTGAATGCGAAGGCCCGCGAGATTGTGGCTGGTGAGTGCAAGCTCGAGCTTGATGATGCCGCGGCCGCTTGCCTGTCTTTAAGACGCTAAGACGTCTGCAAAAGTCGCGAAAGACGCTTCGCAAATCTGATCCGGCGCGCTAAGTCATCGCTCATGTCGAAGACTGATGATGCCCCTTACGAGCTGTTCAAGCAGGCCTTGATGACCACTGCGAAGGCGATGAGCGCTGAGCAGGAGGTTGAGGTGACGTTTTCCGGTGACGGATCGCGTGCTGAGGGCAAGCGCATCACGCTGCCACCGCCGCCGCGTGAGATGTCGCCGATGATGGCAGCGCGGGCGCGGGGTGAAGCGGATGCGGCGGCTCTTCGGTTGGCCCATCATGATCCTTTGGCGCATGCTGAGGCGCGGCCCGATGGTGAGGTCGGGCGGCAGGTCTATGAAGCGGCGGAACGCGCGCGGATTGAAAGCCTTGGTGCGCGGGCGATGGACGGCACGGCGGATAATCTGGATGCGGCTT
This sequence comes from Pseudomonadota bacterium, assembly GCA_038630445.1. GTDB lineage: Bacteria > Pseudomonadota > Alphaproteobacteria > Caulobacterales > Hyphomonadaceae > Henriciella. Next base: position 30,691 of record JBCBCO010000013.1, on the reverse strand, counting down.
TGGTCGCGCGCAGTGAAAAGGCGGGCTATACGCGGGTGACGGATCGCAAAGAGGCGCCGATTGCGCCGGCGGTTGAGCTGCTTCTGCGCGAGCGGCTGACCGGGCGGCCTGTGCCGCAGCCGCTGGAGACGTTTGTTGACCTCTGGCGCGGTGAGGTTGGGACCGACGGCGTGCGGGCTCTGGACGCTATGATTGCTGAGCTCGGGGATCAGCTTGTGCGTGAGCTGGATGATCAGGCCGCGTTTGCGGAGACGGTGCAGCGCATCATTCGCGACTATACCGCAGGCGATGAGGCCGGTCAGGATGACGGTCAAGAGGATGAGGACGCGCCGGACGACGCCGATGATAATAATCAGCAAAACTCCTCTGATGACGGTGAGGCCGGGGAGGAAACCCAGGGCGCGACCATGGAGGAAATGGAAGCCGGAGACGCCGAAGACATGGACGGCGAGGAGACCAATGTCTCTGTCGATTCCGATGTCGATATGGAGGCCGATGACGATCCTGAAGAAACCGATGATGGGGCAAAACCGCTACGTCCGAATTATCGCGAGGGCGATGACGCGGACCGGTTTGTCTATAAGGCGTTCACTAAGGCGAATGATGAGATCGCGCAGGCGGCCGACCTGTGTGATGCGGAGGAATTAGCACGGCTGCGGGCGTATCTGGATCATCAGTTGGAGAGCCTGCAGGGAGCAGTGTCCAAATTGGCGAACAAGCTGCAGCGTCGCCTGATGGCGCAGCAGAACCGCAGCTGGTCGTTTGATTTGGAAGAAGGCGTGTTGGATACGGCGCGCCTGACGCGGGTGATTACAGATCCAACTGCGCCGCTATCTTTCAAGCAGGAAGATGACAGCAATTTCCGCGACACGGTGGTGACGTTGCTCTTGGATAATTCCGGCTCTATGCGCGGGCGGCCGATCATGGTGGCGGCGCTCTGTGCCGACATTTTGGCGCGGACGCTGGAGCGGTGCGGGGTGAAGGTCGAGATTCTGGGCTTTACGACGAAGGCCTGGAAGGGCGGTCTGTCGCGTGAGGACTGGGTCAAAGCGAATAAGCCTGCCGGGCCGGGGCGCCTGAATGATCTTCGCCACATCATCTACAAGCAGGCGGATGCGCCGTGGCGGCGCGCGCGCAAAAATCTCGGCCTGATGATGCGCGAAGGGCTGTTGAAAGAAAATATTGACGGCGAGGCGCTGCTTTGGGCGCATGATCGCTTGCTCGGGCGCAGTGAGCAGCGCAAGATCCTGATGGTGATTTCCGATGGCGCGCCTGTGGATGATTCGACGCTATCGGTGAATGTCGGGAATTATTTGGAGCGGCATTTGCGGCAGGTCATCGCTGAGATTGAGGGGCGCTCGCCCGTTGAGTTAATCGCAATCGGCATCGGGCATGACGTGACGCGTTATTACAAGCGCGCTGTAACGATTGTGGACGCTGAACAGCTCGGCGGTGTGATGACAGAGCAGCTGGCGAGCCTGTTTGATGAGAATGGCGATGCGCCGAAGCCGGAAGCGATGGCGGTGCCGCCGCTGACGCGGGATCTGGCGCGTCCCGGTGGCTCCGCTGTCAGCGGGGCAGGGGCCGGTGCGCCGCGCTATGGCGGTGGGCCGAAGGTTGGATCGGGTCGTGATGTGCGCGCGGCGATGGTGCCACCTGCGGCGCGGAAGGGTTAGAAAGAGTCTTTCTTGTCACCGCGCTGACACGCTGCGCGTGACGCGGTGGAAGCGGGTTCCGTATCGGCGCTTTGCGCCTCACATGAACCAAGCCGCGGGCGCTTTTACTCTTTATATCAAGGCTCTTACTTGTGGCTTTTGATCCCCCTCCAACTCCCCCTTTTTAAGGTGTAGCGCGCCATTTGAAATGGGATTCTGTGACGGTTGAAATGACATCACTTTCTTTTTTTCATCTTACGTGCTTGAAGGACTTTGGAAGGGCGTTCAAGAGCTGTTTGAATGCCCTTCATTCTTTGCACCCGCCAGACTCAATTAGTAATGATCAGTTCGCGTGCTCTCTTGCTGTTGCTTCCGCCGCTAATGGTATACGTGAGCTCCACGCTCTCGATGGTCGCCCATCGAAAAAGCTCCCTGATAATGTCGACATCGTTTATTGAGAGAATGAACCGCCCACTGATCTGCTGAAGCTGGGATGAGAGTCGGACGAAATCATCCCGGTCAAATACGCCATCCCCGTAAACTTTCTCGCACCCGAAATAAGGCGGATCGATATAGAAAAGAGTGGTTGAGCGATCATACCGATTTATGAAAGCCGAATAGGTCATTCGTTCGATAGTGACACCAGAGAGACGTTCGTGAAGATCCTCCAGCATCGGGATCAACTTTGTGAGATTGAAGCGCGCGCCGAGACCTGGACTTACCCCAAAATTGCGACTGCTCACCTTCCCACCAAAAGCTAAACGCTGGAGATAAAGAAACCGCGCGGCACGTTCCAAATCGGTCAGCGTGTCCGGGTTTGTCTCCTTAAGGCGCTCAAATTCCGATCGGCTCGTCAGTTGGTATCGAAGCATCTCAATGAACGGAACATAGTGGCGCTGAAGTATCCTAAAAAGCGTGGTGACGTCGGCTGAAATATCGTTGATGATTTCGCTGCGAGGTCGTGATTGACGCTTTAGAAATACGCCCCCCATTCCCACAAACGGCTCAGCATACAGTTTATGTGGTGTGTCTGCGATCTTGGCGCAGAGCCGCTTCGCGAGGTTTCTTTTGCCGCCTTGATAGGGAGCCACGGGCTTAGTGGAAGGAAGAGCTTCGTGCTCAGAATTGGGAGTAGACTCCATGGGTCAACAGGTCTCTAGTATTACCGCCGGGGATCCGGTGGCGGGATGGATCACGGCTGCAGCCGTGTGATATGGGCGGTGTCATCGCCCGGCTCTGAGCGTTGGCGCGCTCAGGCCCCCGTCTTTTCAACGGGGAAACTGGGGGTACGTTCGGCTCCGTCTCTCATCTCGCCTCTGTATAAAAATTACAGTCAGTTGGGCAGCTTCATCGTCATCCAGACCCGCCCGTTTCAAATCCATCATACGCTCGCTAACTGAGGCACATTCCCAGTTGAACCAACTATTACGAAGAGCACCACGAAGGAGCACTGGAAATCTGTCGAATGCCCGCCACTCCTCGACGGAGTCGACGACAATGGATTCACCGCAGACATTTGACGCAATGTTCGTCACTTGAACGCGGTCCAGATCAGGACACCGAGCCATGCGCACCAAGCGCGTTGGGCGGATACACCGCGGGCGCGGCAGGCGCGGCGGAATTCACCAGCAGCGAAGGTGCGATCGAAGCCGTCTTTTAAAAGACGATCGTGCAACCAGGCAGCCGGTAACATCTTGCGATCGTGGCGCGATTGCAGCCATGTCAGCCACCATGGAACAGAGAGATCAAACTGTTCGCCTGGTTGGCCTCGTACAATCCAGCCGCTCCTCTTTTTGCCAACATCCCAAACAAGGGTCATTGTGAGCTGATAGACTTGATCATCCATTAGCTCGAAACGATCGAAAGTGGAGAAGCGGGCAAGAGCCGTCAAGATTCGTCTCCTAGTTCGTCGTCATCAGTGTGCTCTATTGCCTGATATTCAACAGGCCGAATGGGGCGCGAAACGCCACGCGACTTGCACCAGTCACGAGCGATTTCTTCGCTGCACGGTCTGATCGAAAAGATTGAACCCGCACCGTAGTACTCGGTGATATCGCCGTCCCCAGAAGGAATATCAATGCGCAGCAATTCACCGCCTGCCATTTGAACGGTCTGCACAAAGCCTGCGCGTTGGCGGTGGCCCATGATTTCAACAATTGCCCAGTTTTCCAGTGCCTCAGTCATCGAGCGACTCCATTTCGCGTTTGAGCCACAGCACGTCTGTAACGCAGACGCCGTTCTCACAGGCAATTTCGTCAGCGCAGCGGCCATTGATGAGGCCACCCACGATGGCGATCATTTTCGGGATCGCGTGCAGCCATTCACGTCTCTCATGGACCTCAAAGCGCGACGCCCTCATGTCGCTGCTCCAGCGGCGTAATCGTGCAAATTTGGAATAGGGTCACTGTAGGCGTCCCAACGCCAGAGGTGGCGGACATTGCCCTTATTGATGACTTCATTTTCAGGTGGATAGACTTCGATCGCGATGACGTTTTCGCCGATTTGATCGTTCTTGATCGCCTGCAGCTCGTCCCACGTGATTGTGCCGTCATGCTCGACCGCTAGCCAGCCAGTGGCGGCGTCATAGTGGATGCTGGTCGCGGCGGTCATGCGGCCGCTCGTAGCGTACTAGCCTTCGATCCGGGCCAGTAGGCATCGGGTGGCATTAGGCCTTTCTCAGCGATCTCAACAGCGTTTCCCGCTTTGATCCAGTTAAAGCCCATATCGAGCTCAAAGTTTGAACACCGACCGATCTGGACCGTGTCATAGACCTCAGCAAGCGGGATTGGCGCAGAGGCTTGATAGTGTCGCTGTGCTGCGTCAGCCACAACGCGCCAGTGTTGACCATCCCGCCAGATACAGACGACATGAGATGATCCTTGATTACCAAGACCACGCGCGGCGACCATTGCCAGCCCTAAGCGTCCAGGCTCAATACCGCACTCTAGGGCTAGCCTAAGCGCAGTGACGGCCATATCGGCCGCGGTGCAGAAGACCGGCGTAACCAGGCATAGAACAGACCATTCGAAACTGTACCAGTCGCCGGGCCATCGCGTCAGCAGATAAGCGGCCGGATTGGGATGACGCGGATCGTGCGGCAGAGGGGTAAGTTCTTTCATCAGGCGTGTATGAATGGCGCACATTGTGGTGCGGCCGCCCTTTCGAACGGGCGGAAACAGCGCGTTTATCTTGTCTTGAACGATCGGCAGTTGACCCGGCTTCATGACGCGTCCTCGAGGGCCGTTTCGCGCTTGGCGAGCTCAGCGCGAAGGTGCGCGCAAATCTCCTCGACGGGCAGAAAATAGGATGGGCGCGCCTCGCCTTCGATCGCGCCGTCATGGCCTGAACGGTGCATGCCGACAATTCGGCCATCCAGCACGGAAATGAGAGGGCCGCCGCTATAGCCCCTGCGCGTTCTGTCTGTTGATGCTTTGCCAACGTTCCTACGGGTCGTGCGCCCATCCAGCCAATGCCAACGCTGCGGCGCGGATGGAATGGTCACTGTACCCCGTGAAATCTCTTGTAGCGCCAGAAAGCCCCAGCCCCCTGTGGTGTAGACTTCGATTTCTAATTCAGGATGACCGATCACCCAAACCCCTTCGCCCGCAACAGCATTCTGGCACGTACCGGGATCACCTAGCTTTAGAATGACCAGATCGTCATCAGGAAAGCGCGCGCCGGACTCGTCGTTGCAGACCCCTAGGTTATGGAGTGACGTGACCTCAGCATCCCCGATTTTCGTGACAGTGCCTTGCGCGAAACTGCCGTTACAGGACGTCATCCAAGCATCTGCATAGAGGCCGTGATCAAGATCGAAGGCGGCCTCATCGGCGTGCGCCGCGGTGCTGAATACGAGCAACAAAACAAAACCCAGAACGCAACCTAACCAGGCGCAGAACCCCGTATTCCAGATCGCTTGCGCTGTTGGCGAGTGAACCGCGTCCGGCCCTTGCTCTGCCTCTTTGGATGTGTCTAATGTCTTCATAATGTTCACCTCTCAGGCCGCAGGGCCGGACTTGGAGGGAACGTTTCACACTTTGTTGGCGCGTCTCACCCCACCGCCGGTGGGGGCAGTGTCCTATCTAATCTGCGCGACGCTCAGCACGCACTAAGGTCGTGTAGCCGCCTCGGTCAAACCGGTGTTCGGCACGCGTCGTGATCCAGTCTCCATTCAGCGCCGATCGGCGGTGGCTAACAGAAAGTGGGCTTTCCGCTTGCAGGTCAGGCCGGCCGACTAGTGTCGCTTCAAACCTTTCACGGCCACGCTGCATGGCCGCCTGTGCCGCTCGGGCAGCCGCTAGAGCTGTTTCTTGTGTGTCATAAAGGCGAGGCAACGCTTTAATTGGGCCATCACCGTCCACCGCGCGCGCGACACTTTCTTCACCCGATATCGGGTCAAAAAAGCGGGCACTCGCCCCAGCAAATTGCGGCCGCTCAGCCTGCACCAATCGCCAGCTCAGCATATCGGATTGAGGTATCAATTGAGTGGGAAGCGGTGCGCCCGAAATCGTTTCGCCGGTACCGCGACGGGTCATAACAAGGTGGCGATCCACCGGCTTTGCGATCGCACCATGATCGCGTGCCAGCCGGGTGAGTAAATTCAGGTCGCTTTCAGTCTGATCAATATGGGCATAGGCAACGGTAGATAGGTCTTGATCAATCGCAGGCGTCAGCCCGTGTTCAGCCGCGATCGCATCCAATAGGTCACCCAGTGTTGTCTCTGGCCACCCGCGCGTTTTACGGGCCTTTAAACCGCTTAGAAAATCTGCGGCACGGGCAATGATACGAAACTGATCTGGCGGTCCTGAAAGTTGGACCTCATCAACTGTAAAATGCCCCAAACCAACAAGGTCACTTCCATACCCAAGAGACAAAGCCAGTTCGACACCTTTTCGTGGTGGATCAAGCACAGCATTCGGATCCGAAATCACAATCTCCAATTGATCAGATTGCTCGCCCTTTTCATCGACCAGGCTCAGACGTTCTAGCCGGTTTGATAGAGCGGCCGTAAGGTCAGTGCCATCGGCAATAAGTTGCCAAGCTGGTCTCATTCAAATAGCCTTTGACGCTGATTTGAAGGCGGTTCAATCGACGGAAGGGTCAACACGTCACCGGCCCGAAAATATGGCCCGCGGCTGGATACCAATAGCGCATTGGCTGACAGAATCGTCTCTACCGCACCTGGTATTGATCCATAAACCGTTCGTGCGATTTGATCTGCCATATCGTCATCCTGACACCGCCAGACGCGCACCCCGTTGAAGGTTTCAATGCTCATGAGCTTGATCCTTCTGGTGGTGGGGTTTCACCATAATAAGCGAGGTTCAATGAGAAGCGCTGACGTAAAGCAATACCGTCTGACGTCGGCACATCACCGCGCACATCCAAGCTAAGCAGCGTCCAATACCCCATCACTTCCCCAGTGCCGGCAAGCATCAACGCTGGGCCGGACTCTGTGACATGTCTGCGAAGCTGTTCGAGTGGGACCAAACCGCCACGCCAATGCGGATAGACCGTGCCATCGAGGCGCATTTCTTCGAGGCCAGGCCCAGTATCCTGTTGCAATGGCCGGGCGCTTAAAACCTCGATCACCGCCCAGCGGCGCGACACGATCCGGGATATATTTTCAAACGCGGCCGTATTGATCGAAAAGGGAAACAGGGCATCTCCCTCATCTGGCCAGCTCAGCGTCATCAGGACATTAGTCGACATCGATCAAAGCCCCGCTTCGTTGTTCCTCAAAGCGGCGCATCACCTCGTCGGCCGTCGCACGCGGGTCGCTACCGCCCTGAACCGTGATCAACACGTCCCCATACGTAATTGTGGTGGTCTGTCCTCCTGGCACATCCGGCATGTCAAAGTCTTCAAAGCGCGGCGATGCCGCGATCTCGGCCGGGGTTGGATAATCGAAACTCGGTAGGTCAGCCGGTGCAGGCGGGCGCGGCGGAGCGTCTGGGGGAACCGGCGGGCGCTTAGGCGCGTCATCCTCGTCACTTGGGCTGTCGCCTGCGACCTCAAAGCCAAGCACGCTCTTTATGGTGCCAAACGGTTTCGCCATCATCGTGCGTAAACTGCGTAAGCCTTCGCCGATCACAGAGCGCATTCTGGCGAAGATGCTGCGCAGCGTATTTGGCAATTTATCCCATGCTTGGCGCAACACGCCTTCAGGGGACCAGGCCATCACACCGCGCACCGCGGTGAGCCAAGAGCGAGCCTGACCATGCGCGCGACCGAGCGCGCGACCGACAACGCCGCTGACACCGGTCCAGGCACGTTCGATAAGCCCCACCGGTGACCAGCTCACGATACGCTTC
>JBCBCO010000013.1:0-22623 GCA_038630445.1 Pseudomonadota bacterium | reverse complement strand
CCGGCACCGCCGGCAAATCGACCCAAAAGACCTTGAAGACCCGTCCACGCCCCGCGCACCGTTTCAATCGGCGACCAGGCCATCACGCCACGCACCGCGGTGAGCCAAGAGCGAGCCTGTCCATGCGCGCGACCGAGCACGCGACCGACAACGCCGCTGACACCGGTCCAGGCACGTTCGATAAGCCCCACCGGTGACCAGCTCACGATACGCTTCAGGCCTGCCCAACCGCGAGACACGACCCTACCAGCGCGGCTCATCACGCCATCAAACAAAGAAGCCAGACCGGACCAACTCTGAGCGACCAAACCGGTCGGTGACCATCGCATGATCGTCTTGATACCGTCCCAGGCACGTGACACGATCCTGCCGGCACCGCCGGCAAATCGACCCAAAAGACCTTGAAGACCCGTCCACGCCCCGCGCACCGTTTCAATCGGCGACCAGCTTACAATCCGTTTTAGGCCTTCCCACCCGCGAGCGATGACCACACCAGAACGGCTTATGAAGCCTTGGAACAGAGACGACAGACCTGACCAGCTCCTTGCGACCAAGCCTATCGGAGACCAGGCAACAATCGTCGTGAAGCCCTGCCAGACCTGTTGCGCTTCAGACAGCCACCCCTTTCCGAGTGAACCAAACAGACCCCGAAGTCCACGCCATGCCGTTCTTGCCGTACGCACGGGCGACCAGCTCAAAGTACGTTTCAACCCCTTCCAGCCCTTCGAGACGATAGAGGCTGCACCACCGATAAAGCCACCCAGCACGCCGCTGAGACCCGTCCAAGCACCGCGCACGGCATCAACCGGCGACCAGGAGAAGATGGCTTTTAAACCGCGATAGAGCTGCTCGGCCAATCCAATGACGAGGCGGATCGGCGCGATGATTACATTTAGCGCACCCCCGATCACCTGGCCAAAGCGGCGGCCTGTCTGGGTGATCGATGTAAGCTGCGCTTCAGTCGTTTTGACCGGTTTGAACAACCGCCCAAACCAATTGATCACGCCCCTGATTTTGTCACCCAGCCAGCCGAGCAGCTTGCCCGCCGGGCGGAAGGTGAGATCAAACAGCGGCTGCACGACATAGAGGCCGTCTGTAATGCCACTGAAGAGCCCACCGAAGAACGCGCTGACAGGTTTCCAATACTTGATCAGCAGCGCACCACCCAGCGCAATCCCACCAATGATCGCGCCGATGGGATTGGTCAGCAGGGCGAGGCTTAATCCCCGCACACCGGCGATCGCTGTCGGCAGCGCGCGCTTGGCCAACCCAAACAGGCCCTTGCCGGCAATACCGCTCGCCAAACCATGCTTAGCCAGCGCGATTGAGGACATGGTTGTCGCGTAGCGAAACAGCGCGTAAGTCCCAACACCGCTCGCAACCAATGTCATCAGCGGCGCAACGATCGTCACCACGCCGGTCGCCGCAAGCGCCACTGTGGTGAGCCCTTTTGCAAGACCCGGATTCTTTTCTGCCCAAGCGGTCAGGCCGCGAACAATCCGTCCACCATGATCGGCAAAGCTGACCGCGGCCGGTAGCAGGCCTTCGCCCAGGGTGATGCGTAGCTCGTTCATTTTGTTTCGATAGAGCTGAAGCTTGTTCGCTGTCGTACTCGATCGATTGGCAAATTCACGCTGCATGGACCCGGCAAAACGGCTTTCATCAGACACTTCTGCGAGCGCATCTTTGTAGGTTTGCAGACTGCCGACCAGCGTCGCAACGTCATCGCCATATTCCATGCCGAACATGGTATTGAGGAGTGACACCCGATCACCGCCCTCAAAGCCCTGCAGGCGCTCGAACACGTCCATCAGGGCACCTTCAGCATCTGTGTTCAAACGGTCTTTGAACTCCTCCACCGTCAGCCCCATCGATTCAAAAGCGGCAATAAACCCATCAGATTGATTTTCCGCATCCGCCAGGCGCACCAACATTGCATTTATGCCATTCGCCGCGACTTCAGGCCGCTTGCCCATGGCAATTAGCGACGCGTTCAAAGCTGAAGTGGTTTCCGGAGAAAGCCCGAACAATTTGCCCGTCGCGCCAGAGCGTAGCAGAGCTTCAGTGATCTCACGTGCTTTTGCTGGAGTGTTATCAGACAGGTGATTGATCGCATCGGCCAGCCGATCGATATCGTTGATCGGAATTCCCAGGACATTCGACAATTTCCCCATGGCCTCACCGGCCGCTTCTGGGACGATGTCATAGGCGATGGCCATCTTTGATGCTGTTTCGGTGAACCGTAGCAGGTTTTCATCTGCAACGCCCATTTGCGCACCAGACGCGGCGATCTGCGCCAATTCTGAAGCATAAAGGGGGATATCGTCAGCGGCCAACCTGCGCAGCTTTCGACCAAACGCATCGAGGCCTGGTGCATCGAAGTCAGCGACTTTGCGAACATCCGCCATGGCGCTCTCAAACGTCATGGCATCGCGGCCTAGTCCTTTTAAGCCGTCACGCATTGCGGTTCCGACGCGATTGGTGCTGTCAGCGATGAAGGTGAGGTTGCCAGCAATGGTGGAAGTAGCCACCATCTGCTCTTCGGCCTGTTGCGCGCGGCGATCAAGCAGCAGGCGGCGTTTTTCGATCCGCTCGCGCTCCAAGAGCTCACGATTGAGATCTTCGTTGCGACGAGTCAGCTTGCGCGTCTCTTCTGACAGGTTGCGCGTTGAAATTCCGCTATCGCTCAGCGCGCCACGCATCCGTTGAAGCTGGCGGGTCTCATCGGCGTGCAGAGCCTTCAGGCGACGGGTTTCTGCGACATTGCGATTAAATTCGCGCGTTAGCTTCGCGCTTGGCTCCGCGCTCCCCTTCATTTTACGCGCCAACGCGCCGGTCTTGAGCTTGGCTTCATCGAGCCGCTGGCCGGTCTGGCGGGTTTGCAGCTTCAGCGCCTTAAACTTAGCGATATCGGTTTTGATAGCACCGATTTTTTTCTGCTCGCTTTGAAGCGTGCGGCTTTCGCTGATCACACGCTTCAAACCGCCGGCAGCCGCCTTGCCGGTCGAAGACAGACTTTCACGGCCCGTAAGGCGGATGGTGAAATCGAGAACCGACATCCCTATATACCTGTCATGGACCTTTCTTTTATCGTCTTATTCGTCTTTCTAGGACTCGCGCTGGCCGTGTTGGCGGGTGGGGCGATGATCGCGGCGATCGGGCTTTGCCGGGGCCATACAAAAGGAAATGAGCGCCGGTTTGATCCGGCCCTTGGCATCTGGCGCTAGTCAAAGCCAGTCTGTTTCAGACGCGCCAGCGCGAAGGCCTGCCACATATCAAACGCCTCAACCTCCAGGTCCAAAATCTCGGTCTGGCTCCAGTGATACACGCGCGCGATACGCTCCGCCTTCACCCAGAGGTTGGCTAGGCGTTTCCCTCTTCCAAAGCCTCACGCATTTGCGCCACCAACGTGCTGAGCTGGTTGAAGTCGTGCTCATCAAATTCAGCAACGGCCCCCTTATTGAGCCCGGCGAGGCGCGCCATCATCTCGACCTCTTGTTCAATCTCAGTGCCTTTGGATTTGCTGACGGCAATGTGATCACTGATCTTTGGATTTCGGATCGTGACCTCAGCGATCGTCTCACCTGCAAACTCTACGGGCGTGTTTAGCGTGTAGGGATTCGGGATCATTTTCTTTGCGTCACCTGCCATTCTGGCCTCCCTTAAATCCCGATGGCCGCGCGGCGCGCAGCAAGTTGATCCACGCCATTGAGACTCCGGACCATGTTTTCAACATCAACCTCGAATACTTCCGAGCCGTTGATTTCAAGCTTCGCATAGGTCAGGGCGTAGGCGAGCTCGAGTTCGGTTTTGCTTTGTGCAAACGTTCCACCCGGCAAGGATTGCAAGCCGCCGCGCATGGTGAAGATCACGGTCTCAACCAGTGCGCCGCGCTCCTGGCTGCCACGGGCAACGATCGGCGTGTCACGCGCTTCCATACGACCAAGAGAGTCGGCGAGCGCTGGATCGAACTCTACATGGGTCATGGAGCAGGTGAGCGGCTCCATCGCCATGTCGATCGGGACTGGAGCATCCATGCCGCCGCCGCGATGATTATCGGTTTCAATGGCCAGTGTCGGCAAGACAATCTGCGTAATGCGCCCGGCAAACCCGCGCCCATCGATGAAACCGTTAAAGTTCTTGATAACCTTTGGGATCGTCATCTGCGATCTCCTTTCTGTTTAGGGGGTTAGCTGGACAGCGCGCTCTCAACGAGCGTCTCGTAATAGTCGCCATTCCGATAGGCCGTGAACGTCAGGCGCTCTAGCGGTGCTGGTGGCTCAATGTCGAAATCAATATAAAGCTGACCCGCTTTAAGAGCGGCTTCTGAATTGAGCTCAGGATTTAGGATGGCCCGTCCACCCAGAAGCGCACCCCGCGCAACCAGCGATCGCAGATACGCGTTCACGCCATCGACAATGTCGCGAAGAAGCTGCGCACTGAATGGACGGTCAAGTGCCCAGGCGTGCCCGCGCTCGATCGATTCATAGATCATGTCGGCCGTGCGACGAACCGACAGGAAAGCCCATTGTGGATCGGTACTACAGGTCCGGTTACCAAACAGGCGCCAGCCGTCCTGACGCACGATGGTGGCGACCTCATTCTCGTTCAGGATTTGACTTTGTGCGGTATAGTCGGTCAGGCTGTGTTCAATCGGGCGCATCGTCCCGATGACGCCATTGACCACCTGATTAGACGGGCTCCACCAAAAGCCGCGCTCATGATCGGTACGGGCAATCACGCCGGCGACCCGAGCAGAGACCGGCGCATTCACATTAGACGCCGTGGACGGGTTAAAGACTTTCACCTTTGGATCCACGACGAAAACGCGATCGCTGCCGAAATTACCGCGATAGGTCGTTGCGTCTGTGTCATTAGTCGACGGCCCTTCGGCAATGATGCAGGCGCGCAAAGTGTCGGCAATGCTGATCATTTCCGTAATGACAGAGGTTTGGTTACCATATCCCGGCGCAACCAGAATTTTTGGGGCGAAGCCTGTCAGCGCTTCAGCTTGCTTGAAACAGTGAACGCCTGTGTGATCGCCGCTGACCCCATCAACACCGCCAATGAGATTGGCGAAAACATTTGCTGGTGTCGCGTCATCCTCAACCCGAACCACAACAATCAGCGCGCCGATCTGATCAAAGATCGCATCGACACCATCTGCCAGCGTGCCGCCGGTGCCAAGCCCCGCCGCATCGGCGCGCCGGCCGGCAACAAGGACCGGCGTGTCGAGTGGAAATTTGTCGTTGTCAGCATTTGGGGCCGTGCCAATCAAACCAATCACGCTTGATCTGACCCCTTGGATTGGTCTCAATCCATCTGTGTTTTCAATGGTTTCAATGCCGTGAAGAAATCCGGTCATGGCGGCTAAGCTCCTTGTAAAGCGGTGGAGAGTTGGGTTTGAAAATCAGCGAGCGCGCTTTGGTAAGCCGCCTGCTTTGCGTCATGGCCGGTCGCAGCTTCAACGGCCTTTTCTAAAGCGGCTCGTGACGCTTCAGCGAGCGCGCCAACCTGCGCAAACGCGTCGCCGCGGGCAATGACAGCATCCGCCTGTGCGCGTTTAGTGATGCCCAGGGCTGCGGCCTCTGCGACCAGGAAAGGATAGTCGCTTTGACTGACGCTTCCGGGATAATCCGCATCGCGGTATCGGACAGCCTCCTCATATTTGCGGGCATAGCGTTGAGATCGGCTTGTCGATGCTGTGTATATGAGATCGCAAGCGGCATCTATCGCCGCATTGCCCCGCTCAACGAACCGGGCCGTGATCGCCGTGTCGATGACAGTATCCGGCACGCCGGCCGCCGTAAGAGCGTCAATCGTAAACCCGGTATAGGTTTGCTGATTATGGGTCAGGGTGAGAAGCATAGGTCACCTCCTACAATGCGGTCAGATTTGTTCTGAGGAAGTTGAGCGTGGCCGGGTCTAAACCGGCGGCGAAATCGTTCAACCAGTTGCCGCCGGTGACGCCGGTAACTGAAATCACCATGAGCGAAAGGAAAACTTGCGCGCCTGAGCGCACAACGACTTGATCTGTCATGCCGCTAAAGTTGACATCCAGAAATTTGATATCCGATCGCAGCGATGTCAGGCTCCGCGTTCTGATAATCTCGGAGTCGGTCACTAGATTAGAATGATCGGCGATAATGGCGACATCGATGGCGTTAAGATATAGCATGGCATTTGAGCCAAGATCGAAATAGGCTGCGCGCTGCACGCTCCCCTCAAGATAATCATCAAGCTGGATGACGGGTCTAAACACGATCGTTTCGGACGCGAGAACACGAATATGCTTATCTTCAACTACGACCGGTTCGTCGACGATGAGATCGCTCAAAAGAAAGATGATCCCAGAGCCGCGCCGGGGGATTATGTCGATGGCGCGCTGAAGCGTCGCGACAGGTGCAGCCAGAGTGCCAAGATTTTCATCACTGCCGTTCAGAGCATCAACGTGCACACTTTGATATAGAATAGGGGCCGCTACGATTGCAGCATTCACTTGGTCCCGAATAGCTTGCGCTTCCTGTGCGTAGGTTTGCTCAAGTGCATTGATCGCCGCAATGGCCTGGGTGAGCTGGTCGCTAGTTGTGGTCATCGGCTGAGCGCCTCCTCTATCGCGTCAAGACGCTTGTTCTGATTGAAGGATTGGATTGCGTTCCTGGCCACCGCTTCTGTGACAACGGCCAACTGACCCGTGTTCAGAAGTTCGAGCGGCGGACCATTTGCCTCAAATGCCACTGTGCCAGGCGGCAATGCCGTCAGTGAAAGCTCAAACCCGACTATCAGCGGATTGTCTTCTGATTTGAACGCCAGAGCGTTGTTTGGGTCACTCCAAACGGCAAAAAGCGTCCCATCATCGAGATAGAACCCAAATTCACGAACCCAGAAATTCGGGGTTCCCTCTGCGATGAAGCCAAGCTCAACGCTGTAGGAATCAATATTCGTCGCCGACTGGAGCTCGACACGCTGAATCTCGTTTCTGAGCTCTGTCTGTATGGCGCGACCGGCTGCGTTCACATCGACGCTATAGCCATAATTGCCAAGTGCGACTTCGGTCACAGTGATTTGCAAGCCGTTTGATGATGCGTTGACCGCTGCGGCAAGACCGGCATTGGTCAGAACGGGAATAAGTGCACTCATTAAAGACCTCCTAGCGCCACATCACGGCGGCAGACTGTAAGCGCGCGAAGCGCCGCAACAGGACTGAGGTTCACGCTTGGGCGAATAGGCTCTGTATCGGCCTGCACGCATCGACGCGTTACCGTTGCCGTGCTGGTAAGAGCGAGCGGCGCGAAGGTGATGGGTGATCGTGCTGCAAGTTCAAACTCGAACTGCGCGCGAACCGGCTTCACCGCATCGACGACTTCCCGAAGCAAGCTTTCAAATTCAGCATCGAGCAAAACGGTCTTTCGTAGATCAAGAAACTCAGCCGCGTAAGCGCGAACACGAAACGTGTAGGGCGCGCCATCTTCTTCAAACCACTCGGTTAGAACGCTTCGCACACCAAGAGAATCGAGTGCTCGACGCACAGCACCAAACGTGCCTTTTAAACGATGCACTTCAAAACTGGTCTTAATGGCCTGCCGCTTAATGTGTTCAGGCCATCGGGAATTCCAAACATCCACGCTTACAGCCGAGGCAAGCCAAGGCAGATGATCTTCCAGCGCCTCGTCTGCGGACCAAAGCGCCGAGATAGCCAGTGACAAACTATCGAGACGACCGGCAGCGACGCGATCAATCGTGCGTTCGAGCGCCGTGGCATTCGGGGGCAGGATAGAGCGCAAATCAGTCATCGCTGTTTACCACCGCGCTGAGAGTGATTTGCCCTATGACAGGCGCTTGTGTCGATGAGATCGCGACATCACCGGCAGGGTTGCTGATCGCTACGCGGGAGACACCGGACTGATGTAAAGCAGCAGCGATGCCTGAAAACGCAACGTCTGCGCCAACCCGTCGAATGCTGATGAAATAGGCTTCAAGCGCGTCTTGCGCCGTGTTGGTAACCAAGGCCTCATCAGGACCGGGATCAATAAAGAGACTGGCAGTCACGTCGATCACAACGGGCTGCGCCGAGCTCACGACAATCTGATCGGTTAGTGGCCGAACGTCTTCGTGGTTCAGCGCTGCGGACACAACATCCAGAAGGTCCTGGTCGGCGGCTTGATCTGTATCCCCCAAGACGATCACGTTGACCTGCCCAGGACTTTGGGAGAAAACCCCGACATCCGTAACGCGTGGATCCGCTGCTTTCGCGTTTTCGATATAGGCCTGACGGGGTCCCGCAACCGAAAGGCGTTCAAACGCCATTTGAATACGGCCTCGAAACGAGGAGTCGACCTCCCCATCAAGCCGTACCGTTCCAAGCAATGCGCCGAGATGATCCAGTGTTCCGCCGGTCGCAAAGGCCAATAGTCCTGATTGCGCCGCGTCGTTAATTCGGACACGAATAAGCAACTCACGATAAGCAAAAGCTTGGATCAGCTTTGTCATCGGCTCGCTCTCTAGCGCCAGTACCGGCTCAAGCGCAGGATCGATTGCGATCAGCGCAGCCTGAGTGTCCACAACGATCTGTTGATAGTCTAGGGACTCGGCAATCTCTGGAGGCGGCAGGTTAGACAGGTCGATCATTCCAGCACCCCCGCAAGAACGAGCGATTGGTTTTCGTAGACCGCCTCTAGATCAACATCCAATCGACCAGGGGTCGCCTCATAAGCGCGCACTTTGACCAGCCGCAGACGGGGTTCCCAACGGGTCAGCGCGCCAGCTACAGCGGCGCGGACTTCGGCCAACAGGCCCTCCGTCATGGGGGCATCCAGCAATTTGTAGAGCGTAGAGCCAAACGTGCGCCGCTGAACGCGTGTACCAACCGGCGTCGACAAAATATCGCGCACAGATTGGCGCACGTGATCAAGATCGAACACGGCGCGACCCGTTAAAGGATCCATCCCCTTGAAGACACTTAGCGTGGTCATATCGAGGTGACCTCGCTTGATCCCGCGGTGATCTTGCCACCCGCGACCGGATCATCTTTGCGGGCCACCGGCTTGCCGCCTTCGCCACCCAGATGAACTTTGCCGTTCAGCACAATGTCAGAGGCGGTGGTTTCCACGCGGCTTGTTCCATTGAACCGGATCGTGTCGGCCGTGATCGTCGCGCTACTGCCATCCAGCAGAAGCTCGGTGGAGCCGAGAATGATCCGAAAGCGCCCGTCAGACGGAAGGGTGATTGTTCGAGCGCTTTCGGATCGAGCGTAGCGGTCTTCACCGCCATCGCTATGCTTGCGTACAATCATGTCCGGATCGTTTTCGCCGGGCGCGTTATCAGCGGAGTAGCGCGCGGGCAGAACGACGCCGGACTCCAGAGTGCCTGAGGGGGCAAATACCAGAACCACTTCACCGAGCTCCGGCGCATCCCATCTGACCTCGCCTTCGCAAGCGCGCGTGGTCATCCATGACAGCCAGCCGGACACGTGCGTGTCATCAAAGCTAACTTTCACGCGCGCCGTGTCATAGTCTACCTCAACGATCCGACCATACCGGATCAGGTTTTCGATCCGGCGCAACAGCTCGGCTTCATGGATCAGCTGCGTGCTCATGCGGCGTCTCCAATGCGCTCGTAGTCATCAATGTGATCAGGTCCGATGTCAGGCGCAAAGCCGATATAGACGGCTGGATCGAGCGGCTCAGGATCATCTGGCACCGTCAGGCGCACGCATTGATTCCAGCGCACTTGCCAGAGCGCGAGCCCCTGGCGATCAATCGCGCCGGCATAAAGCGAGCGGGCTTCAGGAAGCTTTGCCGGGTGGACCCAGATATCGAGCCCCCATGTCGCGTCCGCAATGTCGATGAGGACGCGGTTTACGATCGCAGTGGCCGCGGCATGGCGATCAAGATCGGCGGTCTGCTTGGCGGAAATCACGGCCGTCAGTTTCAGCGTGTAATCGACAAAGCCGCCGCTCACCTTTTTTGGGTCACTCATCGCTAAGCAGGCGACGCGAATGCTGGGCGCATTGATGGAAAACCGCTTGACCTCGTCGGCCGTAAAGTCCCCGCCATGGGGTTTACAATCGCGCAGCTCCGGCATGGACTCCAGAAAATCCGCGCAAATCGCGTCGAGCAGGGTGTGGATCGCGGGCTCAGTCATTGACATGCTCCGTGATCACGAGGCTCAGAAAATCGCTAACCTCGTCGAGATTGGCGTCTGAAAGACCCAGATAGGGTCGCGCCGGCACGGCGGCCGGTCCTGGCACCATACTATCATCGCCGCCGAATTGCATGAGAGCGGCTTGAACCTTGTCTGATCCGACACTGATCGTGTCATTTCCGATCACGTCGCCAGCAATCGAATCGAGAAAGTCACCGCGCCCAATCAGCAGGGATTGTCCGCCGCGACGGGTTTTTGCGTAGGCCGGCGACCAGGCGGCCCAAGGCTCGCCGTCAGGGCTTTCCTTTTCATCGGCGATGCGACGACGGGTCTGGCTCTCAACCAGAACAGACAGACCCGGAAGCGCATCGGGGATGACGCTGTCAATGCTCATCAGCTGCGCACCCAGCCTGTCCAGATCAGGCAGAGAAAGCGTGAGTTCGACACCTGCCATGATTAAAGCTCCCGCAGGGTTTCGCGGGTCATCTGGCGTTCCGGACCACTTACAGAAATGACGCGGGACGCAGACTCGGCCGCGCCATCACCATCCGTGTCGAGGCCCAGCGTTGCGGTGCCGTTTGCCAGCCGCTTTAACAGGCTAACCGCATCTTCATAACGTTGGCGAATGTCTTCAGTCGCACGCGATGCCGTGTTGGCGAGATAGTAGACCGCGATATCGATGCAGGGCCGCTGCAGAACCGGCGCGGGCGCACGAAGCGGAAGTTTGTAACGCGACGCGAGATGGGTATCGATGAAGCCGGCCGAATCATTCAGCGCCCCCTCAATCGAGGTTTCAGACGGTCCATCCTCACGCGAACGCGTCGCCCAGAGGGCCACATCATCCGCGCCATAGAGCGCCTCCATATCCGCACGCGTCGCATACATCGCTACTCGTCGTCGCTCTCGTTTTTGGTTTCGCCCGGTGTTTCTTCTTCAGGCTTGAACAGGGCAGAGACGGCTTCATCGTTCAGCTTGAACGCCACCGTAACCGCGCCTTCGGTTTCGCTGTCGGTGAAGTCAATCGCCGTGACCTTCGCTTTCAGGCTCTTGCCCTGTTCGCGCATGGCTTCTTTGGCGGATTTCTCCCAAGCCTTGTCAAACCCGTCATCGCCTGGTGCCGTGAGCGCATCAAGGATTTGATTGACCGTAACCACCGGCGCGGGCGCTTTCCCACCGACCTCAATCTCAACCGTCTCTGTCACAATGTGCGGATCCGCGAGGATTGCCTCCAAGGCGTCTTCACCAATCTCGACACACGGGCCGAGATCATCCGGCCAGCTTTCAACCGCGGCGGCATTGGCGGGAAAGACCCGTTCGGCTTTCTCAAACCGCTGGCCGCCACGGATGTAGCCGACCCGGCGCGATTTGGCTTTGACAACATGAATCTGTTTCATCGACTTATCCTCCCGTCACGCGTGTGGTCGAGAGCAGCTCAGCTGTGCCCTGGTACTCGTTCGTCGCACCTGCATCGGTACGCTCATTGTTGAGTAGCTTCAGGCCTTTGCGCTCATTGGCAGGGCCAACAACCAGAAGGTTCGGCTTCAGATTGAGCGGCTTGCCCTCATCATCCGTGCGCGACATGATCGCGACGCGGGCGGCCTCATAATTATCGGCATTCAGTTCCGCTTTTGAAGCGAAACCCATTTGCCAGAATGTGTAGCCAGCAGCAGCGCGGGCATGGCTGCCCCAGATCAGCTCATTGCGTTGGAAGACATTTTCATCCTCCGGATCGCCTTTATAGACGAGATCGCCCTTTTTTCGTTCCTGATAGATCAGAGGCTTGATCGTCGAATTCGTACAGAGCAAGAACCAGCTTTCGCCAGCACCGGCCTGCACGTTCGAAACCAGTTTCTGGTTCGCGCCTTCGCCGACCGGATGCTCGGTGTCGAAGAAATTCTGACCATCATAACACTCAGTCACGTAACCTAGAACGAGCGCCTCAAAGACGAGATCATCAGGCAGCTCAGCGACAGATCGGCCGAAAGACGAAGCGAGTGTACCGAACGTGCCGAGCTCGTTATCCTCAAACTTGTTTCGGTTGACAGCAATTGTGTCTTCAAAGTCATCGTTGATAAGCTGATACAGCTTTTCGCGAATACGCTTCAGGCGGCGATCGCCTATCCAACGACGCATCTTAGGCAAGTCGCCCAACCAGCCGTAGGTTTCGCGCGACGTCGTCGAATTGACCAGGTCGGCAATTTTACTCCACTCAGACTCTACTGAGTCGATGCCCGCTTGAAAGTGCGTGTTCAGTGTGACGCCAAAATTGCGCACGTTTTCAGGTGTGAGATCCATTAGAGCGGCTCCTTAAAGTGTGACCCATGCGCCGGCATCATCGACATCAAACAGGATGCCGAGCGCAGCGCAGGTATTGGTGTTGGATGTGCGTGCAGCGGTGCGTGCGTCTTCGGCAAAGACAGTTGACCCAAGATCATCCAGCGTGACCGGATCGGTCGCGGAATTGGTGAACAGGAAGGTGCCGCTGCGCACCGTGACTTTGATGGCCCCATCAGCTGCACCACCGGTTGCAGACTCTTCAGCAACACCGCGTGCGGTAAAGGCGTCACGCCCGGCAGCCGTCGTGGCCGCCTCAGCAACCGTCCCGTTGAAGATCACGGCATCGCCGGTTTTGATTGCGGCTTCAGCTTTGACCGGTAGGGCGCGGAACTTCGCTTCGCGCTCGTCTGGAATCAGGGCTTCCATTAGGCCGTCTCCTCTTTATTCGCTTTGGTTGCGGCAAAGGCTTTCGGATCCGTGCCGGTTTGCTTGCACATCGCGAGCTCAGCATCGCTCAGGCCGTGCGCATTATTGGTGGCGCTGGCGTCAACGGTTTTTGTGACGCGCTCGCCAGCCGGAACCACAGTCGGCGTCGTCTCAACGAAAGCGTTAAACGCCGTAAGGCCGTCTTCGGTCGCACAGCCTTTGCGGTGATACGCCTCGTCTGCCGGGGCGATCTTACCGTCGTTCAGCGCCTTATTGATGGCCGTATCGACTTTGGCTTTGTGATCCGCGGCGTCGCGCTCATCAAGTTGGGTCTGCAGCTCGCTCGCTTTGTTCACTGCAAGCTGATGCGTCGCAATCGGGACGAATTGATCCGCTGGAGGATTAGCCGCGCGATTGAGCGCGACATCCTTTTCAGATTGTAGCGCATTGATGGCCGTGAGAATCTCTTCCTCCGTCGCATCTTTCTTAAGGCCAAGCGCGGCCGCCAGTGTCTCGAACTTCATATCCGAGGTCTCCTTTGGGTTGGGTTTGTTCAGGGCTGTCAGGTTGAGATTGGGCTGATTGACGAGCGCCACAGATTTGAACGCCAAAATCTCACGGGTCTCCTGGTCGAAATAAAAGCCGGGCGAAATATAGCGATACTCGCGCGCCTTGATCATATTGAGCGCTTTGTCGGTCCACTCGACGCGGCCCCAAATCCCATCTGCGCGCAGGTCTAAGGCTTTGACCCAGCCACTGGCAGGTGCGGGCGCGCCATGATTGGCAAGCAATTCTGATCCGTGCTCATAATCAACTATCAGATCAGAGCTGCGCGCGTTGAACGCATCGAGCACAGTTTGCGCATTGGGCAGAACCCAAGCGCGACCATCAATGCCTTTAATGTCAGGGCCAGCTGGAAGCAGGTGGATCCATTCGGGCACATCCTGATCAGCGTTCAGGCTGATTTCCAAATGCGTGCCAAGCGCACTGTCTTGGTCTTCAGCATCCCGGCACAGCGCGAGGGCCGCCAGTGTGCGGCCCCCGACTTCACGCGCCGCAGTCCGCTTCAGGTATTCTGGAAAGAGATCAGCTTGGGCTTGCAAAAGGGTTGGTCTCCGTGACATGATAGAAACAGGCTTAGGCAAACCGCGATCACGCGTTCACCCCACCGCCGGTGGGGGCAGAAACAGGTCAGCAAAGTTGAGACCGCGTTTCGCCCAAAACACGAGAATCTGAAAATCGCACCTCGCCTGTCACGCGAGGATCAATTTTGAACGGACAAAGAAGCCCGTACAGCGCGATTTGTCGATTTTGCGGCGTTGCGTAGGGGTCAAACCTCTCAGAGGCGCTCTGTGCGCGTTCTACGAGCTTTGGTTAACGGCGAAGGTTTGCTGGAAGCGACGGGCCCTTAAGCGGGTCACCTCACTGTTTTCGGGTCAGGGCCTCAACGTCGGCATAAAACAGTTCCTTAATGCGCTGCTTGGCACGCGGAATACCCCGAGGCGTTTTGACAGCAACTCTGTAGGTTTTCTTGATACCAAGATGGTCGATATCGGCTTCGATAAAGTAACCTCCGCCAGCCCGCGGCACACGTCGAAACATGGCTCCTGGTATTGTCATGGCGTTGCGTCTCATCTCTCTGCAGAATGCGATCGGCGCACGCCTGTCAATTGAGCGGGATAAAAAGGCTTTGGATAACGAGGCCTATCGTGATCGGCATTTGGTTACTTCGAATTATTATGAGCACCAGTTTGGTTTGACTTGCCCGCCATCATAATCCCAGACTTGGACCAGGCCCTGCTCGACCAGCATGTCAGCCAGATCAACCCCGTCAATCTCAAGATCAATCACCGCGCGACCATAATCGTCGACATAGTGGTGCTTGGTTTCGATCGTCTTCGCAGACTGGGTCAATTCGATCACGGCGGCCTTGGCGTCAAAGCCTGCGATCCGCTCGGCCTCGCATTTGGGCTTGTAAGTCTCTGGCGCATCCACCCCGTGCAATCGGAATGGCGTGCCATCTTCCAACCGCCCGCTGTCAGCATCAGACCAGTAGATCAGAGTCGCAAAGACAAGGGAGGAAATCATGATTTCATGAAATCATGACACCGCTTCAATTGTCAAAGCACCGGCCAAAGCAAGCTTCAGCAACACACTGCTCTAGCGCGACCTGCTCTGCATCCAACCAGTCATAGGGAGGGCCATTCGCTGTCGCCCGACTGGTCGCAGCTTTCAGTCGTCGTTTTGAGCGCTTGCGAACGTGTCGCCAGCACTTCGAACAGAACCACCATCGCCATCTCTTCGAACTTTGAGCGGTGCAATGCGGCGTTTCACATCGCATCGATATCTGGTGGCGCGCATCTAGCGCATTCGATACGATTATTACCGCCTCGAAACTTCGCCTTACAGGTCACACAACATCGATCCGTTGGGTCAGGATCGAAGATAAAGTCTTTGCTCTTTATCACGCCATCATTCTCGATTGCGCGACAGATTTCGTCCCAAGTGAGTTTATGACCCATCGTTCAATCTCTCTTCGAGATAAGTCTCTCGCACCAGTCCTGGATTGCTTGCCCAGCCCGGATCAATGCCTTCAGGGATGCGCTCGCGCTGACCAGTTCGCGGATTGTTGTAAATCACCTCTCGCACCGCAGGGCGCACGCTGACCCCGCCCAGGCGCCCTGCTTCTGCCGCACTGATTTGGCGCAGCCAGCAATTGCAGCCCCAACCATTCGGCGGAAACCATTGCAGCCAGAACGGATCATCGATCGGCAAGATCGTTCCTTCTTTCGCAGCGTGGTGCGGGCGGTGCTCTTCTGACGCGCCTAGCTGATAGAGGAAGTACGGCATCAATCGCTTGGTGCGTTGCGCCCTGTCCCACTGTCCAGCGGCACGCGCCGTTCGCATATTGGACTGCCAAATGGTGCGCAGGCGATAAGGCGCGGTGAGATCCGTGACGGCCACCTCGCCCGTGTCCGGATCCGTCACCTCGCGTTCACCAGCCCATCCTGCGCGCTCCAGCACGTCAGAAATCCGCGCCTTCCAGCTTTCAAACGTCTCACCGCCGGCAAGCGCCTTTTCGAGGCTTTCTTTCACATCCGCCAGAACGTCTTTCGCCATGATTTTTGCCACAGTGAAGGCGAGCGCGTGTTCTTCTTGCCAGATATCGCGCCAGTCGAAGCCCGGCTGTAAATCCTTGTCTTCGAGATACGCGCGCACCGCATCCGGCGCTTGTGTGCGTGGCTGGAACGAAGCGTCACGGGCGAGGCTCATTGTTTAGTCCTCAAGGTCGCCATGCACGCGGGCCTGCGTCATCGCATTGGCGAGCGCTTCGGTGAACGCCTCGCCATCCATCCGCTCCGCCAGCGTATCGAGTCCCGCTAAGAACACATCTGCACTCTGAGCCTCTTCAGCCAGCGCAGTGACTGGATCAATGATCGGAGCCGTCACATGCGCCCAGTCATTGTTGAACTCGTCCATCAGTGCATCAAGCGCAAGTTCAGACGGGCGCACCGTCGAACGATTGAGCGCCCTTTGAACGGCGTTCAAAGCGTCTTGTGGCGGGTCTGCTTCAGTAGACGCGGAAGGTGCGACGGCCCCTGACCGGAAGGGCACGAGAACCGCGGCTCCTTTTTCCGGCGCTGTTAAACCAAACCTCGCGTACACGTCGGCCTGGTCAACCTGCAGCCCGCGATCCACCATTTTGCCAAGGTTGTCGAAAAATGAGTCGAGGTCTTCATCGTCTTCCGTCTGGTACTCGATCAGCGGATACGTCTCTTGCCGCCCAAAATTGAGGTTCACAAAATCGCGCACCGTCTGCTCATTGATGGAGCGGGCAAGTGCGCGGGCATCAGCAGCCTTGATTTCGTCACGCAAGCCGTCATGAACTTCGGCCTGCGCGCGTCCGCCACGTCCGCCTTCGTCGGTAGACATGGTCTGACCAAGCACAGCTTTTGAGACTTGCCGATCAGTCCAGTCGGCATAGCGCTCAAACATGTCAGAGCTGGATGAATTCGAGCTCGCCTGGACAAACTCCATTTCCATTGACTTTGGGATCACGGCCCCAGCATCAGCACCAATTCCTAGGACTGCCCGCAGCAGGGCAACGCGATCCTCTTCAGTCGCTTCAGGTCCGTACCGGCCAAGCCGCAGCGGCTGCCCGTAGGTTTCTAGGAACGCCGCCCAGTCTTTGATCGAGAACTGTTTGAACATGAAGGACCAGGCCGCTAAGCGCGCCAGCCCGCCACGGATGGACAATCCCTCTTTCTGCTTATGTCGATGAATGGTCCACTTGTACGGCTGCAGGTCTTCGCCCAGCGGCGCAGCATCTGTAATAAGGCGCAGCGTTTCACCATCGTCCTGATCTAATTTGAAGTGCCGCTGATCCCGTCTTTTGTAAGCAACAGGGATTGCCATGCTTCCGGGCTTCCAAACGGTTTCAACCAGCGCATAGCCCTTACCAAGGGCATCCTGAAGCCCGCTAACCAAATCAGAAAAGATCGGCTGCTCAACAATATGAGTGCGGACGGCTTCTGCAATTTCCTGATCACGCGCATCTTCGCTAGCCGGGATGACAACCGGATCAAGCGCCGAAACCGCGCGCTTTCGCGTGGCAAGCACTGACGCATAATGCGGCTCGCGCTCTTCCATCTCTTCAGCCAGCGTCAGGAAGGCACGCGTGTCCCCGCGTTCAGCCGCTCGCAGCGTCCTCGCCAGGCGCGGAGCTGTGAGTCCTGCAACAACAGATGGGTCACCCCACGGTGAACGGATAGAGCCCAGCTTCGTCTCTGCGACTTCATGTTTCAGATAGGCCGGACGCCTAACTGGCTTGGCCGTCTCTGCCCGGCGCTGTGCGCGGTTGCGGGCCAATCTTGCCGGTAGGGATTTCAGTTGATTGCTGGTCATGCCAGGACTCCTCTCGCGCCGGAAACACCGCGTCCGGTCAGTCCCATATCGCGCGTCAATCGCTCGCCCTGTTTGGAATTGAGCGAAAGATAATCAAACTTCTGATATGGCGTGTTCGCGGCGTGACTGGCCATAGCTGCAGCCCAAAACTCGTCTGCGTGACCATCGCTGGTTCCATCGTCGACCAGACGGACGATTTCGCCAGTGCCAACCATCTGCTTCACGGACCGGAATGCACGCTTGGTTGCATCGCAGTCCTTGATGTAAATGGTCCCGTTTTCGAACCGCTCTTTCAAAGCATTGGCCAAGATCAGCTTCATAGCAGCCGTAAACAGAATCCCCTGAACACGGCTTTCACCATACTTGTCCTGCATGAGCTCAACTTCGACTTCGCCCATACCGGTTTGATCGAGATAGGCCCGTGCGACTCGATAGCGCGTCATGAGGTCGACAAAGCCAGCACGGCTGACCGAGAATTTTGCGTTGTGAAAACGGTTTTCGTCGCGCTGCCACAGCGACCCACGAACGTCTTCAAAGGCAAACGTGATATCGAGGTCGCGCCGTCTGGCAATGTCGCGGCCGAGATAGGTTAGGCCATTGGCGTAGAGCTCAGGCTTGCCCGCATCCGGATGAACAGCGGCTTCGATGAGGGCGGCGTCAATGAAACTTCCTGCCCCCTTCGCTGGAATGCAGTCGAGTTCTTCAGCCGCGTTCGATCCGTAAGTGTCGCGAACGAGTCCGATCCAGTTGGCTTTATCGGGTGTGGTCTTTGGTTTGACGAGTTTAATCCGCTCCCAAAGCCCCTGCTCAATCGCCTCATCAAAGGTGATGCGCAGAACCGTACCGCGCTTTTCGCCTGATCGCACTTGCTGGATCAACTGGTTGAACGGATTATCAACGCCATTATGCGTCGAGATGACGACGACGCGACCGCCCCAGATCATCATGGCAAGCGCGGCCTTCAGGAGCTCATCAAGGCTATCCACAAAGGCTGCTTCATCAATGATAATCAGGCCCTGTTTACCACGCAGCGATCTTGGGGCCGATGACAGCGCTTGAATGCGAAAACCTGACGCGAAACTAATCGTCAGAACCTTGATCGCTTTCTTTTCGTCGCCGTCTTCCAGAAGTTCTTCTTCAAACACCTCTGAAGCGAAGTCGAATGCCTTTGCCCACATCGAACAGGCGTCGATGAAATCTTTCGTCATGTCCGTATTGTAGGAAATATAATAGACGTTCGTGCCGTTTGCGCTCTTGGCTGCACCGGCGGTCAGAACAGCTTGTGCAGCGACGCCCCATGTTAGACCGACCCGCCGTGATTTCTCTACGACGAGGAGCGCGGTCGCTGCGACCATTGCATTCGCTTTCGCTTGATAAGGCAAAAGCAGCTTGCCCTTCGGCAGGTCAGCGAGAACCGAACCAGCTTCATCAGGCGTTGCGTATTTGAGTTGAGGTGACACTAGAGCACCACCCCAAGAACTTTTTCATTGATCGCCTGAATGGTAGCCTCGCTCCAGCCCTCAGCCTTCGCTGTTTCACCGACGCGGCCCGCCATCTTCTCGCGTTCAGCGGCTATAATTGCCCTTTCCCGCTCGTCTGTGATCTTGGACGCGCCGGCAATATCTTTCAGCGCCTTCGCCAAATGCGAGAGGTCGCGCGCGTCCGGATCTTCGCCATCCTTCATCGCGCTGGTCATCGACCGAAAGGCCAGCGACGAGAGAATCTGTGTCAGCATTCGGTTAGTTTCACCGTCACGAAATGCGGGGCCGACTTCAGCGGCGAGCGCTTCGGCCATTTGCTGCGCCTCGCGCATATGGACGCCGATCTCTTCCACCTTTTTTGAGTGCCGACCAACCGCGCTGCGGCTGATCTCATAATCACGCTCAAGCAGCCACTCGTGTAGCTCATCGATGGTGAACTTTCCCGCGAGCATCATATGCTCCAGCGCGGCGCGATCCTCTTCGTTGACAAACGTGTCGATGGTTGATCGGCGGGGCATCACGCTACTCCCCTGCGCGTGGGCGCTTCACCCCTGGATGGGACGCTGTCCCTTCTGAAACGTCCTGTCCACGCCCTGTAAGTGTAGCAACAAAAACGGTCTCGCCGATGACCTCAAGTTTAATCAATTCTTGTTCTGCAAGCCATGTAAGATCGCCCCGCACTTGATCACGATTGGCTCGATGACCGTATTGATCCAGCGCCGCATCGAGAATGGAGTCATTGGAGGAGTGGCCCGGCGTCTCAGAGAGCAACCTCAAAATGACCAGGCGTCGATCCTTGGTGACGTGCTCGCTGAAGCTCATGACTTCGTATCCCGGTTCATAAGGTATTCTGTGGTGCGGGCGGTTTCCTTTATCAAAGCGCGCACTTCGGCTGCTAGGCCTTTAACTTCACCACTGACGTCTTTGAGTTCTGAGTGTAGCGCTGCCAGCTCTTTACGATCTGGCATGCTCTTAAGTTGTCCTCTCATCTCCACCACTTCCCGGTGAATGGCCTCCATTTCTTCGCGGCGGCTTTCACCAGCCTTTTCAATTTCCGAGAGTCGATCCTCTATCGAGCTAAAACGATTATCAGTCACGAGTCGCTCTTCCTTAAGTCGTCTCGTAACCCAACCGAAAACCGTAGCGACACCGGCAATGACGGCCAGCAAGACTTCAAGCGCGAGTTTCCCTAGTCCGGCCAAGTCCATAAATCAGACCACCTTTTGTTGACCAGCCGCACCCGCGATCCGATCGGTCGGACCGGCGAAGCGCGGATTTCTGTTCGGGCCACGGTCACCAAACCACCAAAGCGTGGCGGCTGTCGCCGCAAAGGTCGCCGTGTTGATGATCTGCGGACGGTCTGCCTCGCTAGAATAGAAAAACACAAGCAGTGTGATCAACCATAACGCCATGGTCAAAACTGGCCGTGTTAGACCGCGCACCGCATTCACCCAACGATAGCTTTCACCGATAGCGGCGTCGGCCCGCAAGGACGCGCTGAGCCCATCCCAGCTGCCTTCGGCTTCAATTTTAGAAAGCTCCGCTTCAGCGCGTTGGCGATCAGCCGTCATCTGATGCTGCAGCATCGCCTCGTCATGTTTCCAACGCTCTTTTTCGTGCGCATTGGCCTGCTTGGTTTCGAAGTAGCCAGCCACGCGCCCGATAACAGTACCCGCCAATCCGAACACGCCGCCACCGGCCGCACTGGCCGCAAGACCAAGAATGTCACTCATCAATAGCTCCATAGCCACGGGCGCGGCCCGCGGGTTTCATCATTTTGCAGATCGTCGAGATGGATGAACCGGCTTTCGATACCGCCATGCTGCTTCACTCCGATTCCGGTGAAGCCTTCCTCACGCGCCATGATGACGAGCTCCAACGCATCATTGCCGAAAATGCCAATATCATCAGCACGTCCGGTTGGGTGTGCCAGTCCGCCTCCAATGAGTTGATTGTGCTGAACCGACCTGAAGCCCGAATTGACGGGCATTGCACGTTTGAGACGTGTTCGAAGACCCTGCAGCCGTTCCATGTATTCCGGCACTAGCAGTAGCGATCCTGTTCTTTTGCACGCCCGCTCGCGTGGCGTGAAATTCTTCCAAGGCCAGTCACCTTTTGTGACTTGTGACCAATGTTCAAAATAGAGCACCTCTACACCATCAGAAATGTAGCGTTGTAACTCTAGAGGAATGGTTGATGTTGACACTGAGAGCTCCGTTCCGCATGACTGCGTTCGAGCTCCGTTATGGGTTGATCATGGTAGAGCGTTCACCCCACCGCGGGTGGGGGGCAGCATTAAGTCTCTGCCTCGTCCGGATCAGCGAAAAGATCAGTCTGCCGCTCAGCTCCGCTTTTCTTCCACTGACTGGCGACGCGTTCAACCCAACCTTGGTGTGCGCCGACACGCTCTGCGATGGCCCGATAAGACAAGTTTGTAGAGGCGAGAAGTCGCTCGATTTCAGACTTTTTGTGCACCGGATTAAGCCGCATCGGCAAGCGAACTTCAATTCCAGGAAAGGCATTCGACAGCGCTCGGGCCGGTCCAAGCCCAATCACTTTCGCGATTGCGTGATCCTCATTCATCGTTTTTGGGATAAATAGGTCTCGCCCGCCAAATGCATTCAGCAAGGCTTGCGCCGAATGTCTGCCCATCAAATCGATCAGCTCATCGCCAATTGACTCACTAGAATTAAGCGACAGTGCGATTTCTCGATCAGGGAAAAGGGAGTGCCTCTTGTCAGTCATGAGCTAGACCTCGACAGGTGAGCAGATCGACCGTAAAAAGAGCGACAGAAAAGAGAGTTTAGATGAGTAAAAAGACGCTTTGGATCATAGCCGCCACCATTTGGGTTCCCCTGATTGGGATCATCGGTGCACTGTCGATCAATTCGGAAACAGAGGCCTCTGAACCAAGCGCGCCAGCAACGCCCGAGACGATGATTTTTTTGAGCACAAATAGCGGGATGAAACATCCTAATTTCGAAGCCGCGTTCAGTGATATTCGAGTCGACCTTTTTGGTCTTCGCAATCAAGGCACGCTGGAGGCCCCAACATACGCATTGCACGATAGCGGCACCAAGGTTGGCACTGTAACGCTCGAAACGATACCGGGCGAAGAAGCGGCCTATATCGGCACCACACCCAGTGAATTTGCCCATGCCCACTTTGAACTGGAATGGAGCGGTGATCCTGCCGCAGTTCAAGCTTGGTGCGTTACATTCAAGCCGAGCGATGGTGAAAGCCGTATCTGCGACTAGCATTCTGATGCCTCCAGCTCTGCTAACCTGAGCTCGGCTTTTAGCAATCGTAAGCACGCGCTTTTTAGCTGTTTGTGGCGTTTGTTTTTCTGCCCCCGCCGTGCCGCTGAATAGCGAAACTGGGCTTGGATGCA
>JBCBCO010000139.1:0-5299 GCA_038630445.1 Pseudomonadota bacterium | reverse complement strand
CTTCGCGTTCGGGAGCCCGAGGTGCTCCTTCGGCGTCACGTAGCAGAGCATCGCCGTGCCGAACCAGCCGATCATCGCGGCGCCGATCGCCGACGTTATGTGGTCGTAGCCCGGCGCGATGTCGGTCGTGAGGGGCCCGAGCGTGTAGAAGGGCGCCTCGTGGCAGACCTCCATCTGCTTCTCGACGTTCTCCTTGATCTTGTGCATCGGGACGTGGCCCGGGCCCTCAATCATGACCTGGCAACCGCGCTCCCATGCGATCTGGGTCAGCTCGCCAAGGGTTTCCAGCTCTGCGAACTGGGCGGCGTCATTGGCGTCTGCGATGGAGCCGGGGCGTAGGCCGTCGCCGAGGCTGAAGGTGACGTCATAGGCGGCCATGATGTCGCAAATGTCGGCGAAATGGGTGTAAAGGAAGCTCTCTGTGTGGTGGGCGAGGCACCACTTGGCCATGATGGAGCCGCCGCGCGAGACGATGCCGGTGACGCGGTCCGCGGTCAGGTGGATGTAGGCGAGGCGCACGCCCGCGTGGATGGTGAAATAGTCGACGCCTTGCTCGCACTGCTCGATCAGGGTGTCGCGGTAAACCTCCCAGGTCAGGTTTTCGGCGATGCCGCGGACTTTTTCGAGCGCTTGGTAGATCGGCACGGTGCCGATGGGGACGGGGCTGTTGCGCAGGATCCACTCGCGCGTGTTGTGAATGTTGCGGCCGGTGGACAGATCCATGACATTGTCGGCGCCCCATCTTGTGGCCCAGACCATTTTCTCGACTTCTTCCTCAACGCTGGAGGCAACCGCGGAGTTGCCGATATTGGCGTTGATCTTGACCAAGAAGTTGCGGCCGATGATTTGCGGCTCAAGCTCCGCGTGATTGATGTTGGAGGGGATGACGGCGCGGCCGCGCGCGATCTCGGAGAGGACGAATTCAGGGGTGATGAAGGGCGGGATTTCTGCGCCGAAGCTCTCGGCTTGGGCGATGGTGTCGGCGGCGTTGGCGAGGGCTTCCTGGCGGCCGAGGTTTTCGCGCTCTGCGACGTAGATCATTTCCTTGGTGATGATGCCGGCGCGGGCGTATTCGAGCTGGGTTGTTGGGCCTGTCCCGTCGCCGCGGAGGGGGCGGTGTTTGACGGGGAATTCGCGGGCGAGCGAGCGGCCTCTGGCGCCGCCATTGTCCTCGGGTTTCAGGTCGCGGCCATCATATTCCTCGACATGGCCGCGTTCCAGGATCCAGTCGCGGCGAGGGCGGGGTAGGCCTTTTTCGACGTCGATTGTGATGGAGGGATCGGTGTAGGGGCCGGACGTGTCATAGACCGGGACCGGCGGTTCTTTCGCGCTGGGATGCAGGTCGATCATACGGCGCGGGACGCTCAGGGTCGGGTCGGCCTTTGGATGGGTGTAGACCTTGCGGCTGGACGGCAGAGGACCGGTCGTGACTTCGGGTGTCTCGAACTCGGACTGGGGGATAGGCTTGTTCATGGGTCTTCTCCAAAGGTTGAAGACCCGGGGCGTTTAGCGCTTCGTTTTCCGTTCCTACGCCGGCGCGACCCGGATCAGGTTCTAAGCGTGCTCGAGGTTGCATGCCTCAATCTCAGCCCGTCGCACGGGCACCGCTCGGATATCAAAACCTTATCTGAATTCTTTGCACTCGCAAGGGGATTTCATACTCGCTTAGAGTGTGGCATTGTCCGGCAATGCGTTCCAAACCCTGATGTCTGAGGGCATGTCATGCGTTATCAAACCGTTTTCAGTATATTATTCATATCTATAATCGTGGGGTGTTCCGCGGCGACGGATAGCGAACCCCCCACGCCGCCGAAAGACAATGCTTTAAAGGTGGCTCTGGAAGCCGAGCTAACCCCGGTCGTCACGATTAAAGGTGACCCCAGCACCGGCAGGACTTTAGATGAGCGTCGCCAAGACGCCCTGGTCAATTCAGTATCGATAGCGGTCTTTCAAGGCGGCGTTCTCGACTGGGCTGATGCTTACGGACCTGAGGCCGATACAAGCAAACTCTATCAGGCCGCCTCTTTGTCGAAGACTGTCGCGTCTGCGACCCTCCTTACTTATGCAAAGGAAAGAGGCGTAGATTTTGATGAGGATTTGAGGCCTGCGCTGCGTGAAATTGACGGGCTCGACTTAGATGTTTTGAACCCGATTGACGTCCCGATCACACTTCGCAAGCTACTCTCTCATACAAACGGTGCGAGTGTTGGCGGGTTTCCGGGTTATGCTGCGGGCGAGGTAATCCCAACGAATTTGCAGGTCGTTACTGGTGACAGTGTCGCAAATACCAAAGCCGTCGTCTTTTCGCCCATTGAGGATGGCGAACGCCGCTATTCGGGTGGTGGTTACCAACTCGCCCAGCTGTGGGCGGAAACTGTGTCCGGTGAAGCGTTCGCAGCTTTAGCGGAGCGCTTAGTTTTTGAACCTATTGGTATAGAGCGAGCGACTTTTGCGATTGATCTGGTCCAAGAAGGTTATGCTCTGGGTGAGATTGCCATTGGGCATGACTGGGGTGGCCAACCCATGCAAGGTGGGTGGCATCGCTACCCTGAAAGCGCTGCGGCAGGTTTATGGATTACGCCTGAAGACTATGGGCGGTTTGTGATTGCCCTCATGGCGGCCTATGGCGGTGATACCTCAGCTGGACTTGATGTGGACGTAGCGCAAGCGATGATGGTGCCGATTGCAAAGGAATATGGCCTTGGCGTCGGTGTGGAAACGCGCGATGGCGTTCTAAGGATTCGCCATAGCGGCTGGAATAAGAATTTTCGCGCCTATTTCATGGGTGTTCCAGCCGAGGGTGATGTGATTGTTACAATGGTCGATTCTGCCCGCGGAATGCAGCTATCAGGCGACATCAATCGGACCGCGAACCGCCTCTATGGCTGGCCGACAAGTGAACCCAGACGTGAGGCAATGCTGGCGTTGAGCAATGCTGAACTCTCGTCTTATGCAGGTGATTATGTCATTGAGGACAACATGGATGCCGCGTTCACACTATCCGTCGACAGCCCTTTCTTGCGGTTCACGACGCCCAGTGGCTACACCTATCGATATGTACCGATTGGTGAAAATCTATTTATCGATCCCGACGATGGCGAAGAGCTAGTTCTTGAAAAGCGGGACGATGTTTGGACGGTTGAGGATAACGGAACCGTCTATGTTCGACGAACGTCCTCCGGCTAATTCACCAGATTAAGCTCGATAAAGTCGCTGAATGCGCTCCAGCTTTGGGTGTCGGCGAGTTCGCGGTAGCGCTCAGACCCGAAGACGGTCCAGGCGTGGGGTGCGCCGGAATAGATTTCGAGTTGGTAGGGCACGTTTGCAGCTTCAAGCTCGTCGGCCAGCGCGGCGGCGTCGCTATTTGGGATGCCTGCATCTGCGCCGCCGTGCAGGATCAGGATGGGTGCTTCTGTGGCGTCATAATTTGCGCCTTCCGGCGTGGCGAGGCCGCCATGGAAGGTGGCGAAGCCGGAGATGTTTTCGCCTTCGCCGGAGCGCGCGAGATCCAGCGTGGCGCCGCCGCCAAAGCAATAGCCCATGATGACCGCATCGGTCTCACCGGATTGCCCGCGGCCGACATCGAGGCTGGCGAGGATGCGGGTCCGCATGGTTTCGCGGTCGCTATAGAGCTTGCGGACCTCGGTCATCTTCTTCTCGCGCTCCTGCGGGCGGTTGCCCTTACCGTAAATGTCGATGGCAAAGGCGTCATAGCCCTGATCGGCGAGCATTTCCGCCCGCGTGCGCTCATAATCGTCGAGGCCGTCCCAATCGTGGATAATGATGACGAGGCCTTTTGAGTCGCGCGTCGCCTCTGCGAGGTAGCCTTCATATTCCGCGCCATCGACCGTGTAGGTAATGTCGCCGCCAGCGCTCGCGAAGGGGGTGAGGAGGGCAGTAGCGGTGAGGGCGGCCGTGATGTGAGGCAGGCGGGGCATGGGCAGGGTCCTTTGGGTTGCGCTTTAATCGGTTGTGCTGGCCCTTTCTAATACAATCGAAGCGATCATACCAGCCACAGCCGTGGCGAAAGCGATGCCGATCAGGAGGGTCAGGAAGCCTAGGTCGAAATTACCGGCATTGGCATCGGCAGGCGCGAAGACTTTGCCGAAAAAGCTGCCATAGAGCATGCCCGCATTGGTGCCCCAGGCAGCGGTGAAGAAAGCGCGGCGGTGGAACGTGTCTTTTGCGACCATGATGGCGGCAGCGATCAGCATCGTGCCCATGATCATGTCATCCATCCAGAACATGACAGGCCGCCCTGCGCCCCATGAGCGGTATGCCTCGCCGACGATGAGGGAGAGACTGAGGGTAATGGCGAGGAAGCGGAGGAGGGGCATTACCGACCCCTCCCTTTAAAGAGTTGCTGTAACCAGTTCACAACACTCATCTTTTTTGGCGAATAATAGTCGCGTGAAATCAGTGCTTCCGACGATACTTTTACGTCTCGGCTTTCCGTCTCCGTAAGATATTTTGCCACTGATAAAGCTGGATTGTCTTCAATTTTTCCTTCTCTGCTTTCGTAGTGGTTTTCCATTTCTTTCGCGCCAAGAACATCTAAGTTATGCCACGACCAGTCGGGTAGAAGTGTTTTATGCCATTGATAATCGACGCCGACATCAATCTCCCAATCCCCTAAATCTTGTTTGAGCTGATCCAAATGGCCAGGTGCTAATGAGCAACACCAGATTCTGATTTTATGTTGGTCAAAATCGAAGTGAATGCCACCCTCCAATGGCTCACATGTTTCCGATTCAGTTTCTGATCTTGGAAAGTCTTTGTAGCTGGATTTTATAATGAATTCGGTGATCTTCTCGGGGTCAGAATAACCTATAGGGAAATCCGCATATTGTGCCCCAAACAAAAGTGAAGCCAAAGTCTGTCCCGATTTTGAGTAGGACGCTAATATATTCGCATATAGAAAATTGGCGCCGTCATAGCTGGAGACCTCGGGAAGACCAATTTCACTAGTCTTTTCGTCACCATCGCCGATTATAAGGCTATCGGGAAGAGACAGATACCGAACGATGTCGAGCTGTCCTTCTATCGCCCAACTGACACCCCAGCCCTCCCATTTCGTTCTGAGAATATTCAAGTATGTCAACGTATTTAGAGGGTTGTCGATGAGTTCACCACCGAACCACAGTAAAGACTTCTCATCGAAGTCTAATATCAGGCCACCTTCAGCCCATGTGTCGTCTAAAATCTGCTCGATACTTATGGGGTCTTTTTGGATGCAAAACTGCCGAACGTGATCGGGACCCCAGTAAACGACTTCGTCAAGTCGCGTAGCGGCCCAGTG
>JBCBCO010000138.1:0-5409 GCA_038630445.1 Pseudomonadota bacterium | reverse complement strand
GATTTCATCCATCGGCATATCGATATCCTCTTAATTCAGGTCCAGAGACGCGATTTGCGCCCCGGCATCATCGGCAATTACTAAAACCGCTTCCCTAGCAGCATCAAAATCGCCAGTTTTCATTAGCTCGAGCCAGCGCTCATACTGGGCCTGCGGCACAACACGCACTTCAATCGGCATAAAGGCATGGTTTTTTCCGCAAAGTTCTGAGCATTGGCCATAGAAAACACCCGTTTCGCGCACGAGGAACCAACCCTCATTCAAACGGCCTGGCACCGCATCAGTCTTCACACCGAAAGCAGGCACAACCCATGAATGGATGACGCGGTCAGATGCTGTCTGGTAGCGGATGTAGCGATTAACAGGCACAACCATCGGGTAATCAGCGGCAAGATAGAGCGGACGATCTACACTGTGGGGAGGGTCACAACTGATTTGCTCACCTGCTTGCTTGCGCTCAAATTCATCGGGCGTGCAAGTCGGAAATCCGAGGTGGATTCCGTTCGAAACAAAACTGACCGGGAACCCATCTGCATCCAATTCATCCGGATACTCATACGTCCAAGCCCAATTACCCATGCCGATCGCCTTGACTGTGATCCAACCCTGTTCAGCCGCCTCAATATTCACATTGGGGTCTTCAGTGCTGCCAGCTTCGGCAATCGCGACAAGGTCAGGCTCATTCTCTTGATAAAACAGATTAGAGAAAGAGGGGCCCGCAATGCCGATCAGTATTAAGACAGGCACAACCGTCCAGACGACTTCAACTGTCGTATTGTGGCTAAACTTGCGGGGCTCAGGATTTCTCCGCTCGTTATAGCGAAAACACACCCAAATTAGCAGACCCATAACGAACAGAGCAATCAAAAGCATCGCAAAGTGAATGCCATTAGAGAATGCATGAATGCGCTCTGCGATTCGCGTTGCAGGCTCCTGAAAATTCAGACCGCCCGGCTTGGGTTGCCCTATCGGAGTATTTGCAAGCGCAGGCACAGCGATACCGACGCTAGTCAAAACAGCCAATAAAAAACGCAAGGAACTCTCCATCAATATTTTGTATCGCAATACGGAGTTCTAACAGGGCCGTCCAGCCAGATTACTGCAGTCTCATAAATTGTCGCAGGGTTCTGGCTGTTTTGTCGCGGCTGTTGTATAGTAAATGCAAATGAGGAGTTAAAAAATGCGCATGTCATTTCGTTTTGCTGGTGCCGCTGCAGCCCTTGTAGCCCTGTCATTACCCGCAGCTGCCCAAGTGTTCGTCATCGGAAATGGTCTCGGATCAGACTGCTACAGCAAGACAGCTCGAAATGTATCTAACTTCATCGACGCGGAAACAACGTGCACGCGGGCTTTGCGCGAAGAATCAATGAATCGTGAAAATCGGGCAAAGACGTACACTAATCGCGGCGTTCTGCGCATGCGGGCCGGTCGCTACGATCAGGCCCTTGGTGACTATTCAGAGGCCATTCGTCTCCGCCCAGAACTTGGCGAAGCGTATCTTAATCAGGGCGCTGCTTACATTTACAAAGATGAATTCGGGACCGCGCTGCAATCGCTGAACAAGGCCATCGAACTAGAAACGAACGATATGTTTGCGGCATATTACAATCGCGGCATCGCAAAGGAAAATACCGGTGACGTCGAAGGTGCCTATTATGACTTCAAAAAGTCGCTGGAGCTAAAGCCTGAATGGTCGCTCGCCCAGCGCCAACTGACGCGGTTCACGCTCACACCAACAAACGGCTAGACCGCGAAACAGCGGCTCAAAATCCGATCACAAGAACGAAAACGTATAAGCTGGAAACAGGAGCTTCAGCTTATGCGCCATGTTATCGCATCCATCGTTGCACTGATCGCAGCGCCCGTCACGACAGCCACAGCCCAGTCTGACATTGAGACACCGTCCTACACCCTGATCTCTGAATCAGGATCGATGCAACTGCGCGACTATGCACCAATGATCGCAGCAGAAGTAAGTGTGAAAGCTGACAATCAGCGCGAAGCTGCCAGCAGAGGCTTTCGTCCTCTTGCCGGCTACATCTTCGGTGGAAATACGGCGCGCGACAAGATTGCAATGACCGCGCCTGTAACCAGTCAGGCCTCTCAGAAAATTGCGATGACAGCGCCAGTTACCAGTGCGCCATCAAGCGATGGTGAATTCATCGTTCGCTTCATCATGCCAAGCGAATGGAGCATGGATACACTACCTGTTCCGAACAGTGACCGTGTTATCCTGACCGAAGTGCCACAACACAGGATGGCTGCGATCCGCTATGTCGGAAAAGACAGTGCGAAAATTCGAAGCGAGGCAGAGGCAGATCTTACTGAATGGCTCACATCTGAGGGTTTCACAGTGACTGGAAGCGCTATCTGGGCGGGCTATGACGGCCCGATGACGCCACGCTCACAACGCCGCTATGAAATCATGCTGCCTGTTGAACGCCCAAAAGACGCAGCGTGATCCCTTG
The DNA here is from genome assembly GCA_038630445.1 of Pseudomonadota bacterium. GTDB lineage: Bacteria > Pseudomonadota > Alphaproteobacteria > Caulobacterales > Hyphomonadaceae > Henriciella. The sequence continues at coordinate 2,941 of JBCBCO010000138.1, read as the reverse complement.
CCGAAATCGGCATGTAGCGACATCTAAGTCTAATGACACAAACTGCTTTGCCTTTTGACACTCAAGATGCCGCCCGCATCCTCGCTACCGCAACTGAAAATGCTGATGATGGTGACATCTATGTTCAGCGCGCCCGTTCAGAAAGTTTCGTCTTCGATGATGGCCGCTTGAAATCAGCCTCTTATGATTCCTCACAAGGGTTCGGTCTGCGCGTTGTCGCCGGTGAAGCAAGCGGAAATGCCCATTCCGGCGAACTTACTCTCGCTGCAATTCAGCGGGCCGCAGATACTGCCGCACAGGCCAAGCGCGGCTATACAGGCACGATCGCGGCGGGACCGACGCCAACGAATCGCCGCCTATACGCTCCCATCGATCCAACCGAAGCACCGGACTTCATGGTCAAGACAGGGCTTCTCGCTGAAATTGATGCATGGGTGCGCGCCAAGGATCCCCGCGTAGTGCAGGTCTCCGTGTCACTCTCTGGCAGCCACGAAGAAATCGACATTATCCGTCCGGCAGGTGAACAGTTCCATGACATTCGTCCGCTCGTGCGCCTGAACATATCGGTCACACTCGAACAGAATGGGCGACGTGAAACCGCCTCATCTGGTGCAGGAGGCCGTGCCGCTTATGATGAATGGATGGCGACGGAGCGTTGGCAAGGCCTTGCCAAACGCGCCCTTCGCAAGGCCGAGGTCAATCTCGAATCTATTCCGGCTCCTGCGGGTGAAATGGAAGTTGTCCTCGGCCCGGGCTGGCCAGCAGTTCTCCTGCACGAAGCGGTGGGTCATGGCCTCGAGGGCGACTTTAACCGCAAGGGCACCAGTGTCTATTCCGGTCGTGTTGGCGAACAAGTCGCGGCGAAAGGCGTCACGATTATCGATGATGGCACGATCGATGCGCGGCGCGGATCGCTCTCCTTTGATGATGAAGGCACACCGACCAACCGCACTGTCCTGATCGAAGATGGCATTCTGAAAGGCTATATGCAGGACCGCCAGAATGCCCGCCTGATGGGTGTTCCTGCGACAGGCAATGGCCGCCGTGAAAGCTATGACGCAACCATCATGCCTCGCATGACCAATACTGTTATGGGTGATGGGCAGGATGACCCCGATGAGATCGTTGCCTCAATCAAGCGCGGCATCTGGGCCGTCGATTTTGGCGGCGGACAGGTCGACATCACCTCCGGCAATTTCGTCTTTCAATGCACCGAAGCCTACCTCGTCGAAAACGGCAAAATCATAGCCCCTGTGAAGAACGCGACCTTGATTGGCCATGGTCCAACGGCGCTGAGCCAGGTCGAAATGATCGGCAATGACTTCGCCATGGACGACGGTGTCGGCACCTGCGGCAAAGCCGGACAAAGCGTCCCTGTGGGCGTGGGGCAACCAACGCTTAAAGTCGGCGGCCTGACTGTGGGCGGTGCGGGTTAGCTCGCGCCTGCAGTTTGCGAGGCCTCAAGTGTTGATGGCGATGAAAACTCATCGGTTCGCATCCACTTCTTGATGATCGGCGCTATCAGAAGCATCACAACCCCGATCCCCATGCCGATATAACCAATCGACGAGAAGACCTGAATGTAGCCTTCTTTCGCGGCCGCCACGTCTACGATCTGTCCACCAACAGTCTCTGCCCCAGCGGCCGCTGCGATCACACCGGAGAGAGCGTTCGCGATCCCGGAATAAACGAACCAGGCGGCCATGAAGAAGCCAACCAAACGCGCGGGCGCCATCTTTGTCATTGCTGACAAGCCAACAGGCGACAGCATCAACTCAGCCATCGTGTGCACCCAGTAAATCGCGAAGATAAAGAAGACTGGCGTTAAAGCTGCTGGCCCAACGCTGTTCATCCCAGCAACAAGAACCAGATAGCCTAGCCCTGCGCCGAAGACACCAAATGCAAACTTAACCGGCGTTGAAGGCTCCCATCCGCGTCGCGCCAGCCAGACCCAAAGCCACGCAATGATGGGCGCAAACAGGAAGATGAAGCCCGCATTCAGCGACTGAAACACTGGCGTTGGGACGTCCCACCCAAAGATATTGGTATCGACAAGACGGCTCGTCACCAATGTGAGCGATGATCCAGCCTGCTCAAACAGGGACCAGAATGGAATTTGTGCAATCGCAAAGTAAAGCGCTGCCCACATGCGCGAGCGTTCAACCCCTTGAAGTTTGAGGAAGGAGTAAAGAATAAATCCAAAGAAGAAGACGATCCCGATAATCAGCGACAATGGCCCGATCACTCTTGCGAAGAAGAGTAGCGCCATTGCACCCACAACCAAGACCAAGCCTCCAATGTAACAGGCCCACTCCACACTGATGGGGCCAAGCACGCTTTCTTTCAATTTTTCTGGGTTTGGCGGTTCTGCAACATCGCCGAGATATTTCTGCCCCCACTGGAAAACGATCAAGCCGAGCAACATGCCGATCCCGGCCAGTCCAAAGCCATAGGCCCAGCCATAGACAATGCCCAAAATCCCGCATGACCATGTCGCCAGAAAACTACCGAGATTGATCCCCATGTAGAAGATTGTGAAGCCGCTATCGCGGCGCTCGTCACCTTCGGGGTATAGATCGCCGACAATAGTCGAAATGTTCGGCTTCAAAAATCCGACGCCAGCAATGATCAGCGCGAGCGAGAGGAAAAGGATGTTTACGAAAAGCTGCTGCTTCTCAACGCTCGTTGAATATGTGTTGTCTGTGACTATGGCCTGCGACGCCGGGATATTTGTCCAGACATCATTCTCATCAATGCCAAATATATCTGAGCGCCCAATTTCGCTGCGATAGGTTTTGATGGTGTCGCTAGTGTCTGTTGGGAGAATTAGAATATCAGTCGCAGTCGTCTCCTTTGCCATGACGAGGTCGCCTTGATAGCTGATAAACATCTCATTCGTGATGTTGCCCTCATCATCTTCGACGTCCTGAAAAGTGACAGG
>JBCBCO010000137.1:0-5520 GCA_038630445.1 Pseudomonadota bacterium | reverse complement strand
AGCCGGGCGATTTGGTCTTCGAGCCAAGTTCGATGCAAATCGATCTGCTTCATAAGTCCGTCCTTCAGACCGCCACCTAACCCTTTTGGGCTGCAACATGCCTGACGTCTTGTGTCTTCCGACGTCAGCCTCTCAGCAGCATTTCTCCTCCCAGAGCTCGAGAACCATGTTGCAGCCCAATCCTAAAAAAGGATCCAGACTATGAATTCCAGTCTCGTCGCCGATACAACACTTGCTGATCTCGGGCCTGGGTCGCAAGTCGCGATGTTTGGATTCCGCTCGTGTGCTTTTGGTCATACGAAGTGCTGCTGCTTGCTGAACATGTTCAAGGACTTCTTTGGCGAGGATACTGGGGGACCGGTTTTGGGGCGCTTTATGCGACTGGCGGAAAGCCTCGGCAGCAATGGGTTTCGCCAGCTCGATCTTACGGTTCCAAACGCTGTTCGTTTCACCCATGATGAAGCTTCTGTATTGAGTGCCATATCGTCGATGCAGCAGGGCGCCTTTGCAGAGTCTCGCGCGCACATGACCTGGCTGCTTGCGCGCCGACCCCGCAGCGAGGAGATGAACATCATCTCCGATCTCGCGAACTTCTTCTCTGCCAGAGATATGATCGTTGAGAGCCCGGAGGTCCGATCTCGCCGTGCTCCGGATGTTCGCGGTGTTCCACCGACACTATCATTGGTGGCGCGTGAGTGAGGTCGACTTCCCTCCGCAAGAGCGCCAGGGCCTAAAGTCAACGGCGTTTGCGCTTATGCCTGGCTTGATCGCTTTTTCGATGGGCCAAACGGTCCTCTTTGCGGTCGCAGGGCCGGTGATCAGAGACATCGGCTTATCGGAGTTTCAGCTCGGGTTGATCGTCTCGGCTGCAGCGCTGATCTTTGTCATCGCGTCGCCGATTTGGGGACGGATTTCTGATCACTGGGGGCGCAAACCGGTTATCCTGTTCGGGCTCTTTACCTACGCGGTGATCAGTTTTGCATTTGCAGGAATTATGGACCTTGGGCTGTCGGGTACGCTCGGAGCCATGGCGGTGTTTCTGTCGCTTTTGGGCTTACGTTTGCTCTACGCCGCGCTCGGGACGGGGATCCAGCCATCATCTGTCGCCCTGATGGCGGATTTGTCTGATGAAGAAGGCCGAGCCTCAGCGGTCGCCATTGTTGGCGCCGCTTTTGGGTTCGGCATGATTTTAGGGCCAGCCGCGGCGGCGCTGTTGGTTGGTTTTGGTGTCTTAGTGCCACTCTATGCGATTGCTGGCCTTGGCTTGATCAGCGCTGTGATTGCCGCGGTCTTTTTAAAGCCAGCGATGAAACTAGAGGCCGACACTAAAGCGAAACGGGAAAAGATCGATCTACAGCCCTTGTTGCCGATCATGTTCGCCAGTCTTTGCGTGTTCACAGCGACCTCAGCTTTGCAGCAGACCATGGCCTTCTTTGTTCAAGACTTTCTGCAGGCCGATGCAGCAACAGCCGCGCGTGCCACGGGCATTTGCTTTGTGGCCATGGCTGTTTTGACCCTCTTGGCACAAGGAGGGCTGATCCAGGTGCTTAAGCCCGGCCCCGGGATCCTGCTGCGCGTGGGTTTGCCGATCATGGTTTTAGGGGTCGCTTGCTATGCCATGCCGATGGGCTTCATTCAGATCGTAATTGCTGCGGCTTTGCTCGGACTTGGGTTTGGGCTCGTCAATCCAGGACTGATGGCAGCCGCCTCTTTACGATCCTCAGCGACAAGCCAAGGTTCTGTTGCGGGTCTGATGCAAGCAATGATGGCGAGCGGCTATGTGGTCGGCCCACTCGCGGGGACGGCGCTGTACGAGATTTCACCGCTCCATGCGACGGCATTGATTGGCGCAGCGCTCGGTTTGGCGTTGATCGCTTTATTGTTCGTTACTTTCAAATCAAAGGAGGAGGTCTTTGATGCAAACTCACCTGCTTGAGACAGCGCCAAAGGATGCCACCTACATCCTCTCGACGTTCCGTGTTGTTCGACGCACGCGGCTTTCACCATCCTTCATTCGGATCACATTCAAAAGCGAAGATGGCTTCGCCTTCGATACTTGGGGGCCTGATCAACGCGTCAAGCTTTATCTACCCGAACCTGGACAAGTCGCCCCAAGACTGCCGCTGACAGATTGGAATACGGCCTGGGGTCAACTGGCGCCCGACGAGCGACCGGCTCGGCGTTCCTATACGATACGGTTCATTCGACCAGAGTTGGGCGAGCTGGATATTGATTTTGTCGATCATGGAGTCGACGGGCCTGCATCGGCCTGGGCCTTTCATGCAAAACTAGGAGATGTGTTGCAAATCGCCCATCCGAGCGGGATCTTTGAGGGGCGACGCGTTGGTTTTGAATGGCGTCCGCCGGAAGGTGTGAAGCGGTTGTTGATCATGGGGGACGAAACCTCCTTGCCGGCGATCTCTAATATCTTGGCGGACATGCCCGAAACTGCGACGTCCGTGGAATGTTTCGTGGAAGTCCCACGCGCTGGAGATGACGCTGCTGCCGGCGACGTCGCGAGCCAAATTACCTGGCTGCCGCGCGATGGCGATTCGCCAGGGACGAAACTGAAACGCGCTCTTGGCTATTCGCAAATGCCGGAGCTTGATCGGCTGAAACAGTTGCATGGCTTGGATAAGCGTGTCGCCGCGGATGAGCGGATGTGGCACCCGTCCTCAGAAACCGAAGGGCCCTTTTATGCGTGGGTGGCGGCGGAGGGCAACGCGGTAAAGTACATTCGACACGCCCTGATGAAAGATTGTGATCTTCCAAAAAGCGCCGTGTCGACCATGGGGTACTGGTATCTCGGGCGCCCGTTTAGTTGAGCATCCGCGTTCAAAGAGGGAGGAATTTATGGCTACAAACACTCAGACTCTGGAGCCGCTAGCAGAGCGATTGAAGACCTTTGATGGCTTCTTGGAGCGGCTCTCCAAGGAATATGGTTTATCCACGCTGGACCTCGTGCGTCAGCTGCCGGAAGAGCAAATCAAGATCATAGATGGCAACAAAATGCTCGACTTGCTCACGGATGTTGGCGAGTGGGGCGCTGTTCTATTCATCACAGAAGGCAATTCTGTGATTACCGGCATGTCTGTCGAACTCCCTCAGGTCTTTCCGAAAGACGGATATTTTCACTTCTTCGGCCAAGGCGGTTTTGGCGGTCACATCAAAGAGGATGCATGTCAGCACATCGCTTTCATTGAGCGACAATTTCAAAACCGAAACTCTCGCTCAGTTCATTTTTATGATGGCCGCGGCGAACCGATGTTTAAGATTTTTGTGTCGCGCGAACTCAGCGGTGAGATGAAACCGGAGCAGGTCGCAAGATGGATGGCTTTGCGCGACAAGCTTTAGGAAAACCGTTCTGTTAAGCGCGCTCGCCCGTCACAATATGGACATGAGAATCCATGCGGACATGACCGTCTGTGACATGCTCAGAAAAGAGGCTTGCGAGATCCGATCGCGCGGCCCGTGCGGTGAGTTGATCGCTCTGATTTAAAAGCTGGCCAATCGAAAATGCGGTGAGGGCAAAATCGGCAGCTGCATCGGCATCCAGCCCGCCACCGAGCGAGAGTTGCTCTTTCCAGCTGTAGCTTTCTACACCGGTAAAACCAGAGGTTCGGAGCAGGGATACGAATTCATCGGCGTCTGCATATCGGAACGGACCAGGTGCGCCCGGTTCCGGGGTTGGCAGGACGATGTGATCTTTGAGGACCGCCCGAATGCTCGACATCCAAGGGTTGTCCGGGGCAGGTCCCCAGACGGCAAACGCAAATCGGCCGCCAGGTTTCAACCAGTTTGCCAGATTGGCAAACGCGGTCTCTTGATTGGGAAAGAACATGATCCCAAAGCGTGATGTAATACGATCGAACAGCGCCATATCTGAGAGCGGTTGCTCCGCGTCTGCGACATTGAAATGGATCGGCACTTGCCCGTAAGCTTCTTTTGCTTTCGCAGCTTCAATCAGCGCGGGCGAGATATCAAATCCCTCTACTGCGCTGCCGGGATAGGCGTTTCGGGCGAGCGCGATGCTCGTCTCTCCACCACCGCACCCAATGTCGGCAATTCGATATGGCGCGTCGAGATCTAGGGCGTCGATCAGCGGTGCATTCACGGGCGCCAGCATCGCCTCCAAAGGGCCCATAGAATCCCGCCAGGCTTCCCCGCGGTCGCCGGACCAATCGGAAGCTGCTACATTCGCGACCATTCTAAGCCCTCCGTTTGATTTGGTAGACCAGCTTACCCCTAACACAGTGACGCTCAACAGGGCCCATCGTTTCTCTGGACAGAGAGTCCGAATTCGCGCCCTCGAGCCAAAGCTGTTCGGGGGTCACATCGATCGCGCGTTTGATGATGGTGCCAAAGCGCGGATGGTCGACCAGCACCACATCGCCATTGGCATATGTCGATGTTCGTCTGAACACCGCAAACGCGCCAGGATTGACCAGCGGGCGCATACTGTCGCCCACGATGCGGATCAAAGTCCAACCGAGCATCTAGTCAGCGAGCACGGGATAAACGAGTTTGAGTTGCGGGGGATACGGACAGGTCTTGCGAACGGTTTCGATTGACTTGGTTGTCCAAAAGATCTCCGCAAATTCATTCACCAGTTCAACCAGGGCCAAGCCATCTTCCCGGTGAACATCTTGTTTGCACGCACTGGCTTTTTGCATGATCGCGTGGACGAGGCCGTTAACATTGGGGTGGGCGTCCAGGAGCGGTGCCTTGAAATAGTCGCCCCAGATGACGCGGATCTCTTGCTTGACCTTTTCGGCTTCTTCTTCCTTTCGGAGGGTGCACCGCGCGCGCAGATTGACGAGCGCCACAGGATTATCGCTCGCGCCATCATGCGCAATGTCCATGAGGCGAACCACAGAAATAGCAGCGATTAAAGCCGGGCCCGGATCGTAGATTCCGCAAGGGATATCGCAGTGGGCCGATGCCCGGCCAATCAGGCCTTTGCCGTCGAGATAATTCAGAATGGAGTAGATCATCGTGTGATACCTTTTTGGGAGCGGGCTCAATGAGCGGATTTCTTGAGATAGGTGAGGGCGGCCGATTGAGCTTCTTCGACAATCAACTGCGCGTCATTGTGATGAGTGGTGATGTCTGCGAGAAGGCGCGGTAAATGCTCTACGCACCCGCGCTTCAGGCTTTCCGGAGCTCTGTTGCTCTCCAGGGCCTCTGTAAAAATGCGCACGGCTGACAAAAGCTGCTCTTTGGCCGCGCGTTTGTCGCCTCTGATGCGCCGGTGATTGGCAGCATTTGTCGCCGAAACGATCAACATGGGAGGGGCGTGAGGTTGCACCTGAGCATGCCCATTCCAAGCCTCAGCAAAGATCATGCGTGCCTCGTGATAGGCGAGATCATAAGCGGCGCCCGCGGCAATCAGATCACCGTTTTTTAAGTCCGCATTCGCTTGTAGGGTGAGGTGCTTCCAACGGCTGTCAAACGCCAGGCGCTTTCGTTCGTGGTCCTGCTCTAACTGGAGTGAGCTCATTATGAGTTTTCCTTCCAGAG
>JBCBCO010000136.1:0-5574 GCA_038630445.1 Pseudomonadota bacterium | reverse complement strand
GAAATTCAGGCAGGCCGCCTTTAATGTTGGCAAGATCTGAAACGACTGGTGTGTCCAGTCCAAGCCCAATGACAATTATGGCGACAACACCGATACCTGCTAATGGTGCTGGAATAGCCTTTGTGACTTTGGGTAGTCCCCAGATAATGCTCATCGTTAGCGCAATCAGGCCTAACATCATTGCGAGATCGCTGGCGGGAAGCCACTCGCCATTTGGAAGGAAACTGTGCCCATCCGGTGTCGCCGTGCCCGGGACCTGAAATTGTCCGATTTGAGCCAGGAAAATGACGATTGCTAATCCATTCACAAAGCCGAGCATAACGGGATGGGGAACGAGGCGGATGAACTTGCCGAAGTGGAAAACACCCGCAGCAATCTGTAAAAGGCCCATCAGGACGACTGTCGCGAACAGATATTCTACCCCGTGCTGAGCGACGAGAGCGACCATGACGACTGCCAGCGCACCTGTTGCCCCTGAAATCATACCAGGACGCCCACCGAACAGCGCCGTGATCAACCCAACAATAAAAGCAGCATACAAACCAACCAAAGGCTCCACACCTGCGACGAAGGCAAAGGCCACAGCTTCCGGCACCAGAGCAAGCGCAACCGTCAAGCCGGCCAGAACCTCTGTCTTAATTCTGGCAGGTGTGAAGGTTACCTTCTGTGTTTCCGCCCAAGCGGCCAGATTTAAGCGTTCGGCATAGTCGTGGAAGATGGATCGAGCCATTTGGCGCGTCCTTTCAGGATTATCTACAAGCAAGGCGCCCGCCCTATATTGATCTCTATCGATCGGCCAGTGCTCTCACACAGATAAAGATGTCGTTAGTCTCAGCGCGCCGCTCGGACCTGCCCCGCATGAAGCGCGCAGATCAGTGTGAAAAGACGCCGCGATGTATCAAAGTCGACTTTTACCTTGCCCTGCAAGCGCTCTTCGACCAATTCAGAGCCCTCATTGTGAATCCCACGGCGCGCCATATCGATGGCTTCAATTTGGTGCGGAGTAGAATTTCGAATGGCCTCATAATAGCTTTCGCAGATCATGAAATAATCACGAATAACCCCGCGAAACGGATTCATGGAGAGCAGGAAAACGTGAACCGGCTCATCTGCCTCTGTGCGGATATCGAAGACCAGTTTCCGATCCTGCATGGATAGATGCAGCGCATATGGTCCTTTGTCATGTTCAATGACCTCAAAGCTGTTGGCTTCGATCAGATCAAAGATTGCGACGCGGCGCTCGTGCTCAGCGTCGGGTCCGGACGCTGCAAGCGTCTCGCTATCTATTTCTACACTGACCAGCCGATGCTCGCCCATGTCCGATCCACACTTTATCCCTCATTGGTCCGAATGGAGACAGATCGCGCATGCGCTGGCAACCCTTCGGCTTCAGCAAGTGTTCGCGCTGCGCCAGAAAGAGCTGCAAATCCAGAAGGGCCAGCCTTTTGAATACTCATGCGTTTCAGGAAGTCATAAATGCCGAGACCTGAGCTAAATCGAGCGGCCCGGCTTGTCGGCAGGACGTGGTTTGAGCCCGTCACATAGTCGCCAAGAGCTTCTGGCGTGTGGTGGCCAAGAAAGACCGCGCCTGCATGTTTAATTTTGGGCAGGAGCGCTTCGGGATCACTGACTGCAAGTTCCAAGTGTTCCGCAGCGATGCGATTCGCGATCTCGGCTGACTGATCTAGATCCTCAGCGATGATGATCGCGCCGTGTGCGGTCCAAGCCGTGCGAGCCCGTGCTTCAGTTGAAAGCGACTTGAGTTGACGATCGACAGCTTCTTCTACGCCTTTGGCTAATTCCGGGCTAGTCGTGATGAGGATGCTCTGCGCGCTCTCATCATGCTCAGACTGGCTTAGGAGGTCTGCAGCGACCCAATCTGTGTTTGCTGTTTCATCAGCAATGACAAGAATTTCCGACGGACCGGCAATCGTATCGATTCCGACATGGCCGAACGCTTGTCGCTTGGCTTCAGCCACATATGCATTCCCCGGCCCGACGATCTTGTCCACTGCCTTGAGTCTACCAGCGCCATAGGCAAGCGCGGCAATCGCCTGCGCGCCACCAATCGGGTAATACTCATCAACCCCAGCAGACACGGCTGCATATGCAACGGCGGGCGCTAGCTGACCGTTTGGTGCCGGCGCTGTCATGACAACACGCTCCACACCCGCAAGCTTTGCAGGGACAACATTCATCAAAACAGAGCTTGGGTAGGACGCCAGACCACCAGGCACATAGACACCGACGCTGTCGAGCGGTGTCCATCGCCACCCTAGCTCAACACCAGCGTCGTCTGTGAAACGGTGATCAGCAGGGCGTTGCTTTTCATGATAAGCGGCGATCCGCCCCGCAGCGAAATCTATGGCTTCCTTCAAAGTGTCAGAGCAGGCATGCGCCAATCGATTAAGGTCGACATTGTCAGATTGCAGAAGCGTTGGATCGAGCGTCAGTCGATCAAATTTTGCCGTGTAATCGGCGACGGCTGATCCGCCTTTCTCACGAATAGAGGCAATGACATCGCCCACGATCTTGGTGACATCGTCCACGGCTCCACGCTGTTCTGAAATGAAAGCCTCAAAGACATCAGGAAAATCGCGTTTTCGGGCGTCGAACGTGCGAGCCATTATCGCCGTCTCTTTTCATGATCCGGTGTATGGCGTGTTGACCACTGATACTCACTGTCGAGCAGCGTCACATCGAGCGCTTCAACATCGAGTGCCAATTCTCCATCTCCAGCGAACAGAATAGAGACCTTTCCGCCTGGCGGTTCAGACGCTTGCTCAAACCCTACTGAGAGAATTGAGAGCACCATGTCTGGATCCGCCTTGTTCACGGCACGCGTCTTGACGCCGAGCACGCCGTCAAAAGCCAATAAGGAACGTACACGTGTTTTCGGGCCACGCTTTGGGCCGGGTGTTTCCCATTCGAAGCGGTTCACTTCCAGCGTAAACCGTCTGCGCTTTCGGTCATATTTGAGATTTTCCGCTTTCAATACGGCATCCTGAACAGACGCCGATATAACCTCCAGATCTGCGCCCTCCTCGGCGATCAGGCGAAGCGGCTTGCGTTCAGTCATGTTTTAATCCTCGGCAGAGACGCGGCGAATATCCGCTCCACATGCATTTAGTTTCTCTTCGAGGCGTTCAAAACCCCTGTCGAGATGATAGATGCGATTGACCTCAGTTACGCCCTCCGCGGCGAGTGCAGCAATTACAAGAGACACGGAAGCCCTTAAGTCAGTCGCCATCACCGGCGCGCCGCGTAGTGTGTCGACCCCCTGTACGATGGCCTCTTTGCCGCGCACCTGAATGTCTGCGCCGAGGCGTGAAAGCTCAGGGGCGTGCATAAACCTGTTCTCGAAGATGTTCTCGCGGATAATGCTTGTCCCATCAGAAATCGACATCAGCGCCATAAACTGTGCTTGTAAGTCTGTTGGGAAGCCCGGATGCGGTTGGGTATCCACATTGACTGATTTCAGCTTGTGACCGTTGCGATGAACGCGAATAGTCGCGTCAGCATCATTCGCCTCAACATCGACACCGGCGCGCTTGAGCGTATCGACCATAGCACCCAGTGCAGCAACGGGAGCGCCCTTCAGCGTTACTTCGCCGCCAGCTGCAGCCGCTGCATAAGCATAGGTTCCAGCTTCAATCCTGTCAGGCATAACCGAATGCGCTGTTCCGCTAAGGCTCTCAACACCTTCAATCCGAACCGTTGCCGTGCCAGCGCCGGACACTTTCGCCCCCATCGAATTGAGGCAGTCAGCAAGGTCCGCAATCTCCGGTTCTCTTGCAGCGTTCTCCAGTACGGTTTCACCCTTCGCCAGCGTTGCAGCGAGCATAGCGTGCTCCGTCGCTCCGACCGAGACAAACGGAAAGACAATCTGTGCACCTTTTAGACCGTGAATGGCTGCCGCTTTCACATAGCCTGCTTCCACTTTCAGGTCGGCGCCCATCGCTTCCAACGCATTCAGATGCAGATCAACCGGGCGTGCACCAATCGCGCACCCGCCTGGTAGGGAAACTGTCGCATGACCTTCGCGCGCGACCATCGGGCCGAGCACATTAAAGCTCGCACGCATTTTCCGGACTTGATCATATGGCGCGATGGTCGACTTCAAATCGGCTGCGTTCAGACGACACTCGCTATCCCCTTTTGGCCAATAAACCTCGACACCCAGGCTTGCGAGGAGTTGGCTCAAGAAACGCGTATCAGCCAGATTTGGCATATTGGTCAGCGTCAGCGGTTCACGCGTTAGCAGACATGCTGCCATTAGCTTGAGCGCGGAGTTCTTAGCGCCTGAAACTGCGATCTCGCCGTGCAGCTTCTTGCCGCCTGTAATCATAAGTTTGTCCATGCTGGACCGTATAAGCCGCGTTGCGGCAAGAGAAAGGCGCAAATGTGATGTTGGCCTAAGGGTCTTGCAGTTTGCCGCCTGTCATGGGTTCAGCCACACCTGTCGTGAGCGGAAAACTGATCGGTAATCCTCTTAGTGTGCGTGCTGCAAGTACTGCGAAGGCTTCTGCTTCAATAGAATCACCGCGCCACCCAGCCTCTTCGGCAAGCATGACCTGACAGGGCAAAGCGTCACGCAGCATTCGAATAAGCGTCGGATTATGCCGACCGCCTCCGCAGGCGACCACTCTCGTAGGCCGCTCAGGCAGTTGTGCGATACCCGCAGCAACCGCTCGTGCAGAGAAAGCTGTGAGGGTCGCCGCACCATCTTCTAATGAGAGATGTTCAACCATGCTTGCATTGAAATCATATCGATCGAGTGATTTCGGTGGTCGTTTCGAGAACCATTCGTGCCCGAGCAATTCAGCAAGCTTGGTTTCATCAACGTGTCCAGCTGCTGCGAGCTGTCCTTCCAAATCAAAAGTTGCACGCCCATGCCGTTCGACCCACTCATCAATCGGACCATTTGCCGGACCGGTATCAAAAGCAACCAAGGTACCATCAGACAGTCTGGCCGTTATGTTGGCAACACCTCCGAGATTGAGCACGGCAATGGGGCCCTCATCTAGGCCTGCCATGAGCACGCTATGATAGATCGGGGCAAGTGGGGCACCTTCACCACCCGCCAGCACATCATCCGTTCTGAAATCATAGGCGATCCGAACACCGAGCGCTCTTGCCAAATCGGGGGCATCAATGAGTTGACGTGTAGCGCCATTTCGATCTGGCGTTGGGCGGCGATGCAGGACGGTCTGACCATGGACACCTGCCAAGCTAATTTCCCGCCGATCAAAAACCTCACAAAGCCGCTCAAACGCATCCAAATGGGTTTGAGTGATGACCTTGCGCGCCTCCGCAAATCCCAATTCAGGCTCAGGCCCGCTCCAGCTCCAGGCGCGTGCGGCGTCTGTGGCTTGCTGCAAAGTGGTCCGTTCTGAAGGGGTATACTTCCGCTCGACGACGGGGCCGAACTCCAGAACTTGCTCTCCATCCGTCAGGAGGAGCGCAGCATCAACCGCATCAAGGGACGTCCCTGACATGAAGCCTGCGACCCAGATCGGCTCAAATTTATCCGTCGCCCTGTTCAAACCAAGATCATCCCATGCTAACCGCGCC
>JBCBCO010000135.1:0-5612 GCA_038630445.1 Pseudomonadota bacterium | reverse complement strand
CATCGACCATGTGATGGGTCATATGCTTCTGGTAGATGATGGCGTGGTTGGGATCAGACGCTCTCATCTGGTTCGCCACAACGGATGGATCGCTGGATTGGCTCGCCATGATCTCGTCTTGCATCGGATGCACGAGGCCCGAGGCTTTCAAATAGGCGGTATAAAACGGCTCATCGATGCACATTGTATCTGCGCGCGAGCCGAAACTGCGCATCATGGTCGTCGACATATTGCGCGGCCCGGACCACATCGCGATACGCAGGCTCATGAGATGGGCGTCAGATTGGTTTCGATGAGGTCTTTATAAAGCGCTGATAGGCGCTGCGTGAGCGGACCATTCATGGAGGCCAGAACCCGTCCATCCACCTCTCGAACAGGGGTTGTTCCCGCAAAGGTGCCTGTGATGAAGGCCTCATCAGCGGAATAGACATCAAACAGCGAAAACCGTTTCTCGAAGACTGGGATGCCGTTCTCGCGACAAACCCGGATAATGTTCCCGCGCGTGATCCCGCCAAGGCAATAATCTGGCGGGCTGGTCCAGACCTCCCCATCGCGCACAATAAAGAAATGGGTTGAATTACAGGTCGCAACAAAGCCGTCCGGATCCAGCATGAGCGCCTCATCCGCGCCTGCTTTGTCCGCCTGAATGCAGGCGAGGATACAATTGAGTTTTGAGTGGGAGTTGAGTTTCTGATCCTGTTCGGCCGGGCCTGTTCTGCGCACATGGGCGGTGAATAAGGAGACACCCTTTTCAATCACTTCCGGGACGGGCGATTTGTATTCTGGAATAATCACAATCGTCGGCTTTGTGATCGTAAAGCGCGGCCCTTGATACGGCGTCTTTTTGATCCCGCGCGTGACCATCAGTCGGATATGCACGCCGTCGGTCATACCCTGCGCTTTGAGACAGTCGAACAGGCGCTGCTTAAGTTCATCCGGCGTTATGCCGATATCCATATCAATCGTCTTGGCGCCCGCATAAAGCCGCTTGAAATGCTCGGGTAAGAAAGCAATGCCTCCCTTGTGAACGCGCAGGCCCTCCCACACACCATCGCCGAGCAGGTAGCCGCTTTCGAACACAGAAACGCTCGCCTCATCGCGATGCTTAAGCTCGCCATTGATGGAGACTTTGATGTCTGCATTGCGGGGATCGTAGACGAAGTCATGGACCCCGTGCGGGTCGTCACTCATTAACTGACGCGCCTCTCCTGACCTTCCCAATAGGGTTCGCGAAGGTCCTTGCGCAGGATTTTGCCTGACGGATTGCGGGGCAGGGCGTCAATATAGTCGACCGATTTCGGGAGTTTGTAGCCAGCGATGCGTTCGCGTGCCCAAGCGATGATGTCTTCCGCGCTTGGGTTCTCGCCCTCTTTCGCGACAACGATTGCTTTGACCGCTTCGCCCCATTTTTCGTCTGGGACACCGATTACAGCGACGTCTGCGACGGCGGGATGGCCGAAGATGGCGTTTTCAACCTCGGCCGGATAGACGTTCTCGCCGCCTGAGACGATCATATCCTTCACGCGGTCATGGATGTAGAGAAAGCCGTCTTCGTCGAAATAGCCCGCGTCGCCAGTGTAGAAGAAATCGTCCTTGATGGCGTCTTCTGTGGCCTCCGGGCGGTTCCAGTACCCCTTCATGATGAAGCCTGACTTGATAACAATCTCGCCAACCTCGCCGGTGGGAACCGGATTGCCCTCACCATCGACGCAGCGCACAACAGCGGCGGGCCAAGGCACACCGCAGGAGCGCAGCTTGCCCCACGCAGGGTCGTGGGCTTCAGGCGGCAGGAAGGTGCCGGCACCAACCGTCTCTGTCAGGCCATAAAGCTGCGTAAACCGTGCGCCCATAACGTCCACAGCCGTGCGCAGCAGGTCTTCGGCAATCGGGCTCGCGCCATAGAAAACCTGTTTCAGTTTGGAATAGTCGCGGTCTTTGAAGGTTGGATGCATGGACAGCATCAGGATCACGGCAGGCACCCAGAACGCGTGTACGATTTCCTGACTTTCAACCAGATCGAGGATGGCTGTCGGATCAATCTCCGGCAGAACGACGGTTTTCGCGCCTTGAGCGGTCGCAAGGATCCCAACATTCACGCCCGCAACATGGAAGAGCGGCATTGCATTCATCACCGCCTCGCCAACGCCATAGCTTGACCATTCCAGCATACCCGCCTGCTCAAAGAACGCTTTGTAATTACCATTGGTCAGCATCACACCCTTGGGCAATCCTGTTGTACCGGATGTGTAAAGCTGGATCACGTCATCATTTTCGTGTGTTTCGAGATCAAGCGCGGTCGTATCCTGAGCGTCACGCCACTGCGTATATTCCGGCCAGCCCTCGTGTGCGCCTTCGACCGTGATGATATGCTCCAGATGCGGGCACTCATCCTTAATCTCGCTAATCATGTCGAACCAGTCAGGTCCAACAAACAGGACGCGGACTTGCGCGTCAGAGAGAATGAACTGGACTTCCGGTGCAGCGAGGCGAGTGTTCACGCCATTCATGACCGCACGGGCTTTGGCGCAGCCGAACATTTGCTCGTAATAGACGGCGGTATTCTTGGCGAGATACCCGACGCGCTGATCGGCTTCTACGCCGAGCGCAATCAGACCATTCGCGACTTGGTTGGACCGCGCCTCAAGCTGGGCGAAGGTTGTTTCTTCTTCTTTGTACCAGAAGGCGACCTCATCGCCGCGCACGTCGGCCTGATAGCCCGGTATATCCGCCACATGCGGCATCGCCTTTACGTCCAACATCGTTTCAACTCCCACATTATTAGGACGGCTAATCCGTCTCTTCACGCGGCAAAGCTAGGCAAAACGGGCAAAAGGTCTAGACCTTATCGCGACCCGTTACAGACAGACCCAAAAAGGACGAGATTATGAGCCAAGGATTTTCCACCCGCGCCCTGCATGCTGGAACCGCCCCGGACCCCGTGACAGGATCACGTGCGCAACCGATCCATCAGACGACCAGCTTTGTGTTTCAGGATGCCGAGCACGCCTCAAAACTGTTCGCGCTGCAGGAGTTCGGCAATATCTACACGCGCCTTGGCAATCCGACGACGGGTGCGCTCGAAGAGCGTGTTGCCAATCTCGAAGGCGGGACGATGGGCGTCGCGACAGCGTCTGGCCATGCCGCACAAATGCTGGCCTTCCACGTCCTGATGGAGCCGGGCACAAAGATCGTCGCCGCAAAGCAGCTTTATGGCGGATCGATCAATCAGCTTGGGCATGCCTTCAAGAAATTCGGCTGGCATGTTGAGTTCGTCGACATGGATGATCTCGACGCGGTTGAGGCCGCTATGGATGAGAGCGTGCGAGTGATCTTCACTGAAAGTCTCGCTAATCCCGGCGGCGTTATTACCGATATCGAAGCCATAGCGGCCATCGCTGAGAAGCATGGCGTCGTCTATATGGTCGATAATACGATGGCCTCGCCCTATCTCTGCCAGCCGCTCAGCCATGGCGCGCATATCGTCGTGAACTCACTGACCAAGTTCATTGGCGGGCATGGCAATTCAATCGGCGGAATCTTGATCGACGGCGGCAAGTTCGACTGGAAATCCCATGCGGACAAGTATCCGACGATGGCGACGCCGCAGGCCTATTATAATGACCTGAACTTTGCAGAAGGGTTTGGCGCGCTGCCGCTTGGCCCCGATGGCGCAGAGGTCGACATTGCGTTCGCGATTGCTGCGCGCGCGTTCAGCCTGCGCGACCTTGGCCCTGCGCTCTCGCCGTTCAATGCGTTTATGATCCTGACGGGGTGTGAAACCCTGCCACTTCGCATGGACAAGCACTGCGATAACGCGACAGCGGTTGCGAAATTTCTGTCAGGTCATGAGAAAGTCAGCTGGGTGCAATATGCCGGTCTGGTCGGCGATCAGTATTATGAACGCGGCCGCAAATATTGTCCAAACGGGGCAGGGGCTGTGTTCACGTTCGGCCTGAAAGGCGGACATGAGGCGGGTGTGAAACTCGTCTCGGAAGTCACGCTATTCAGCCATTTGGCGAATATTGGTGATACGCGATCCCTGATCATTCACCCGAGCTCAACCACGCACAGTCAGCTGTCCAATGAGCAAAAAACTGCGGCTGGCGCTGCGCCGGATACGGTGCGCGTGTCTGTCGGGATTGAGGATGCCGAAGATATTATTGCCGATCTAGAGCAGGCTTTGGCGAAAATATAATTTGCTCTTCCCTTCTCAGGCAATTTCCGCACAATGGCGGGAGTTGTCTGGGGAGACTGACGAATGGCCAACGCGCAAACGATTATTCTTCACCAATTCGACCGCTCACCCTTTTCAGAGAAAATTCGGCTGGCCTTGCGGATGAAGAATCTCGCGTGGGCGGCGGTTGAAATTCCCTCCATCATGCCGAAACCGGATCTGACGCCGCTTACGGGCGGTTATCGTCGTACGCCTGTGATGCAGATCGGTGCTGATGTGTATTGCGATACGCAACTCATGCTGGTCGAGCTGGAGCGCCGCAATAAAATCCCGCTCTTGAACCTGCCGGGTCATGAGGGGCTCAACAAAATTGTGGGCGCTTGGGTGGATGGAAAATGGTTCCAGACCTCAGTCGGCGTGATCTTTGCCGAAGTCGGCCATATGATGCCCAAGGAGTTCATCGACGACCGCACGAAAATGTCAGGGCGCCCGTTCGATATTGAGGTCATGAAAGCCGCGGCTCCCTTCCTGCGCGATCAGTGGCGCACCCAGCTGATGTGGATTGAAGAACGCCTCGATGGTGGCCGTCACGCCGGCACAGGCGACTGGATCGTTGGGACAAAACCTGGCCTCATTGACGTTCAGGCCTTCATGAACCCATGGTTTGTTGAAAGGAACGTGCCTGATTTCCTCGCGCGCTGTTTTGAGGACGCGCCTCTGACCAAGAGCTGGTATCAGCGATTGAAAGATTACAAGGGTCAAGCGCCGGAAGAGATCAGCGGCGAAGACGCCTTGTCGATTGCTTACAATTCAGCGCCGCGCTTGAAGCCTGCTTCAGCATCGCAAGATCTGCGCGATTTTGAACCGGGCGACCGCGTCGCCGTCGCCCCAGATGACTATGCGCAGGATTGGGTCGAGGGGGAGCTGGTCGTTGCTAATGCTGAGCGCGTCATCATCGCACGCAACGATCCAAAAGTGGATAATGTCCACATTCATTTCCCAAGAGTGGGATACATTCTGCGGGAAGCGTAAGATCTCGTAACATACCTATGCGCCAAGGCCTCTAGATTACATTTGACGCACGCTCATTAATGCGCCCGTCCATCCGTTACGCTCTCCACGGCAGCGCTTACGCTGACCCTGGAGCGTCGCCCTTGGACTTGATAAGGGCCCATCTCCTGCTGGTGCTTCAAGAAACAGGCGCAAACTTTGCGCCCCACCCCAACCTCCGCAGATCCTATCGTCTTCGTGGAGAGGTCCAGAGATGGACCCCACGGTCCCTACGGTCGGGCCGAAGGGCGGCGCAAGCCGTGGGGAGCGTGAATGAGAGAGCAGGGACACCTCTCAAAACTACCCCCTATCCCCCACCTAGACCCCCACCAGCATTGAGAATCCAAAAACTTATCCCCACCCTCCAGAATGGCCGTATACTGCTCCG
>JBCBCO010000134.1:0-5771 GCA_038630445.1 Pseudomonadota bacterium | reverse complement strand
ATCTTGATCCCGAAATCGGCATCACGCGTGTAGAGACGGACCGCTTCTTGCTGCACCCAGCGTGTATTTGGGGAGACTGGGACGGCGTGGTTTAGCGGCATGATTTTACGGAGCCGAGCGAGACCGAGCGGGCCTGTCCAATCCAGCCAAAGCCGCGTTAAGCGGGCTTCGCCGCGCCGTAAAGGCTGTAGCGGCACCGACCATGAGTGACTGCGCCCCGTCCAACCGCGAAGCTCTGTCGGTTCAGGTGCTTCCAGCAGGTCGTTGGTTTCCAGCAACGCATTGACGCGTGATGGGCGCGGGCCTTGAGCATAGGTCAGTGTGAGGTGAACCGGGTCTTCGCTTTCCGTGTACAAAATGGCGGGCGCATCCGTCTCAATCTCGACGTGCGCTATACGTCCTGCAAGGATGATATCTGCGAATAAAAGCCCGGCCAGGCCCGCAATCCATGCCGCGCTGATAACCCATAAAGATGGCGCTGCAACAGCTATGAAAAGCAGAACCGGCAAGCCTTTTAGCATGAGCAGTATTGCACGGAGGGTTGGAGCAATCATGAAGTCTTAACCCTATCGAGGGGCAACCGTTTGTTCGATGATGGCATTTAGCGTTTCATCAGTGGTGCGGCCCTCAATTTCTGCGGCGGGCGAGAGGATGACGCGATGACGCAAAGCGGGCAGGGCGAGGTGTTTGACATCGTCGGGTACAACATAGTCGCGTCCGTCCAGAGCCGCCCGAGCGCGCGTTGCGGCGGCAAGCGCGGCAGCCGCGCGGGGGCTGGCACCGACTGTCAAAGCTGGCGTTTCCCGGCTCGCGCGAATGATATCTACGATATAGGCGACAATGTCGTCTTGCACGCGGACTTGAGAGACGCTGTCGACCGCATCTGTCAGTTCTTCTGCTGTGACCGCTGCTTCTACGCCAAACGCCTCAGCGGTTTTCATGCCCGTGCGATTGCCGTGCCCCGAGACGATGGCGAGCTCCTCGTCGCGGCTGGGGTAGGCGAGGATGTGTTTGAACAGGAAGCGGTCCAGTTGTGCTTCCGGTAGGGGATAGGTGCCCTGCTGTTCAATCGGGTTCTGGGTCGCAATAACGGTGAACTGTGGGTTGAGTGAGTAAGTATCACCGTCGATTGTGACTTTACGCTCTTGCATGGCCTCAAGCAGCGCCGCTTGTGTTTTCGGGGGCGTCCGGTTGATTTCATCGGCGAGCAAAATATCGGTGAAGATCGGGCCTTTGGTCAGGGTGAATTCATTGCTTTGAAAATTGAACAAGTTCGTTCCAAGCACGTCGCCGGGCATGAGGTCTGGGGTGAACTGAATGCGGCCGAAGTCGAGTTTAATGGCTGCAGAGAAGCATTGCGTCAGCAGCGTCTTTGCGGTTCCCGGTGGTCCTTCGAGCAGGATATGACCTGCGCTGAATAATGCCGTTAGCATGAGGTCCACGGTTTCATCCTGCCCCACGACACCTTTGGCAACTTGTTCGCGGATGCGCCCAGCGATGGATTTAATGCTACTGATCTCCATGAGTGATCTCCTTGCGCCAGCGCCAGAGTTGACGGGCTTTTTCTGTCAGGTCTTCGCGGCTTCGCGCGGGCTTTGTGAGGGGGACGGCCGGTTTATCGAACGTATCAGCCTGGCCGCGTTGTTTGGCCAAAGCGTTTAGGGTTCGCTCCAAAGTCTCATCATCTGTCGTTCGGGGTAAACCGAGCTGGCGGATAAGGGAGCGTCGCGCTGCAGAAAGATAGCCCGGCGCCATCCCCCCCTCGCGGCGTGCCATGGCGATTAGACCTGCGCTGCTGTCCGCTAAAGCCTGTTTTCCAAAAGCGATCGCGCGGCCTTCACGGATAGGAGGTGCGCTACGGATAGAGGCGCCCCAGCCAATCAGAAGCATCGTGGCGAAAGCGATAGCGGTCGCGCCTAGGAAGGGAACATCGAATATCGCCTTGAGCAGATTTGTCGTATGCTCGAAGCCGTGAATGGTTGCGTCCAATGTAATCGGCGCACTTTCATAAGGTTTTAGAAACTCAATTAAGCCCAGCGCAAAGCGAGCGTTCTCGCGACGTGCAAGACCGAACGTATTCAGCACGTCTGGATCCGATAGGATATAAATTTGCGTGCCAGCCATGCGTGATAGAAGCTGCCCGCTTGAGGTTTCTATGACCGGGATGAGCGTGTCACTACGGATCACTTGCATTTCATTTTCGAAGTTCGGATTTACGGGGCCGAAGGGCGTTTCAATGGAACCGGGATTGCGGAGCCGCCATATAATTGCGTCTTCGTCAAAAGATTCAGACAGCGATTGGACATCTTCACGCGCCAGCAGATTGGTATCGTCATGCCAGCTGCGTTTCGCCCGATTAATCCGACCACGCCATTTCGGCAGGACGTAGAGGACGGGTTCCGATACCTCCGTGACATCAAAATCATCAAGACGGTTGAAGCCAAAACGTGGAATGGTGATGATCGACAGACCCGCTGCATAGGTTCGATCATCTGCTGTTCGGGTGATTGAAACATCTTGTCCGTCGGCTTCCAAGAGTCGCGTCAGTCCCTGATAGCCTATAGCTGAGGTCGAATAAGGATGTTCTCCCGCACGGCTTTTGTCGGCGAGTTCCGGCGCCCAGCCCATTAAGGCGAACGCTGCTGTGAAACTGATGAGGCCGATGGCGACCATAAGTGCGACGACGACACCGGAGAACGGGTTGCTAGCTGATTTAATCCGCTCACTCATGCCGCAGCCTCTTTCAAGGCAAAGCTACGATAGGCGTCGCGCGCTTCGTTCCAACCCGTTTCATCAACATCGCGGCCACCGAAGTAACTGCGCTCAACAATGCGAATGATTGGAGACAGACCGGTACGGATGAGATCTGGTAGCCCGCCGAGCTGACCGATTTCACGGGCAGTTAGGGACCGCTTCACCACTGTTGGCTGTCGTTCCTGAATCAGGTCGATCGACCGGAACAAAAGGGCGTGAACTGCCTCGGCAAAGCGGCCTTCATTCGCGAGGGTTTCTGCATCTCCTAAGAGTGCGCGAGCGGCAGCTTCATCCGGCATGAGGTTCGGCGCGATAGAGATCGCTTTGCCCGTTTTGGGTGGCTTCTCTTGTCGGCGCAGGCTGAGACTGTCACCAAACATGTAGTAAAGCGCCATTAGGATTAGCACAGCGATTGTGACGACTAGACCCCAACCCAAAATCGGTCCGATGGCATTGAAGATGTTAGCAAAAAACTGGCTGACAGCATTATTTGAGCGCTGCCTTCTTTCGCGGCGACGAGGCAGAGGGTCTGCTTCCCGTATCGGGCGCTCAGTCTGCAGATCGTTTCCGTCAAGGCCCTGAAGGGCTCTATCAAGGCGATCATCATCTATCGCTAATCGTTTTTCAAAGTCATCTTTGAAAGGCTCGTTGATGATTGGACCTTCGTCTTGCGCCGCCGCTATGCTGCTGAGCAGCATGCAAACCGCAAGTAAAAGTCCCCCGAAACGCGTCACTCAATTCCCTCTCTCACTTAAAGTGTTATTTCAGAGGCTTAGGCTCTCGTCTATGCCCTCTTGCGTGGTGCTTTTGCATATCCGATATGAGCGCCTTGGCAGAAACAAGGCGAGATCATGGACCGGGCGGCTAAATATGCGGAAGTGAAGGCTGAGATCGATGCTGTTATTGCCGGAGAGACTTATCTGCCCGCGCGGTATGCTAGCGCTGCCTGTCTCTTGGCGGAGGCTTTTCGTCCGCTCTTTTTCTGGACCGGGTTTTATGTGGTTGACCCATTGAAAGCGGGTGAGCTTGTCGTTGGGCCCTATCAGGGGACACTTGGTTGTTTACGTATCCCTTTTGAACGTGGGGTTTGTGGGGCGTGTGCGACACGTCAGGAGACGATTATTGTGCCTGATGTGCATGCCTTTCCTGGCCACATTGCCTGTGACAGTCGAACCAATTCAGAGATTGTGGTTCCGGTTTTTGGTTCAGACAGAAAGCTCGCCGCCGTTCTCGATGTGGATAGCGAGCAGACAGATGCTTTTGATGAGGTCGATCAGTTAGGGCTGGAAGCGATCTGTCGAGACCTCCTCACCGCCTGACCCGGGCTGGATTTCGGGTTCCGGTTGCGGATTGATCATTGAGGACGCGTCTTCAATGCGCGTGACCATTGCACGCTCCATTGCGTCTAGTTTCTCTGCCCGGATTCCAGATTTGACCTCGATGGACGGATTGAACGTCATCCAGAGATCTGTGTCCGAGGCGTAGAGCGGCCATTCCGGGAGATCGGTGTCATTAGGGTCGCCGGTCTTCGCAAAATTTGTCCAATACGCCCCCATGGTATCCGTCAGGACTTTGTCTTCATCCGTTAGACCTGCAAGCGGGCTATGGCTATTGAAGACAAAGAAAATTTCGCTCGCGTGGAAAGCGCCAAGGGTTTGTTTTGGCGACGGCGGGACGCGGGTGAAATGATAGAGATAAGTCGGTTCCCCCTGAGCGACATTGGATTTAGCGAGATAGCGCATGTGGACGCCAAATAGGTCGTCACCGAGCATATCCTCTTCCCCGTTGACCCGGGTTTCGGGGTCTGCGAGGCCGTAAGCTGCGATCAGTGTTGCAGCGTCTTCTGGTCCGTAAACGTCTTGCATGTAAGCAAGGCGTTCATCATGGCCTTCTGGAAAGCTGGGTACGATCACGGTCGGGCGCTGAATATCACCGTAGAAGAGCGTCGCTTCAGCAGCATTATATCCTGCGAGGATTGGGACGTTGTGGATTTGGCCAGACCCAATAGCTTCACCCATCAGTGTGGGAATGACGAGCCCGTCAACGGTCGGCAAGCGATAACCGCCAAGTTCTGGTGTGTCATTGGCGCGCTGGACCATTGCTGCCGGTGAGATTGCGCGGAGATCGGCAGCCATCGCGTCCTCATCGGCCAAGCCTTCGAGGAATTTTACGCCAGCTTCGTGCATCGTCATCCGGCCTTCAATCGCGGTTGTCAGACCATTCGCGTTGTAAGTGGATGCGCCGCTTTGCAGGATCGCCTTATGGAAGAGGCCTTCGCTAAGCGGTGTGGACATGATCTCAGTGACCGATTGCGCGCCCGCGCTCTCGCCGAAAATTGTGACATTGTCAGGGTCACCGCCGAAGTCCGCAATGTTATCACGAACCCATTCCAAAGCTGCGACTTGATCCAGCAGGCCGTAATTTCCAGAGATGCCGCGCGGGTCATCGGCGCTGAGAGCCGGGTGGGCCAGATATCCAAGTGCGCCGAGGCGGTAATTGATCGTGACGAGGACAACGCCTTTCTCAACAAGTCCGTTGGCTTGATAGATATCCATCGAACCAGAGCCGGTCTGGTGACTTCCGCCGTGTATCCAGACCATGACAGGGAGTGGTGTGTCTCCATTCAGATTTGCTGTGCGCACATTCAGAAATAGGCAGTCCTCGCTTTCCGCTGGTTCGGGTGCGTTCTCTAAAACCACGGTCGCGATGTGACGCTCAACCATGTTCAGCCCCATACCGTTCAGAAGATCGTTGAGGAATTCACCAGAGCCGGTCCTGTTTTGAAAGCATTCAGCGCCGAATTGCGTCCCATCGCGAACACCTTCCCAGTTCATAGGGGCTTGCGGCGCGCGCCAGCGCAGCTCGTTAACAGGTGGGGCCGCAAACGGGATGCCATTGATTTGCAGAATGTCGGGATTATCGCGATCAAGACCAGCCTGAATGTCGCCTTGGCTGAGTGTGATAATCGGCCCGGGTTCAAGTGGGGGAGCGGGGCGCGTTAAGAACCAAATGAGACC
>JBCBCO010000133.1:0-5806 GCA_038630445.1 Pseudomonadota bacterium | reverse complement strand
CGTGCCCTTAGCGATAAAGCATCCGGATCACTGGGCTGGAAATCAAGTGCGGCTGTCAAATCATCAATCGCCTCAAACCATTGCTCAAGCGCGAGATAACCCGTCGCGCGGTCCTTATAGTAATCACCATTGCGGGGGTCGATCTTGATCGCTTCCGATAGTGCTGTCACCGCAGCGTCTGGATAGCCGGAGGTCAGCCATGCATTGCCAGCCTGCGCCATATAGAGCGCGCGGTCTTCGAGCGCGATCGCGTCCGGCGCATTGGCCAAAGCCTCGAGACGAGCCGCACCCTCTTCAAAATGCTCCATGCCAAGCAGGGCAATCGCATTACAATATCGCGCGCGGGGGCGATTGCCATTGCCAAGCCAGGCGAGGCTATCCTCATAGGCTGCGAGAGGATTGGTTTCGACCAGTTCGATGCAGGCATTGAGACGTTCTTGCTCAGCGGCCGCGATATCAGCACTGGCTGTCTGACTTAACGGGAGAGCGAACAGGGCTAGGGCGGTCAGAGACATGGACAAACTCGACATTGGGACACTAGGTATCGGCGTAATAGCGGTAAGAGAGAAGCGCAAATGACAGAAGCTTCAGACAAGCTGTTCCTGTTTGGGCCGGGCTATGTGGCGCAAGCTTTGGCAGGTATGTGGCCCGGCGAGGTGATTGGAACGTATCGCTCTGAGGAAAGCCGAGTGCGGCTTCAAGCTGCCCACATCTCACCTGTTTCGGTTGAAGATGGAGTGGGCTTGAGGGCTGCAGTCGATCACGCCCACGTTGTTGTCTCGGCTGCGCCTGGCGAGGCTGGGTGTCCGGGTTTGGCTGCTATTGGAGCGTATGCGACGCCGGCCAAAAGCGTGACCTATTTGTCTACGACCGGAGTTTATGGCGATTTGGGCGGTGGTTGGGCGTTTGAGTGGACGCCTGTTGCTCCAGGATCTGCGCGGGCCAAACGGCGTGTGATCGCAGAAGAAGGCTGGCTGAGCGCACGTTCAGATGTGCGCATTGTGCGCCTTCCTGGAATTTACGGGCCGGGACGCAGCCCATTCGATCGGGTTCGCGATGGACGGGCGCGTCAGATCATCAAACCGGGTCAGGTCTTCAGCCGCGCACACCGCGATGATATTGCGCGGGGGCTTCTTGCTCTAATTGAAAGCGGTATGTCAGGCGTATTCAATCTCTGCGATGAGGAAGCCGCCCCGCCACAGGATGTGACAGCATTTGCCTACGAATTATTGGGCCTTGATATGCCGCCGGGCGTACCGATTGAGCAGGCTGAATTGTCTGACATGGCCCGCAGTTTCTACGCCGAGTGCAAACGCGTTTCCAATGCGAAACTCAAAGCGCTGACAGGATGGCGGCCGGTCTATCCAACCTATCGAGAAGGTTTGCGCGCGGTCTTGGCAGCTGAGCAGGCTTGATGGTCGGGCGGTTTTGGCGACGTGAGATCGGTTGGGAGGCTTACCAGGCCCGATGTCCTGAGCTTATCCCGCCACCGCAAATTGAAGCGCCTGAGGCCGACTACAATGCTGCGCCTATGACCGTGCATCCTGTTATTCGATGGGAACGCGAGCGGCGCTGTATTGAGCTTGCGCCCTGCCTTTGGGGTTTGGTGCCAAGTTGGTGGACGAAGCCAATCAATGAGCGAAAATTTTCAGGCATAAATGTCTCGGTCTGCGAAGCTGAAGACAGAGCGGTCTATCGCGGTGCCTTTCGTCATTGGCGATGTCTGGTCCCGGTTAGTGGATGGTATGTCTGGGCAGGCGAGGCGAAAAGCAAAACGCCTTTTGCGGTCGGGCGACACGATCAGGATTGGCTTTGCCTCGCAGGGGTTTGGGATACCGCGCTGATCGATGGCAGCGTTCTGGAGAGCTTTTCGGTCCTGACCACGCAGCCAAATGACGTCCTTGCGGGTATCGCGACGCAGATGCCTGTCATCATTGGGAAAGACGACTATGCACGTTGGCTGGACCCGCGATCGGGGGCAGTGGATGACTTGTTTGAGCCATGGGCGGCGGAGGAGTTGAAGGCTTGGCCTGTGAGGCCGGAAGTTGGCAATGTGCTGAACAATTATCCGGACCTCGTAAAAGAGATTTAGGCTGCAACCAATTCCTGCTTTCTCAACCAAATGTCGACATCGCGCAGCGCACGGGCCGCTTGAGCGCGCTTTTTCGCGCGGCCCTTATCTTTGCCGCGCAGGCGTTTTCCAGTTTCAGAGTCTTTAGTCTGGACTTCATCCGGATCAGCTGGTGGGAACAGGCCGAAATTGACGTTCATGGGCTGGAACGTGGCTTTGCCTTCGAGGTGGCCGCCTGTGATATGCGTGATGAGTGCACCTAAAGCGGTCGTAGGCGGTGGAACATTCATAGGTTTATTTAAACGCTCAGCGGCTGCAAAGCGCCCCGCGAGCAGACCCATCGCAGCGCTTTCGACATAGCCTTCAACACCGGTGATCTGTCCGGCAAACCGAATGCGCGGCATGGATTTGAGGCGCAAGCGATCATCAAGCAGTTTTGGGGAATTAATGAAGGTGTTGCGATGGATGCCACCTAAGCGTGCGAATTGCGCATTCTCGAGGCCAGGGATCATCCGTAGGACCTCCGTCTGCGCGCCGTATTTCAATTTAGTTTGAAATCCAACCATATTCCAGAGCGTACCAAGCGCATTGTCTTGGCGCAACTGAACGATGGCGTAAGCTTTTACGTCTGGCTGGTGGGGATTGGTCAGGCCGACAGGTTTCATCGGGCCATAGCGCAGCGTTTCACGACCTCGTTCCGCCATGACTTCAATAGGAAGACAAGCCTCGAAATAAGGCGTATCTTTCTCCCAGTCCTTGAACTCGGTTTTCTCGCCGTCGATCAGTGCGTCGAGGAAGGCATTATACTGCGCCTCATCCATCGGGCAGTTGATATAGGCATTGGTTTCGCCGTGCGGACCCGGCTTATCATAGCGGCTTTGGCGCCAAGCTTTATCCATGTCGATGCTGTCGAGATAGATAATCGGCGCAATGGCATCGAAGAAGGCAAGATCATCTTCGCCTGTGTGTTTGCGGATGGCCTCAGCCAGTGGAACGGCAGTCAGAGGACCGGTCGCGATAATCACGCTGTCCCAGTCTTCCGGCGGAAGATCGGTAATCTGTTCGCGCACGATGGTGATGAGGGGGTGTGCTTCTAGCTTAGCCGTCACAGCTTCAGCGAAGCCTTCGCGGTCAACGGCGAGAGCACTGCCCGCTGGGACCTGATGCTTGTCCGCGGTTGGGATAATAATACCATTCGCACGGCGCATTTCCTCGTGCAGGACACCAACGGCGTTCATCGTGTGGTCGTCGCTGCGGAAGCTGTTTGAGCAAACAAGTTCAGCAAGGCTGTCTGTCTGATGCGCGTCGGTTTTGTACGGTCCGCGCATCTCGTGAAGGATAACGGGCACGCCCATATTCGCGGCCTGCCATGCGGCCTCTGAGCCTGCCATGCCGCCGCCGATAATGTGGATAGGTTTGATCTCTGACATGGATCTCGATTTGCGGCTTTGGCGCGTTGTGGTCAAGATGGCGCATGAGAGGGCTTTGCAGCATGGGCGCGCAGGCCTAAGTGAGGCGCATGACAGACATGACTTCAAATTCCGCTGATCTCCTCTCCTCTTTGATAGATACCTGCCTGAAAGCCGGAGCGAGTGACGCCGATGCTGCCTTCGGGCGATCTCAGGGGGTGAGCGTTGAAGTTCGCGGTGGTGAGCTTGAAAGCGTCGAGCGCTCCGAGAGCCAAGGCGTCGCGCTGAGGTGCTTTTTTGGACAGAGCCAAGCGTCTGTTTCCGGATCTGATACATCGATTGATGGACTAAAAGCCCTTGCAGAGCGGTGCGTTGCGATGGCGCGCGCTGTGCCGGATGATCCTTATTGCGGATTAGCCCCCGCAGATGACTTAGCGACCGATATGCCTGAGCTGGACCTAACCGGTGATGGCGAGATTGCAGCCGATATTCTGGAACGTGAGGCCGCTGAAGCCGAGGCTGCAGCACTGGCTGTGCCCGGCGTTAAACAGGTCTCAAGCTGCGGCAATGGCTGGAGCGAGAGTGAGCGCTGGGTTGCGGCGAGCAATGGGTTTGCGGCCTATAAGAAGAGCGGATCGACAGGTCTCGGTCTTGCAGCTGTCGCTGAACGCGATGGTGCGATGGAACGTGATTATGAGAGCCGATCGGTCCGTCGCGTTGAAGATCGGCCTTCGCCCACTGAGATTGGCCGGATCGCAGGCGAGCGAACTGTTGCGCGACTGGGACCACGTAAGGTCAAGACGCAGACTGGAACCGTGATTTATGATCGGCGTCTGTCCGGTGGTTTGATCGGAGCATTCCTCTCCGCGATTAGTGGACCTAGCGTGGCGCGGGGCGTGTCATTCCTCAAAGATAAAATGGGCGAACAGGTCTTTGCTGAAGGCGTGAACCTGATCGATGACCCATTCCGGGCGCGGGGCATGGGCTCGCGCACGCATGATGGCGAAGGTCGTGCAGTTGCACGCACGGCATTGGTCGAAAACGGAATTCTGACACGCTGGCTGCTGAACGGCGCTTCCGCAAAACAACTCGGCCTAAAGCCGAATGGTTATGCGAGCGGCGGATTTGGCGGTTCTCCCGGTGTTGGCGTATCGAATGCCTATATTGAAGCGGGTGCCCTCAGTCCGGAAGATGCCATGAAACAGGCGGGTAACGGATTGCTCGTCAAGGACATGTTCGGACCGAGCATCAATCCGAACACCGGCGATTACTCCGTCGGTGTCGCAGGATTCTGGTTTGAGAAGGGTGAGATTGCCTACCCGGTCTCAGAGGTAACTATTGCGGGCGACTTACCGGGCATGTTTGCGCGCTTAGTCCCGCTGTCAGACCTGGAATTTAGGGGCACCCGGGATGCGCCCTCGATTATGATTGAGGATATGTCGATTGCAGGCGAATAAGGCTGACATAGACGACCTGATCACGCTGCGCGATACAGCGCGCGCCGCGGCTGCACTTGCTCTCGACTGGTTCAAACGCGCTGACTGGGAAGCTTGGGATAAAGCCAAAGGCCACCCGGTGACCGAGGCCGATCTGGCCGTGAACAATCTGATCCGCGAGCGTCTTATGACGGCACGTCCGGACTATGGATGGCTGTCAGAGGAAACCGCGCTCGACAATGATACGCGATTGGCAAAGCGGGTCTGGGTGGTTGATCCGATCGATGGCACGCGAGCCTTCATGAAAGGTGAGCCATATTGGTGCATCGCTGTCGGCGTGCTTGAGCGGGGGCAATGCAAGGCTGGCGTGGTCTATGCGCCTCTTTTGGATGAATTCTATGAGGCACGCGTGGGGGCAGGGGCGTATCGGAATGGTGAACGTCTGAGCGTTTCGGCGTGTGGCCGCGAGGAAGGCTGCCGGATCATCACCAATAAAGGCATGCTGACGCACCCCGCATGGCCTGTCCCGTGGCCGGATATGAGCCTGATTGATCCCAAGCCAAACGCGACGCTGATCCGGATGTGCTGGGTCGCGAGCGGTCGCGCAGATGCTGTGCTGACCCTGTGGAGAAAATCGGACTGGGACTTGGCAACAGGTACGCTGATGGTGAGCGAAGCAGGCGGCGTCGCGACAACCCATCTTGGCGAACCCTATGTCTTTAATCGGGGTGAACCTGCTCAAAGAAGCCTTATCGCGTCTGGAAAGGCGCTTCATTCCCTGCTAGTGGCGCGCGTGGAAGGCGTGCGTTTACCAGATCCAAACTGGACTGTGCGACCTTATGAGAGAACACCAGAGACGGAGCGGCCAGCGATGCCCGAATTGAAACAGC
>JBCBCO010000132.1:0-5926 GCA_038630445.1 Pseudomonadota bacterium | reverse complement strand
CTCCATCGCAGCTGTCTTCGGCTCATTTCGTGACGGGTCTCATGGACTGCCTGACCCGGTTTGATTTCCCGTATGAGCGGCTTGAGATTGAAGTCACAGAGCATGTCGCGTTCCGCAACTTGGAGGATAATGTGCGCACATTATCAGAGTTGCAGGCGCTTGGGTGCGCCATTGTTCTGGATGATTTCGGCGCTGGTTATTCCTCGCTGTCATTGTTGGACAAGCTGCCTCTGGACAAGGTGAAATTGGATAAGAGCCTGCAACAGGGCACAAATGGCAATGACGTCTTGAACGCGACCATTCGCCTGATCCGAGATTTAGGGCTCAAATGTTGCGTCGAGGGTATCGAGACTGAAATTGCAGCCGACTATGTCGCCGAAAAAGGCTGCGATTATATGCAGGGATACTATTTCGGACGCCCTGAAATCATTCAGCCAAGAGAAGACGTTCGATTGGTGAGCTAGTCTAAGTGTAGTGGCTTGCGAGCACTGACGATATGGTAGCCATACTGGCGGCGGTGCAGGCCCATCAGGACGCCGTATACGGGGGCGATGAAGTGGCCTTTTTGGATGCGTGTGTCCGACTTTTTCCTGAAAATGGATTTGAAGAAGTATTTAAGCGACACCCAAGGCACATAAGCGACGCTGAGTGCAACGCGCCATGACGCTTCCTCAACGCGGATATCTTCAAAGCCAATGTCTTCCAAGGCGGCGGTAAAGGCATCAATGCCGGCGAAATCCTGCAGCGCCCAACCGTCACAGACTTTGCGATAAAGATAGGTGAAGAGCTTGGTGTGACGTGTTCCTTTGGTGAAACCGTCAGCGACGGCGAGGCGCGCACCGGGCTTGAGGATACGGAAGGCCTCGGCCAGGAAGGCGCGCTTGGATTTGCCTTCATCGTAGCAGGCGCTTTCGATGGCGTAGGCTCCGTCGAGGCTATTATCCGGCAGGCCCGTGTCGCAATAATCCGCAAGGCGGAAACTGAGGCGGGCCTGATACTGGGGATCGGTAGAGAGCTGCTGACCAAGTTCAATCTGCCAAGGGACGATCGTGGCGGCGATAACGTCTGCGTTTGGTAGAGTGCGGATGGCGTAGCGGGCGCTTGTCCCAACGCCGCAGCCAAGATCAGCGAGCGTCGTGTCGGCAACGGGATCAATCTTGAGGCGATTGAGAACCTGCTGGTTCATCTCATCGAGCATTTGCTCGCGATTGAACGGGTTGAGCCCCCAGCGATAATAGCCGAAATGCATGTTGAAGCGGCGGCTCCAAGGCTCGTAATCCATTCCCGCCTCAGAGTAATAGTCGATGATGCCCTGGAAATACCGCGCACGAGCGGGTGCGTCTTCTGCCAGGATAGAGCCTTGAATTTGCGTTTGCGACCGAGCCATAGTGTGCTCCTCGTCGTAGAAATTTGGGCACGTGGATGGCACCGCGCAATGCGCGCTTTTGATGCTGCGTCGATCTGTCTGTTTGGTTGATTCAGACAGGGTCTCCGACAGGCTCACCCTGCTGTTTTGCGCGAAGCGTGTAGGCAATCATGATCGCGCCGAGGACGCAGGCTGCAACGATAACCGCTGCAGTGAGCGGGGTCCGCTCATACCCGGCCGTGCCCGCGAGCGGACCGAACACATATCCGCCCGCCATCATTGCCTGTACGAGCCCGGCCGAAGCCCCCTGCGATGCAGAATCAGAGCGAACAGACGCGGCCGCCATAATGCCCGGTGTCGCAAAGCCGTACCCTGCCCCAATAATCGCGCAACCGAGGATGATCTGCCAGAATCCGCTCGGCAACGCATAGATGGCAACGCCGGCAAGCATTAGAGGGAGACCAATCCGCAACAGGGTCTCAGCGCCCGGATTCAAAACCTGAATAACACCGGCCTGAACCGCAAGGCTCGCCACTGCCATCGCGACGAAGCAAACCCCGGTCATGCGTGCAGCCTCCTCGCTGTCGACCTGCAGATAATCCTGCACGTAGAAGGCAATGGTTTGCTGCATGCCTGAGACGCCAGTGAAGAGTAGAATCGCGATCAACATGACGGGCAGCAAACGGGCATAGTCGACGCTCGACGCTTTGGTTTCGCCCGTATTCTGCGGTGGGGGATCCTCGAGGAAAAAAGCTGCAATGAACGCGAAAACCAGACCAAGGCCTGCGATTGCATAGAGCGGGGTCAGAATACCGAAGCCAACCAGAAGCGCGGCTGCAGCAGGCCCCAGGATCATGCCGAAACCGAAGGAGGCCCCAATAATCGCGACAGCGGACGAGCGGTCTTTTTCCTCTGACAAGTCCGCCATCAAAGCCACGGAAGACGGTTGAATGCCAGCCCCGAGGGCGGCGTAAAGGAGTCTGATCCCGAGCAGTGAAACAAAAATGGCAATGACAGCAAACGTGCCCTGAAGGCCGATCTGCATCACTGCAGCAAAAGCGAAGCTGGTGAGGGCGTAGGTAAACAGACCGAACACGATCACGCGCTTGCGTCCCCAACTGTCTGATAGACGGCCCCAAATTGGCGATGCGAGCATGAACATCACCGCGGCTGCTGATACGATCATCCCAAGCTGAAACTCAGACAGACCGATATCGCGGATGACCGGGCCTGCAACAGCAAACAGAACGGTCTGCCCCATTGAGAAAGCCACCAATCCCGGTACGAGCGCGAATGCGGCGCGGCGACGAGGTCCTGATGATTGATCCATGATCTGTTCCTCCCTTGGGCAGAGCAGATCACTTAAATGTACTTTTTGCAACTCATTTGCAAAAGCAAGCACGCAGGAAAAGCCCTGCAGTTTCCTGCAGGGCTTAGATGTTCAGGCCATCTCTTAGCGTTCAGGGGATAGAGGTAACCGGCCTGAACGATCCTATTTCAGGCGGATAGAGGCCCCGCTTGATTTGTCGGTTTCGACATCTGTGGGAGAGCCGAGAATTGTCACGCTTGCACCACTTGAGGCATCTGCCACGGCAACTTCAGAGGCATAGATTGTCACGCTGGATCCACTGGAGGCATCGACGACGCCATCTTCGCACTCAATCTTACCAGCCCTGATGCTGGTTCCGGACGAGGCGTCGACCTCAATCGAGGCACAGGTTCCCGATAACGAAACGCTCGAACCGCTTGAGGCATCGACTTCGAGATCTTGCGCGACCAGGTCGCCCTCAAAACTGGACCCGGACGAGATATCAATCGTGTCGAGCCCTGTAGACGTCGCATAGACGGTGACCATCGGGCCGCGTCCCATATTCCAGCGGCTATTATCCGCGCGGCCAACACTCAGAGTACCACCGTCGACTTCGACTTTGACGTCATCCCAGTCACCGCGGGTCAGCACAGCTTTCACACTCGCTGTTGGTCCCTGTGAGTAGATCACTTTCATGCCGCTGGAGAGTTCGACCTCGTCAAAGTTCGAGACTGAGATGTCGCGCGTTTCAGGATCGCGATCATCGAATTGAACCCAGGTCTTGCCTTCGTGCTTTTCAGCCATTTCTTCAGCCCAGGCTTCAATTTGAGGCTCAGCCTGTTCCGCCCATGCTTCCATTCTGGTTTCGAAATCTTCACCCCAGGCTTCCATCTCTTCACCCCAGGCCTCCATAGCGATTTCAAAATTCTCGCCATCGGCTTCGAACGCTTCGCCCCAGGCCTCCATCTCTTCACCCCAAGCTTCCATGGCCGCTTCAAAGGCTTCCCAATCACCGTCTGCGATCATCTTGTCGGTGTCGATATTGAGATTGAAATGACCATCGACGGAGGAGAAATCCAACCCGGCCATAGGCGGCATAGCTGGCATTGGCGGCATGGCTGGCATCGGTGGGAGGTCGCCCATGTCCATGGTGAAGGTCTCACCATCGATCGTGATCGAGATTTGGCTGTCATCACTGAAGATGGTCGTAGACGTCTCTTTTCCGCCTTCCAATTCTTGAGCGTTAGAGACTGCGGATGCGGTGACAAACAGCGCTCCGGCCCCGATCGCACCGGCAATGGCGGTGCCTGTCAGGCGGCTGCGGAGTGTGGGAGTAGGCTTGGTCATCAGTTTAATTCTTTCTTTTATAGGATGAGCAAGGGTCAGACTGGCCGTTGCAAAACGGCGATCCGACGGGCGGGCAAGGCGTGCGGCCTTGATCAATGTCCGACCGTAATCGGCCTTGGACACAGATTTCTGTTTCAGCACATCGGCGTCACAAGCCGCTTCCTGATCGGTGCGGAACGCATAGAGCGCAATGTGAGCGAGCGGATTGAACCACTGGGTCGCGGTGACAATGCGTGCGATCTGATAGGCCCACAGGTCTTTGCGCTTGAGGTGCATCAGCTCATGGATCAGGGCGTCGCGGCGCTCTGCAGGCGTGTAATCCTCCTTGAACCAGAGCGGCAACAAAACGACCGGCTTCTTAAGACCCGTTACGAGCGGACCGCTGCATAGCAGGCTCACGCGAACGTCAGGAATGCGCTTCAGGCCGATTTCGGACGCAATGAGTTTGGTGTTTGCGACAACATCAGCCGGGGCAGGCTCTGAGTCTGTCCGTGCGAGACGCATAAACACGTCCTGACGGCGCAGACCACGACCGAGCCAGACAAGCGCCCCGAGCCCCCAAGCCAGCACAGCAAGGCCGATCCAGTTTGCAGCTAAAAAGCTGAGTGAGGCTTCAAAGGCCGTTGCGAACCACGACGGCGTGCTGTCAGAGGTGGTTTGCCCGACAGCCGGAATGAAATCGACCTGCATGGGCGCTGCCTCGGTCATGGCAGCAGCAGGTTCCGCCGGAACTGATGCTGGTGCTGGGACTGCTGTCGTGGCCTCGATAGGTGCAGCGAGGACAGATGAGCTCTGCTCGGCGGACTTGTTCAAACCCAGCCACCCGCTCAACGACCAGTTATGGGGTAGCGGCGGCATCACAAAACGAGCGAGTGGGACAAGCCAGAGCGCATAGGCGGCTTTGGCGCCAAATCGCTCAGCAAAAGGACGCCGGATCAGGAGAACGAGCATACAGAGCGCGGCAACGGCCAGCGTTGTATTTCCAGCTTCTTGAATGAAAGGGTGAAGATCGGTCCAGGTCATGATTTCAGCTCCCTCAATAGGTCTTCCAGCTCTTCTATATCTTGATTAGTCAGTCCGCGTGCGTCGGCTAAATGAGCGACGAGCGGCGCAGCGCGACCACCAAAAACGCGGTCAACGAACTGACCGGCAGCGGACTTGCGATAGTCATTTTGATTGATCAGAGGACGGTAGAGATAACGCCGCCCTTCCTGCTGTGTCTCCAATGCGCCCTTTTCAACGAGGCGCGCCAACAGCGTCTTGATCGTGCGGATATTCCAGTCCTTGCGGTCTTCCAGCGCGTTAGCAATTTCACTCGCACCAATGCCGGGCTGCTTCCAGATCACTTTCATGATCTCTAATTCAGAGGGCGATACAGATAGCGCCATGGGACACCTCTATTGACTACAAATGTGGTCATATTGATGACTACAGATGTGGTCAATAGGGTTTTTATGACTTTTTTGAGATATTTGGTGATGACGTAGCGTCAGGCGTCGTCCGTCTTTTTCTCTTTGACCATTTCAACTTTCAGGGTGGACCCCGGCGTGATCAGAACATCCTCATGGCGCAGCGGGATGTCGATGCCCGCTTCTCTGAACTTATCCCAGACATTTAAGAGCACCGCGGAAGAGACATTGGACACCCCGTTTTGCGGATCATTGATCCAGAAGCGAACCTCAAGCTCAATCGCTTCATCGCCGAACTCCATGACGAGGCAGGCCGGTTTCGGCTTCGCAAGAACGCGGGGCGTTTCGGCTGCGCCTGCGATGACCAGTTCGACCGCCTGGCGCAGATCGCTTTCATATTCGACCCGCAAGCGGCGTTTCACGCGCACTTCTTTATTCGAATACGACCAGTTCACAACTTTATCGGTGATCAGCATCTCATTTGGGATCAGATGT
>JBCBCO010000131.1:0-5994 GCA_038630445.1 Pseudomonadota bacterium | reverse complement strand
GCGGAATGCTCAGCGGATCCCCCAACCACATCGCACGGCCAATCATGATCGCCGCAAAACTCACCAAAAACCCAAGCGCGATGTCCAACCGTTTCGCGCTTGAGAGAACCAAAGCCGCTAGCGCGAGCGCATATCCGGCCAAAAGCGGAGCTTGCCCCCACTGACCGGGCGACACCCAGGCCTCGCGCCCAAAAACCAGCATCACCGCGACAATCCCAATGCACGCCGGATTGAAAATATGCTTGCCGTTGAACCGCACGGCGAATTTCAGTCCCACGCCAATCAGCCCCGCTGCAAACCATAACCAGGGCGAGGTCGCACGCAACAGGATGGATAAAGACAGCGACGTTATCAGCGCGGATTTCCACTGAAAGCTCGACTTGGTCAGAACCGTCCCAACCGCCTGCGCCACCATCGCGCCAAACACAGCCATGCCGAGATTGATCGGCTCTGCGCCGAAATCACTGGTCAGGAATGAAATCGAAAACAGCCCCGACAGAGCGAGGATCTGCCAGTTTCTGGCATCTCCATCGACGGCGCGAAACGCCTCGATTGCTCTGTTCCTCACTCCCATGTTTCAAAAACTGCACACCAAATACGGGCAAAATAGGGCAGGGCCGCGACCATCCGCGACAGCGCTCACTATAGCCCATTAAGACATTCGCGCTTAAATGCCTCGCATGAGCGAGCAAGAGACCACCACTTTCGGCTTTGAAACCGTTACGCCGGACGAGAAAGTCGACCGCGTCAAAGGCGTGTTCCGCTCGGTTGCTTCGAAATATGACGTGATGAATGACTTCATGTCGGTCGGCATTCACCGCCTCTGGAAGCATGACACGATGACCCGTCTCAATCCACAGCCGGGCGAGTGCCATCTCGACGTTGCGGGCGGCACTGGCGAACTCGCGCGCTCTTTCCTGCGCCGGGCCGATGCCGCCGGAAAACGCCGCGGGGATACACGTGAAGCCACGGCCATCGTCTGCGATATCAACGACGCCATGCTGGAGGCTGGCAAAGCCCGCGATGATACGGCCGAATGGGGCGAGCGCCTAAGCTGGGTCTGCGCCGACGGCACCGCGCTGCCTTATCCCGACCGTAGTTTCGACGCCCTAACGATCAGCTTCGGTATCCGCAATTTCGCTGACCGTGTTGCCGGCCTGAAGGAGTTCTATCGCGTTCTGAAACCGGGCGGTCGCCTCGCGGTCCTCGAATTCAGCCAGATGACCGAACCTATGCTGCAAAAGGCTTATGATGCCTACAGCTTCAACGTCATCCCGCGCGTCGGCGGCGTCGTAACCGGCGACAAAGACAGCTATCAATACTTGGTCGAATCCATCCGCCAATTCCCGGATCAGGATACGTTCAAAGCCGAGGTCGAAAGCGCAGGCTTCAAAAATGTCAGCGTGACGAATTTTAGCGGCGGGATCGCGGCTCTGCATTTTGGATGGGCGATCTAGGATGTTCAAAGCCCTCGCAGACTACGCCCGCCTCTTGCGGGCAGGGACGGCACTCGCCCGCCACGATGTGATCCTGCCCGGTGAGTACCACGCGCGCCTTCCGTTTCCTGCCAAGCTCGCGGGTAAAACGCTGAGGCTGTTCGGCGGTAAGACCAAAGGCCGTCAGGGTGAGCGCCTCGCCACAGCGCTGGAAAAACTCGGCCCCGCTTATATCAAGCTCGGCCAGTTCCTCGCCACACGCCCCGACGTCTTCGGGGTTGAAACAACGACCGATCTTTCGCGGTTAAAAGACAAGCTGCCACCGTTCAGCATGAAAGACGCCCACAAAGCGCTGAATGACGAATTCACTGAAACAGAAGCGACCATACTCTTCCCAGACCTGTCCGACCCGATTGCCGCCGCATCGCTCGCCCAAGTCCACAAACTCGAAACACCCGACGGTCCGAAAGCGGTCAAAATCCTACGTCCCCGTGTCGAAACCCTGATCACGAAAGAGCTTCGCGCGATGGGCCGGGCAGCACGCACAGTCGAGCGTGTGAACGCCGAAAGCCGTCGCTTGGAACCGATCAAATTCGTCGAAGCCGTCTCAGACAGCATGATCAAAGAACTCGATCTGCGTCTTGAAGCAGGTGGCGCCGACGAAATGCGCGCGTTGAGCCTCAAAGACGGTCATTTCGAGGTTCCCACCGTCGATTGGACCCGCACCGGAAAGCGCGTTCTGACGACCGACTGGGTCGACGGTACGCCCATGACAACGCCCGGTGCGTTCGACAGCGCTCATATTCATCGTGAAAGTCTTGCGACCTCTGTCACGCGCGGCTTTCTAAGTCATGCGATCCACCATGGTGTCTTTCATGCCGATATGCACGAAGGCAATATGATCGTCACGCCGGAAGGCAAGATCGCTCTGGTGGATTTCGGCCTGATCGGCCGCATTGGCTTGAATGAACGCCGTTTTCTAGCAGAAATTCTCTGGGGCTTCATCCGCCGTGACTATACCCGCATCGCTGAAGTGCATTTTGAGGCCGGATATGTCCCCGCGCATAAATCTGTCGGCAACTTTGCTCAGGCCTTGCGCAGTGTTGGCGAACCAATCCACGGCAAGGAAGCAAGCGAAGTCTCAATGGGTCGCTTGCTGCTCCAACTCCTCGATTTCACCCACACGTTCGGCATGCATTTGCGCCCGGAATTGGTTCTGCTTCAGAAGACGATGGTTCAGGTCGAGGGCGTCGCGCGAAACATTGATCCAAACCACGACATTTGGGCGGCGGCCGAACCCATTGTCAAAGACTGGATCAGCAAGAATTTAGGCCCTGCGGGCGCTGGCAAATTGATCTTGGAAAATGTGAAACAGGTCACTGACCGTTTGAAACGCTTGCCAGACGTGATGGATCAGTACGAGGCCAGCCTGCAAACACCGATCCCGCCCATTCCACCGCGCGAACGCTTTGCGCCTTGGTGGGGTTGGATGGGCTTCGTGATCGCGATGAGCTTTGTCGCACTGGCTTTTATCTCAGAGTTTTCACCCTAAGCT
Source organism: Pseudomonadota bacterium (assembly GCA_038630445.1). Classification (GTDB taxonomy): domain Bacteria; phylum Pseudomonadota; class Alphaproteobacteria; order Caulobacterales; family Hyphomonadaceae; genus Henriciella. The sequence goes on along the minus strand of JBCBCO010000131.1, from coordinate 3,003 downwards.
CAATAGAGCTTATCCAGAACACAATCGGCCAAGCCCTCACCGTCTACAACGCGCATACGCGCCTGATAGGTCCCCGCCTGTCGCCGCACATACGGCCCCGGCGGATCAAGGCGATAGCGGTTAGGACTGGGTAGCACAGCCGCCAACAGCGCCGCCTCCCGCTCGGTTAAATCCGCCGCTGACTTTCCAAACCGGGCTTGTGCGGCCGCTTCTGCGCCAAAAATCCCGTCGCCCCATTCGGCGACATTCAGATAGACTTCCATCACTCGTTTCTTGCCCCAGAATTCATCAATGAACACCGCCATCCACGCCTCACCGGCTTTGCGGGGCAAACCGCCGCCATTCCAGAAGAAGACATTCTTTGCCGTCTGTTGCGTAATCGTGGATGCGCCCCGCATTCGACCTGTCTCACGCCGCTCTTCCAGTGCTTCCTGAATCGCAATCCAGCTGACCCCGCGATGCTGGCAGAAACCCGCATCTTCTGCCGCGATCACAGCGCGTATGAGATGCGGCGATATCCGCTCAATCGGTTCCCAGTCCCGCTTGATCGTCTCGCCTTCTATTGCGCGTATGGCGATGTTGGCCGTCCCGGGGATCGGCGCAAAAAACAGGATCAGCGCATAGACGTGCACGGTAACGAAAAACCCTGCCGCGAATTTGATCGCGATCCAGAGCGCGCGCTTTATGCGGCCACCACTGCCTGATCCTGCCTCAGCCATTCGCCGCGCACGTCCTCATCGTCTTCACGGTCCAGTCGACGCGCTCTTTCCCGCTCAAAAACGGCCATATCAAGGCGCGACAGTGCCCAGATCGCTGCCCCACGCACAACCGCGTCTTCATCATCCAGATGCGGCAGAACGCTTCCTTCAATCAGCGATGTATCCTCAGAATTCCCAATCGCGATCAGGACATTGCGCAGGAATCGATTGCGCCCAATCCGCTTAATCGGCGAGCCTGAAAACACCTCGCGGAACGCCGCATCATCCAGCGCCGCCAACTCATCAAGGTTCGGCGCTTTCAACTCCGCGCGCGCCCAGAACGCGCTTTCATTCGCGGTCTGCGCGAACTTATTCCACGGGCACACAGACAGGCACTCATCACAGCCATAAATCCGGTTACCCATCGGCGCACGAAACTCCTCCGGGATCGGGCCCTTATTCTCAATCGTCAGATAAGAGATACAGCGCCGCGCATCGATCTGGAACGGCGCTGGAAACGCCTTTGTCGGACAGGCATCAAGACAGGCCGTGCAAGACCCGCAGCGATTGATGTGAACCTCATCCGGCTCAAGTTCCGCATCGGTCAGCATCACGCCGAGAAACAGCCAAGACCCCAGCTGACGCGACACCAGATTGGTGTGCTTGCCCTGCCAGCCAATCCCGGCCTTCTGCGCCAGTGGCTTTTCCATTAGCGGTGCGGTGTCGACAAACACTTTCACCTGCGCGCCTGTCTCTTCAACAAACCGGCGCGCCAGCGCTTTCAGCCGCTTTTTCAGGATCGCGTGATAGTCCTTGCCGCGCGCATAGACAGAGATATTGCCCTTGCTTTTCGCCGCCAAAAGCCCGCGCGGATCGACTTCAGGCCCATAGTTCAGTCCAACAACAATCGCTGATTTCGCCTCCGGCCACATCGCGGTAGGGACCTTGCGCCGCTCCAGCGTCGTCGCCATCCAGTCCATATCGCCGTGGCGACCGTCCTCGACAAATTCCTCCAGCCGCTCACCCGCCTCCCACGGCTCATCAGCCCTGCAAACCTTGCAGTCATCAAAGCCGACCTCTTCGGCCAGAGATTTCGCGAGCGCGTTCATATCAGAGCAATTACGCGACCGGGCCTAAAAATCCAAGTCAGTATAGTGTTTTGCAGGTTTCGAACTACCAACCCTGTCTTCCAGCAATGTCCGAAAACTCGGCCGCGACTTCATCCGCGCATACCAAGCCTTCAGGTCCGGCACGGCATCCCACAATACGTCGCCGAAATAATCATAGCTCGATAAATGCGCGGCCACGCTCAAATCCGCCATCGAAAGCGTGCGCCCAGCCAGATAGGACCGCTCCCCCGCCAGCGCATCCAGAAACGTCATCCGGTTCTTCAGCGCATGCGCACCCTGCCTCAAGGCCGCACTGTCCGGCGCACGATCCCGGCGCACCCATTGATTAACCCGTTCCGCCAGCAGCGTGTTATTGATCCCGGCAAAGCTTTCTTCCGACCACTGCCAGAGACGACGCGCCTCCGCGCGCTCAGGCGCTGGAAACGGCAACAGCCTCGGGCTCTGCTGCGTCTCTTCAATATATTCGCAAATCGCAATCGTGCCGACGCAGGATACGCGCGTCTCCGCATCTGTATCCAAGAGCGCAGGCTGGCTCGCCCCCGGCGCAAGCGCGGAGAGTTCGAGGTCAGACACCCATGGCGTGATCACAATGCCTTCGGCTGTCCAGCTCTTCTCGCCCAGCACGAGGCGAACGGTCCGCGCCAGCGGATCAATCGGCCAATACCACAGGCGTTTCACGTCTGAACCCCGTCTCGATATGCAAAAAATGCAGCCATCACGCCCTATAAACCGAAAAACACTTAGCCAATCGTTTCTTGTGGTTTCAGATTGAGTGTCGGTGGGGTTTGGCTTAAGGCTGCGACAAACTTGCAATTTCGGAACACCCATGGCCGACACATCCCTTTCCGCGATCTCAGATGCTGATCTCCTCGCCTCAATGCTGGATCAGATGAAAGCGTTTTCAGAGCGCGAGCAGGAGGTCGAATTCTCCGATGAAAACCTTGCAGCATTGGCGTCGGACTTCCTCGAATGGGCGCGCCAGAAAGAAACGGCGAGTCTGAGATTGCGCCCCGGTATTGGCGCAAATGGTAGTGACCTTGATGTGCGCGCACTCTTCCATCCAATTCTTGGTACGGTTCGTGAGACCCGCAGATCCCTTATTCAAATTCATTTATCGCCGCTAACCGAGGCAGAGCAAAAAGACCTTACAGAAGAAGTTGAAGCCACCCTGAAAG
>JBCBCO010000130.1:0-6209 GCA_038630445.1 Pseudomonadota bacterium | reverse complement strand
GGTTGAGGCCATTCGGGCCGGGATAATCGTAATTGGGGTCATCTGGCTGATTTAATCCACAAAAAGTGCGCCGGTTTGTCGCTGAATCAGGCCGCGCGCGATCTGCCACACCTCGTTATATTGATTATCAAGGATTAGCGTGCAAATAGGCCCACGCAAGAGACAGACTTCACAGGGATCCCTATGGGCGAACTCGGTTTTAATAAGATTTTTGCTGCGATTTTGGCAGCCGTTCTCGTGGTTATGGGCCTGCGCGAAGTGTCCGCGATGTTTTTTCACAATATGTCATCGCACGCTTATGAAAAGGAATATGCCTCGGATAATGAGTGGGCAGAGAAGAATTTTGCCTTCCGCGTCGATATTCCAGAACTGGGCGCAGCGACCGAGATTATTGAAGAAATTTACGACCTTGGCCTTCTTTTGATGAATGCTGATGCGAGCGCCGGTGCGCGCAGCTTCCGTGCGAAATGCGCGTCATGCCATACGATTGATGAAGGCGGATCGAACGGAACCGGGCCGAACCTGTATAACATTATGGGCTCGGAAAAGCAGGCCGTTGGCGGATTTGGATACTCAGGCGCTTTGTCGAATACAAGCGGTAGCTGGTCATGGGAAAACATGGATGCCTGGCTCGCAAATCCAAGCACTTATGCGCGTGGGACAAGCATGGCGTTTGCCGGTCTGAATCGTGACAAAGAGCGCGCGAATGTTCTGGCTTACCTTGCAACATATGGGTCTGCGCCATCGATGCCTGAACCTCTGCCGCCGGCTGAGGAAGAGGTCGTCGAAGAAGAAACCGCCGAAGGTGACATGCTTGAAGGCGACGCTGAAACCACTGAGCCTGAAGGAACGGACACAGACGCTTCAGTAGAGGACAACTGAGTAAGCTACGCGTCGAGCCAATTTGGTTTCACACCCACACTTTCAGATAGATTGATGCGGCGGGCTCCTATCGGCTCGCCGTATAATTTTGCGATCCGCTCGATGGCTTCAGAAAGCGGCTCTGCTGCGGTCGCCATATGATTGGCATTGGCGTGCAGCAGAGTTTCGCTGTCGAGCATGATGCCGACATGGCCGTCCCAAAAGATCAGATCGTTTCGGCGTAGCGCATTTCGCTCTGACCAGTTTTCAACGGGTGCGCCCACCCACTCAAACTGCATATCACTATCACGCGGAACGGCGATGTCGCAGGCGTCGAAAGCGATCTGGATCAGACCGGAGCAGTCGAGACCAAGGCAATCACGGCCACCCCAGAGATAGGGGGTTGTGACGTAGCGCTCTGCGACGCCTGCTGGATCAGACTCTAAATCATCGATTGGGCACAACAGATCTTCGCGCACCCAACCTGCGCGCTCACATTTGAGGTAGCGGCCGTCGCGCGCGCCTGTGCTGACAAGACGCGCGCCGATGCCGATAACGAAATGCGGCGCCGCGCGGATAGAGGGCTCGGCATAGACGTGCAGGCGGGGGACTTGAACGCGGTGGGTCTGTACAATGATAGGTGCGGATAGCGCCTCCATGAGCGCCCAACCGACATAGCGGTCAGATTGGTTCTGAACTAGGCCGAACTCGCCCTCTTCATGGTGTAGAATAACCGTTTCGCCGTGCAGCGCCTGGCTGACCATTTCGCCGTCGGGTTCAGGTGTTTTGCGGAGCGCGGTGACGCCTGCGGTGACTTGCATCGGCAATGCTTCGCCACTGGGCGGCAAATTTAGGCGTGGGTCAGTTTTTGGGTCCAGCATGGTTCGCCTATTCTAGGCGACGGCGCGCCCTTGGTCATCTGTTTCAGCACCTGCAATGTCACCGGCCTCTGCGGCGAGAATGAGGCTACCGAAATTACGCAGCCATGCCGTTCCTTCAACTGTGCGCTCGATGTGAACACTGCGAAGGTCGCTTTGATCCGGTGTGCGTTTGATCAGGCGGTTCTTTTCCAGCACGTCGAGCGCACGCGTGACGGCGGGCTTGGCGATATTGAGCTGGACCGAAAGGCCGCGCACCGTGTGAGGGCCGGGGGTCAGCGCGACGGTCATTAGAACCGCCTGCTGGCGCGCAGTCATATCGCTCTCATCTGAGCGCACATAGGCCGTCAAAGCCTTGCGCCATAGTTCCAATGCTTGCCTCTGTGTCATTGCCATAATCGCTCACCCATATTTTGTTTGATAAGCGAATCAGAATCCGATTTGTGAGCGAGAGCAAGTGCTAGAGTCCTGACTCTTATGGACTATTTATCTAAGCTCTTGATTTTAGATTCTTTATTTTTTGCGTGTTTTGTTTTGCGTCCAGTGACCCGCTTGCGCCACATGCGAAAGCTGGACGGCTTCATTTCGCGACGCATGATAGCGATGACCTCTTTTTCTAAGAGGCCGGTCTGAGCGCGAATGGCGTCGAACGAGGTTTCGTCATCCCACGCCATTTCGATAATATAGCTGATGTCGGGGTCGCGTGTGTTGGACATACCGGAAGAGGTAGGTCTCTGACTGGTTATACCAAGTCGTCAGAACGAGCCTGCATGGTGAGCGGAGACGAACCATCGGGCGGGATTAGAAGCGCTTTGATCGAGATCGGTGTCCCGCGCCCTTCGTCTCCGCCCAGGGTGCGGGACTACGAGAGAACGATCTAAAACGTCAGGGCTTTGGCATAGCGGACCTGTTCCATATGGCTGAGTTTCGAGATGACATCGGCGGGCGGGACGCTGTCCACACCGATCAGCGCGATGGCTTCACCGCCTGCATCCTGCCGACCCAAGTGGAAGGTGGCGATATTGATCCCTGCCTCGCCGAGCAGAGCTCCAAGTGCGCCAATAAAGCCCGGCTTGTCGAGATTATTGACATAGAGCGTGACCGGGGAAAAGTCGCCCTCCAGCGCCATGCCTTTGACCTCTACAATACGAGGCTGACCGGCGATGATCGTGCCTGCAAGCGAGCGCCAACCCGGATTGGGATCGTTTTCGGTGCGTTTGGTCAGGACTTTGATCCGGATCAGGCTGTCATAGACGGGGCTGTCCTCGGTTTTGGTTTCAGACAGTTTGACGCCGCTTTCGCTGAGGATGGCCGGAGCGGAGACCATGTTGACGTCACCGCGGGAGGCACGCAGCAGGCCGGCGAGGGCAGCAGCTGTGAGCGGTTTACGGTTTAACTCTGTGACGTCGCCCTCATACTCGATTACGACTTCTTCGAACCCGTAATCGCTAATCTGGCCCGCGAACGCGCCGAGCTTTTCTGCGAGTGTCGCGAAGGGTTTGAGGCGGGGGGCCTCTTCCGCTGTGATTGAGGGCATGTTGAGCGCATTGGTGACCGCGCCGGTGAGGAGATAGTCGCTCATCTGTTCGGCGACTTGTAGGGCAACGTTTTCCTGCGCCTCCGTTGTGGCCGCGCCGAGATGCGGAGTCGCGATGAAGTTCGGCGCGCTGAAGAGCGGGTTGTCTGTAGCAGGTTCTTCGGCGAAGACGTCGAACGCGGCGGCTGCGATATGGCCGTCTTTCAGACCATCGGCGACGGCTTGCTCATCCACGAGACCGCCGCGGGCGCAGTTGACGAGGATGACGCCTTTCTTTGTTTTGCCGAGGTTTTCGCGGCTTAGAATGTTGGCGGTCTGGTCTGTCTTGGGCACGTGCAGCGTGATCACGTCGGCGCGTTTCAGCATCGTGTCGAGGTCAGGCGCTTTTTCGACGCCGAGGTCCAAGGCGCGTTCCTCTGTCAGAAATGGATCGTAGGCCAGCACTTTCATTTTTAGGCCAAGGGCCCGTTCGGCCACGCGGGCGCCGATATTGCCGCAGCCGATCATGCCGAGGGTCTTGTAGGAGAGCTCGGTGCCCATGAAGGCTTTTTTTGGCCACTCACCGGCCTGGGTGCCGTTATTGGCGGCCGGGATCTGGCGGGCGGCAGCGAACATCATGGCGATGGCGTGCTCGGCCGTGGTGACCGCGTTTCCGAACGGCGTGTTCATGACGACGACGCCTTTGGCGGTGGCAGCCTTGATGTCGATATTGTCGACACCGATGCCCGCGCGACCGATGACTTTCAGGTTTGTGGCAGCCGCGATGACGTCTGCGTCCGGTTTGCAGGCCGAACGCACAACGAGGCCGTCAAAGTCCGGGATTTTGGCAATCAGGTCTTCTTTGGAGAGACCGACAGCGGTTTCTGTTTCGAGGCCGCGATTGTGAAAAATCTCAACAGCGGCGGGGGCGAGTTTGTCTGCGATGAGGACTTTAGGCATGGGTGTGTTCCTATAGGGTCATAGCGAGGTCAATCGCGCGAATTGGCGAATGATGCTCGGTTGTATTTTGTGGGCTTTGCGTCCAAGCAGCCGCGAATTGAAATTTAAATTCGACGGGCGCTTCAGCACTTAGTCTTACACGATAGACATGCCCTGAATGATGATATCTGACTTTAATGTGATCTTGATACGCTAGATATTCATCGTCGCGCATACCGTAGGCACCGGAGAAAAAGGGACCCTCAATCTGAATAGCGTCCAAATGCTCTGTGGGGACTTGCGAACCGAAAAAACCGTCCTTCAGTTCAACTGTCAGTCCGATATCGACTTGCTCGGAAGGCAAAAGCTTTAACGAACAGGTTCCAACAACGCATCCGTCTACTCTCAATCCATCTTCGAGTTCGGGTGAGCAAATAGACTGTCGAAAATCTAGCTGTTTTTCGAGATTGGACTTAACGGCCAGCAGGCATCTCAGATCACCAAACGGAGTCGTGATTTCATTTGCTTGCATCTGATGACCTCCACTATCTGGGTGAAGTTTTAGTGCTTCACAGATGGGTTGAACGGCTTGATCGCCTAAAGCGCGGCCAATTCCTGCGCGAAGGCCCAGTCTAGCCAAGGCGTGAGTTTGGCGACGTCATCGGGTTCGACTGTGGCACCGCACCAGATGCGCAGGCCCGGAGGGGCTTTGCCGTAGCCGTTGGCGTCGAAGGCGGCGTTTTCATCCTCAAGTCGACCCATCATGCGCTTGAGGAACGCGCGCTGGGCGGGCTCGTCCATATTTGCAAACGTCGGATGGGTGATCTTGAGCGTCACGCCGGAATTGGAGCGGACCGTTTCGTCTTCACAGAGAAAATCGATCCAGTCTGTGGTCGCGACCCACTCTGTCAGAATAGCGAGCGAGCGGTCTGAACGGGCTTTCAGGGCTGCGTATCCGCCAAGACCTTCGGCCCAATCGAGCGCGGCGAGATAGTCTTCGACGCAGAGCATGGATGGGGTGTTGATGGTGGCCCCTTCAAACAGTGCTTCATTCAGTTTGCCGCCTTTGGTCATGCGGAAGATTTTTGGCAGGGCGCGATCCGGCTTGTAGCTTTCAAGGCGGGCAACGGCGCGCGGGCTGAGGATCAGCATGCCGTGCGCGGCTTCCCCGCCGAGAATTTTCTGCCAGCTATATGTGACGACATCGACCTTGTCCCACTCAATGTCCTGCGCGAACACGGCTGAGGTGGCATCACAGATCACGACGCGGTCAGGATTGTCAGCGATCCAGTCCGCATTCGGGACGCGCACACCTGAGGTCGTGCCATTCCAAGTGAAGACAATGTCAGCATCATCACGGGCTTTCTCAAACGGAGGCAGGACGCCGTAATCGCCTGTGTAAATTTCGCAGTCCGGCAGTTTCAGCTCATTCACGGCATCAGTGACCCAATCCTTGCCGAAGCTTTCCCACGCGAAAATATCGGTCGCGCGGCAGCCGAGCATGGACCACATCGCCATTTCGACCGCGCCTGTGTCCGAGGCGGGCACGATGGCGACGCGGTAGCCTTCGGGAAGGTTCAGGATCGCTTTGGTGCGCTCAATCGCGTCTTTCAGCTTCGCTTTGGCGAGCGCAGAACGATGCGAACGGCCCTGTGCAAAATCGCTTAACTGATCGAGGGAAAAGCCCGGGCGCTTGGCCGTCGGACCGGATGAAAAATGCGGACACGCGGGGCGCACGTCCGGCTTTGCGGCGTCATATGCCATCTGTTGTACTCCTATCCTTACAGATAGGCTGGCACTCGTTGGGGAGCGCTGGCCCATAGACTTGATGACACAATTTGTGCTGCGGTGCAAAAGAAAGTTCGGGAACGACTGTTCTGCATACACTTCCCCAATAACGCGAATGTGAGCGTCGATCTTCGCGAAATGGCAAGGGGTTTGCTTCAACCAATAGGAGAATTTTGGCTTGTCCCGTCGCGGGACGGGCGAGGAGTGGTTGATGCATTGGAGCCTGT
>JBCBCO010000012.1:0-34439 GCA_038630445.1 Pseudomonadota bacterium | reverse complement strand
AGCGAAATTGCATTTTCGAGGCTCAAAAACGACTCGGAAGCCTTTCAAAATATCTTAACAAAGAGTTATCAACAAGAAAGATTATCTCTGTGCATAATGTCTACGCATACTATATGTAGTTGAGGTGACAATTAATTTAACTAGATGTTGATCCTCTCGCAGAAAAGTGCATTCATGAGTCGGGTTAGTCACTGACTCGGTGTGAGCCATTGACGAAAGATTTGAGGAAAGAGGGCTGGGCCACTTTCTTCGTCATGATACGATAGGACTACGGAGCTGAGATTATGCAGATTGAAAGAGTATTCACCAAGGCTGGAAAGTCGGCCTATTCAAGCATTAAATTCCGCAAGGCGAAGAGCGAAATCCGTAATCCTGATGGATCGGTCGTTTTCGAGCTTGATAATATTCAAGTGCCGGAGGACTGGAGCCAGGTTGCGAGCGATATCATCGCGCAGAAGTATTTCCGCAAAGCCGGTGTTCCTGCAAAGCTGAAGAAGGTTGAGGAAAACTCTGTTCCGTCATGGCTGTGGCGCTCCGTCGCTGATGAGAAAGCACTCGCAAAACTGCCGGAAGACGAGCGTTACGGCCCTGAGCGCGACTCGCGTCAGGTGTTTGACCGCCTCGCGGGCACGTGGACCTATTGGGGCTGGAAAGGCGGCTACTTTAATAGTGAAGATGATGCGAAAGCGTTCCGCGATGAGTTAGCTTACATGCTGGCAACGCAGCGCGTTGCGCCAAACTCTCCGCAATGGTTCAACACTGGTCTTCACTGGGCTTACGGCATCGATGGTCCTGGCCAAGGGCACTATTATGTGAACCCTGAAACCGGGAAATTGACCAAGTCAAAGTCTTCATATGAGCACCCACAGCCGCACGCTTGCTTTATTCAGGGTGTCGACGATGATCTCGTCAATGAAGGCGGCATCATGGATCTTTGGGTTCGTGAAGCGCGTCTCTTTAAGTACGGCTCTGGCACAGGTTCAAACTTCTCTTTCATTCGCGGTGAAGGTGAGAAACTGTCCGGTGGCGGAACGTCATCTGGCCTGATGAGCTTCCTGCGTATTGGTGACCGTGCAGCCGGCGCAATCAAATCCGGCGGCACCACACGCCGCGCGGCGAAAATGGTTGTCGTCGATGTCGATCACCCGGATATTGAAACCTACATCGAATGGAAGGTGAAAGAGGAAGAGAAAGTCGCGGCCCTCGTCACCGGTTCTAAAATCGTCAAGAAGCACCTGACCGCCATCATGGCTGCCTGTGTTGAAGCTGAGGGTGATGGCGAAGAGCGCTATGACCCGAAAGAAAATCTCGCTCTGAAACAGGCTGTGCGCGCAGCCAAGAAAGAGCTGGTGCCGGATAACTATGTCTATCGCGTTATCCAGTTCGCGAAACAGGGTTATGAGAAGATCGAGTTCGCAACCTACGATACCGATTGGGACTCTGAAGCCTACAGCACGGTTGCAGGCCAGAACTCCAACAACTCGGTCTCTATCACAGATGACTTCCTGCGCTCTGTTGAGGCGGGCGGGTCTTGGAACCTGACATCACGCACCACCGGCGAGACGATGAAAACGATCGATTCCCGCGACCTGTGGGAAAAGATCGGCTACGCCGCATGGGCATCTGCTGACCCGGGCCTGCACTTCAATACGACCATGAATGACTGGCACACGTGCCCGGAAGCCGGTCGTATCCGGGCGTCAAACCCGTGCTCTGAGTATATGTTCCTTGATGACACGGCGTGTAACCTCGCCTCGCTGAACTTGATCAAGTATCGCGGCGAAGACGGGCGCTTTGATGTCGAGACGTATGAGCATTCTGTGCGCCTCTGGACGATTGTGCTCGAAATCTCTGTCGCGATGGCGCAGTTCCCATCCAAGCAGATCGCGAAACAATCTTACGAGTACCGCACGCTTGGCCTCGGGTATGCTAATATTGGCGGCCTGTTGATGACATCGGGCATCCCATATGACTCAGAAGAAGGCCGGGCCATTTGTGGTGCGCTGACATCCATCATGACCGGTGTGTCTTATGCGACCAGTGCAGAGATGGCAGGCGAGCTCGGTGCGTTCAAAGGCTATGAAGCCAACGCTGAGAACATGCTGCGTGTTATCCGTAACCACCGCCGCGCTGCAAAAGGAAAGACAGCAGGTTACGAGGGCCTCAGCGTCAACCCTGTCCCAATGGATCGTGCAAATTGCGCGGACAAGCGTCTCGTAAAACACGCGGAAAAAGCGTGGGACAAAGCGCTCGAGCTTGGTGAAGCACACGGCTATCGCAACGCGCAGGCGACTGTGATTGCCCCAACAGGCACGATCGGTCTCGTCATGGACTGTGACACGACAGGCATTGAGCCGGACTTTGCACTCGTGAAGTTCAAGAAGCTTGCGGGGGGCGGTTACTTCAAGATCATCAACCGTGCCGTGCCAGAGGCTCTCAAAACGCTCGGCTATGCAGGCAATGAGATTGGTGAGATCGAAGCTTATGCGGTTGGTCACGGCTCTCTCGCCCAAGCACCGGGTGTGAACCATGCATCCTTGCGTGCAAAAGGCTTCACGGATGAGGCGATCGACAAAATTGAGGGTGGCCTTGAGTCTGCCTTCGACATCAAGTTTGCCTTCAATCGCTGGACGCTCGGTGACGACGTTTGCAAAGCGCTCGGCTTCACTGAGGATCAGCTCAACGATCCAATGTTCGAAATGCTGCCAGCGCTCGGTTTCACCCGTGAAGAAATCGACATGGCAAATGAGCACGCTTGCGGAACCATGACGCTGGAAGGCGCACCGCACCTGAAGACGAAGCACTATGCGGTCTTCGATTGTGCCAACCCGTGCGGGATGAAAGGCACGCGCTTCCTGTCTGCTGAAAGCCACATTCGCATGATGGCGGCGGCTCAACCGTTCATTTCCGGTGCGATCTCCAAGACAATCAACATGCCGAACACGGCGACCGTTGAGGACTGTAAGAATGCTTACATGCTGTCCTGGAAACTCGCGCTGAAGGCGAACGCGCTCTACCGGGATGGCTCCAAACTTTCTCAACCATTGAACGCTCAATTGCTGGCGGATAATGACAATGAGGATGATGCCGAGGATGCTGTCGAAGCGCTGCTCGCAGCTCCGAAAGGCGCTCAAGCGCAGCAGGTTGCTGAACGCATCGTTGAGCGGATCATCGAGAAGCAAGTCCGTTCTCGCGAGAAGCTGCCGGATCGCCGCAAAGGCTATACACAGAAAGCCCGTGTTGGTGGTCACAAGATTTACCTGACAACAGGTGAGTTTGAAGACGGCCGGATCGGTGAAATCTTCATCGACATGCACAAAGAGGGCGCAGCCTTCCGTGCGATGATGAATAATTTCGCGATCGGCATTTCACTTGGCCTGCAATACGGTGTGCCACTGGAAGAGTATGTGGACGCGTTTACGTTCACACGCTTTGAGCCGGCCGGCATGGTGCAGGGCAATGAGACCATCAAGAATGCAACATCCATTCTCGATTACATCTTCCGTGAATTGGCGGTGTCTTATCTTGGACGCAATGATCTGGCGCACGTTCAGCCAAGTGAGACAGGCTCGACAGCTATCGGCGGAGGTGAAGACGCTGAGAAGCCGTCCCTCAACTCTCCCGTCTCATCCGGGTTGGTTCGTTCGCAATCGCCACAAATGCACTTGCAACTCGTTGGGGGCGCCGCGTCATCAGCCGCGACCTCATCGACAGGCACGGGTACAGCGACCACTGCATCTCACTCAGCCCCAGTGGTTGCATCTATTTCGCCCGGAGGTGCCGCAACGGCTCTTAAGATGACGCCTGCTGTCGAAGAGAAAGCGGAAGTGAAAGTTGCTGAAAAGCCGCAACTCGCCCCTGAGGAAGAGCTGAGACGCATTGCGCGCGCTCAAGGCTATGAGGGCGAAGCCTGCGGCGAGTGTGGCGAGTTCACAATGGTACGTAACGGAACTTGTCTTAAATGCGTGACCTGTGGTGCGACGAGCGGGTGTTCTTAATCCCGACATGATTTGATAAAGAACTGAATTGAGCGGGGTCATCCCCGCTCAATTTGTATGAGGCGAGGACATGGACCTGACACGCGTCTATAAAATTTTGAGCGCTGGTGATTGGCAGACAGCACACGCGCTTGGCTATACCAAAACCGCGCTCGACGAATCTGACGGTTACGTGCACCTCTCCACGCGGGCGCAAGTGTCTGATACACTACGCCTGCACTATGCAGGCCAAACCGATGTCCGCTTGCTGGAGTATGTGCTGGAGCATTTCAGCGGCGAAGTGCGCTGGGAAGAGAGCCGCGGCGGTCAGCTGTTCCCGCATCTATACAGCGCGCTGCGCATAGATGCGGCGAAGCGGGTCTGGGCGCTTCAGACCGGGCCTGATAAGACGCCGATATTGCCACAGGATATTGATCAATGAGCCTGCCTGATCTCGCCTTGCCTTTCGTGAAATTACTCCCCGCAGAAGCCGCACACAAAGCGACGATTAAGGGCCTCAAAGCCGGGGTTGGGTTGCCGGATATTGACCCCGCTAAGTGGGGGCTTGGTGTAACACTTCCTAAGTCAGGCTTGTCCTTACCGAACCCGATTGGGCTCGCTGCGGGTTTTGACAAGAATGCAGAAGTCTTTGCCCCAATGGCGCGCTTCGGCTTTGGCTTTGTAGAGTGCGGAACGGTCACACCAAAGCCACAACCCGGCAACCCAAAACCACGCCTATTTCGCCTGAGTGAAGACAAAGCCGTCATCAACCGCATGGGCTTCAATAATGACGGGCTAAAGCCTTTCGTGCGACGCCTCGCCAAGGTCGATCGCACGCCTATTCCGGTCGGCGCTAATGTCGGTGCGAACAAGACGAGCGATGATTTCATTAGCGATTATGAAATCGGCATCGCGGCTGTCTATGACCGCGCCGACTATATCACGATTAATATCTCAAGCCCGAACACGCCGGGTCTGCGCGGATTGCAGGGGCGCGAAGCACTCCAAGCGTTATTGACGCAGTCGGCTGAAGCCCATGCCAAGGCTGGCGGTGAAAAGCCCGTCTTCCTGAAAGTCGCGCCGGATCTGAATGAGCAGGGCATTACTGACATCGTTGAAACAGTGCGGAATGAAGGCGCTTGGCTATCAGGATTGATCGTTTCGAATACGACGATTGATCGTCCAGAAACCCTCCTATCGAAAGACAAGACTGAGGCTGGTGGACTTTCCGGTGCACCGCTTCTGGAACCCTCCACCAAAGTCTTGAAAGCTTTTGCGCGAGCCTTGAATGGCACGTTCGATCTGATTGGTGCAGGCGGGATTTCCAGCGGTGCAGACGCTTATGCGAAAATCAGGGCAGGGGCCCATGCGGTGCAGCTCTATTCGGCATTGGTCTATGAAGGACCGGGCCTCGTCGCGCGGATCAATGCTGAACTCGCAGGGCTGCTAAAACGCGACGGGTTCACCTCTGTGGCTGAGGCTGTGGGGGCTGATCTTTAGGCGATAGCAAGTCCGGCAGATAGATGGCCAGGGCCAAAGCTCTGAACACATACATAAATAGAAACGCGGCCCAGACCCCGGTATTTCCAAAGGGCGGCCGCAGGATAAGGTCCAACCCGACATAGGCGACACAAAACAGGATGCCTGCACTCCTGACGGCACGCCCCCGCGTTGCGCCAAGGAAAAACCCGTCCAGCTGCCACGCCGGGACCCCAATTAACGGAACAAGCGCGCAGAATGGCAGGTAAGCGAGCGCGGCGACCCGCGCCTCATCATCTTTGACCACGATCTCAATAATGCTGGCTCCGCCTGTGATATAGACGAGCGAAATAACGGCCCCGAAGGCGAGAGCCAGTTCGCTGGTGACACGCATTGCGCGCCTCAAGCGTCTCTGGTCATTGGCGCCAAACGCTTCGCCAACCTCTTTCTCTGCCACGAAAGCAAAGCCGTCCAGGACAAAGGCAGAGACGGTCACGAATTGCAGCAGCACTTCATTACCCGCCAACTGCGCCGTGCCCATCATCGCACCGGATCGGATAAACCATGCAAACGCGAACAGCAGGGCTAGCGTGCGGATCAGGACATCCCGGTTTGCACTGAACATGGCGATCAGCGCATCGCGGTCGGACAGGCGCGCTTCCGGCTTTAAGGCGTATCTGACGATAAAAAGTCCGAACAAAAGCGCGACCCATTCCGCGATGGCCGTCCCAAGGCCTAGACCAGCAATCCCCCATTCCAGACCGATCACAAACCAAAGGGTCAAAACCACGTTCACCAGATTGAGCACGATCTGCATCGCCAGCATGGCGCGCGTTCGCCCTGTCCCCAGCAGCCAGCCGGTAATCGCGTAGCTCATTAAAAGGGCAGGTGCGCCCCAGATGCGGGCCGCAAAATACTCTTTGGCGAGCGATTCCACTTCGGCTTCGGTGCCGAATGGCTGAAAGACGAGTGGTTTCAATACCGGTCCAAGCGCGAAGATCACAAGACCAATCGCCAAACCGACAATCAATCCGCGCTGCAGCACGGCCCGGCTCTCATTTTCGTCACCGCGCCCAACCGCTTGAGCGGTCAGCCCTGTCGTCGACATGCGTAGAAAGCCAAAACCCCAATAGATAAATCCAAAGGCAGCACTCGCCACGGCAACCGCCGCCAAATCTGACTTATCGCCTGTCAGCCCCATAATCGCTGTGTCGACGACGCCGGTCGCCGCAATCGCAACCTGGGCCAGCATAACAGGTACGGCGAGGCGCATCACTTGCCATCTGGTCAGTGGAGTTTGCGGAATAACGGTCACAGAGTGTTAATCCAATACGCTGAAGAAAGGCCATCGCATGGCGCGACTGTGGCCGCTATGTTCAGCAACAATTCAGGCCTTTCAAGATAGTTTGCCAACATGATCAAAACTCTGTCGTCTTCTCTCGCCGCTCTTGCAACCCTAGCCCTAGGGATTGCCGTCCCCTCTGCCAGCGCACTGACAAATGCGGAAGTCAAACAATGCAATGCGCTGGGCAAAAGCCTGCAAGCGCGCCAAGCCGATGCCAAGACCAAAGCGGAAACACGTGAAAGCCTTTTGGAGAAGGTTGAACTGGCAGGTGATGCTTGGGAGGAGGCGGAAGGCCTTCGTAATTTCAGCGACGATTACGCCACCAAAGCGGATGTCACAAAAGCTGAGTATGAGACCCTAAAGGGTGAACTGCTGCGCGAAGAGCGTTCGCTTCAAGCGCTTGTGTCCCGACTGAATGAGGATGTCGCTCTCTACAACGGCCAATGCGTCAAGAATTAGAGGTCAATCCTCCAACTCGACAATGACCGGAACGTGGTCTGACGGCTTTTCCATTTCGCGGGCTTTTCGATAAATCTCCACGCCTTTCAAGCGGTCTGCCGCTTCTGGGCTGAGTAAATGGTGATCGATCCGGATGCCGTGATCCTTCGGGAAAGCTCCACCCTGATAGTCCCAGAACGTGTATTGATGCGCGCGATTATCGCTGATCTCAAACGCTTCGCTGAGTCCAAGATGTTTTAGACGACGAAACGCAGCGCGGCTGTCTGGGAGCGCAAGCGCATCGTCTGACCAGACCGTTTCGTCCCAACAATCCTCTGCGCGCGGAATGATATTATAGTCACCACATAGAACGAGTGGCTCTTCATTCGTTAGCAGGTCCTGCGCGCGATGCTTCAAACGTTCCATCCAGTCGAGTTTGTAGTCATATTTTGGACCCGGGGCCGGATTGCCATTCGGCAGATAGAGCCCCCCAACACGAACTGGGTGATCTGCTAGGATCAGTGCTTCGATATAGCGGGCCTGCTCATCATCTGCGTCATCCGGCAAATTTTTAGTGACATCCTCCACATCAAAACGAGAAAGTAGGGCGACCCCGTTATAACTCTTCTGGCCGTGCACGTGCGCAGTGTAGCCGAGTTCTTCGATTTCCAGATAGGGAAAAGCATCGGTCTCGCACTTAATCTCTTGCAAGCAGATCACATCGCA
The DNA here is from genome assembly GCA_038630445.1 of Pseudomonadota bacterium. GTDB lineage: Bacteria > Pseudomonadota > Alphaproteobacteria > Caulobacterales > Hyphomonadaceae > Henriciella. Next base: position 26,474 of record JBCBCO010000012.1, on the reverse strand, counting down.
ATCGATCGCTTTCAGCACCTCCAAGACGGTGGGCAAGCGGGCTTTGACGGAGTTCACATTCCATGTCGCAATTTTCATGTGCTCCGCTTAGCGGGGATTTCGCGGGCCGTCACGCCTCAATCGGCGCTGGCAGGAAGCGAAAGCGGCGTTTCTGACTGTATTCCCAGATACGACTATCCTCCAGTGTCCCCAGACCGATATTGTGAACCGCTCGCCAGCGGCCATCTCGTCCGCGCTGATCCGTCAGAATGCCGATATGGGGCAAGCGTCCACCGACACGACAGGCCATGATATCGCCGGGGATCCAATCGCTCGCAGGCAACTCATGCCCATGCCGTGCGAGCCATGTTTCCATATTCGGCACGCGGCGATGGTCGATATTCCGATCTGTCCGGCTGAGTCCCCAAGTCTTGGGATAGTGCGCAAAATTCGCTTTCATATCCTCATGAATATGCTGCTGGAAATCAAAATCGAAGGCACTGCGATAGGCGCGGATAATCACGTCGATGCAAACGCCGCGATCATTCGCGACATCGCCGCCGGGATAAGCGAGCGAAACATAGGCTGGATCATACAGCCGTGTTACGCCAACGCGTGCGCGTGCCGCCGAGATCAAGCTGTAGGCTCGACGGTTTTCAAACGGGCCGAATGTAGGCGCCAAGGGTAGGGCAGCGAACCCGAACAAAACCTGACGACGAGCGATCTCCATGATTTGAAGATCAAGGCTCTTCGCGACGAAACTAAGGCGTCAAAGGGCTTAGAGCAGGCGGGCTTGCTTACCGTCTGCTTTGCGTTTGGAATCAGTTTTCGGTTTGGATTTCGATTTCGGCGGTGGTGTGCCTGTCGTGGTCACAACATCAAGATCACCATCGCTCAACGTGACCTGCAGGGCTGTGCCATCTGCAACGCCTTTTGAGCCGCGTAGCACGTGGCCATCACGATCGCGAACAATGGCGTAGCCGCGATTGAGGGTCGCCTGATAGGAGAGCGTGTCCAAGAGTTTCGCTTCTGAGGCGAGTTGTCCTGATTTTCGCTCAAGAATCCGCTTCAGGGCAGGTCGCGCCCGAACGGTCGTCTGTTTCAAGGCGTGTCGCGCCCGTCTAGCGTCAGCCTGCAATGGTTCCGGGCGAAGCCGTGATGCGACGCGTGTATAACTCACCTGCTTGCGAGATACGGCTTGGCGCAGGCCGCCTGCCAAGCGTCCAGAGAGGCTCTCCAGTTTCGCCGCTTTTGCTTGCACGATCTGCTTCGGGCTGATCAGCTTTGCGGCTGCCGCGTTTAACTGTCCCCGCCGGCGTTCAACCAACATCAGGGCCGCACGGGGCAAACGCTCTGCAAGGGCATCCAGTCTCTGGCGTTTAGTTTCCAATAAACGTTCCGGTCGGGGCAGGCGCGTTGCGTTCAGGCGCTCGCGTCCGCGTTGTGTTTGCCGTGTAAGGGCACGTTTGACCCTCTGATCGAGCTCACCCACCTGAAGCTGTAAATCCCGGCGGACCGGAACAGCAATTTCAGCGGCCCCGGTCGGGGTCGGTGCGCGTGCATCTGAAACATAGTCGATCAGCGTGGTGTCAGTCTCATGCCCGACCGCAGAGATCAGCGGGATAGTGCTCTCAAAGGCGGCGCGGACCACAGCCTCCTCATTGAAGGGCCACAGGTCCTCGATCGATCCACCGCCGCGTCCGACGATAAGTGTGCCAGGCCGATCAGGGCCCTGCAGCGCATTAAACCCGCGAATAGCTGCCTCGATTTGCGGCGCTGCCGTCTCCCCCTGAACCAGAGCGGGCCAGAGGATGACGCGTACGGGAAACCGATCTCTGATCCGATGAAGGATATCGCGGATCACAGCACCTGTGGGTGAGGTCACGACACCAACGGTCCTAGGCAAAAAGGGCAGGGGCTTCTTGTGCGCCTGATCAAACAGACCCTCTGCTGCGAGCTTCTTCTTTCGCTCTTCGAGAAGCGCCATCAAAGCGCCCGCGCCGGCAGGGCGCATCCCATCTGCAATCAACTGATAGTTTGAACGTCCGGGATAAGTCGACAGCCGCCCTGTGGCGATGACTTCCAGGCCTTCCTCGGGGCGAAAGTTCAGGCGGTTGACCTGTCCTTTCCACATGACCGTATTCAGAACGGCTTTGTCATCCTTGATGTCAGCATACATGTGGCCACTGCGCGCAATCGTGACGCGGCCAAGCTCACCGCGCACCCGCACATGATCATAGGCCGTCTCGACTGTCCGTTTCAGGGCAGCAGATAGTTCTGAGACGGAAAGCTCCTGAAGATTTGAGGTTGGGGACTCAGCCATGTGACATGCTTAGCCTGATCGGCCAGGGCCGTCACCTATTCGATGCGGGTGCGGAAGCTGATCGTAAAATCGGTGTCGCTCATCAACGTCCCGCCGCGCAGCAAGCCTTTTGGATTGAAACAGATATGGCGCACATCGGGATCGTAACCCGCGCTTGGTGTGTAGGTGCAGCCTGTAAAACTCGTGGGTTTCGCAATTGCATCCGAGAATCCAAGATCGGTCGCTTCTGTGAGCGTCAAACCTGAAGCTCGCGCGTCAAAAGCGATCACTCCTGTTTCCGGCCCGCCATCATCGATATCGCCATTGTAAAAGGCGACTTCGCTCGGCAAGGAGTCCACGAGAAAGACGCTATCACGGTCCACTGGGGCGCTGCCCGTACTCTCAACCAGAAGCGTGTAGATAATGTCGCTGCCCGGCACAGCGAACGCAACACTAGAACCGGAATAAACGTCATTCGTTTTGGACACAGCAAGTTGCGCCGTCTGGCGATTGCGAAACACGCCATAGTAGACTTGCTCGTTGATGTGACGCCGCGTTGTGTCACCAGCTACCGTCTCTTCCTCAATCGCGAGATTAATCCGATTGTTCGGTAGCGGGTCTGTTCCATACAGAACGGACCATCCACCATTCCCGCCATTTTCAGCCGCTTGTGTTGTGACACCGGTGTCGAAATCACCGGAGATCGTATATTGATAGGGGGGCGTGTTGCCTGTGCCCGCAATACTGTTGCCACCGCGTGCGAAAGCATAGTCCACATCATTCACAGTTCCGCTGCCGGGCGCTGTGACGATCAACCCAAGCGTCTCGTCCAGCCGCGTGTCGTTGATCATACCGATATGCTTGCCGACGCACATATTGGCGTCTGTCGCAGGGGTACCCCGATTTGAGCAATTGAACGTCCAGAAGACGCTTGCTTGATTGTCGTTGAAGGTCATCACCTGACCAAGAATGACCGGAGTTCCGTATGTGCCTGTCACGAGCGCGGCAACGTTCTCGGCATTCGCGCTGCCCCATCCCGGTGAGTTGCCATTTGTGCCATCTGAGAGGACGGTGCGCGCTTCTATGACCTTTCCGTCACTTAGGGTATTCACACCTTCTTCCGCGATCAGGCAGTGCACATCAGACGGCGTAAATGCGCTGGAGTCTTCAAAGCGTTGGACGCGCAGCTCAAAACTCGTCGGGCCGACACTTCGCACGCGCGTAGTCGCGGGCTGATCTGCATTGGTGCGCAGATTATATGTGCAGACCACGACCGGATTTGTGTATTCATTGACCAGTAGGACCGTCTGCCAAGTCGCGCCCACATCCTCAATCAACAGTGCTTCAACGTCGAGAGATAGCGCTTGGCCCTGCGCCAATGCGGGCACAGCAAGAGCGGCGACGGAAAGAAGAGTGCTCTTTACAGTCATGCGATATTATCCCCGCGGCGCGTTACGCGGGAGTAAACGCTACTGCGCGCTTTTCGGGCCGAGTTCATCCATCGTGCGGATTGCTTTTGCGGCGCTTATGCGGACCAGATGTCGCCCTTTCTCGTCGCGCCAGTCGGCCTCCACAAACCCGGTCGAGCGACCACGTGAGACAAGACGCCCTTCGATATGGATCAGGCCATTCGGGACAGGGCGAAAAATGCGGGTCTGCAGCTCAGTTGTCGTAAACCACTCGCCATCTTCCAGTGCGCTCGCCATTGCCATTGAAACGATATGGTCACTCAGGCCTGCAACCCAACCGCCAAACACACGATCCGGTTGAATATCGCGCGATCCATCATTCGGCCATTCATAGCGGACAAAGCCATAGCGGACGTCCTTCAACCAGTCTTGCGGCTGGATGCCGAGATTTTTGATGCCTGCCGGAAGCTCCCATGTGCCGGAACGTAGATTGGTAAAGAATTGCTCTTGCTGGGCAGAGAGGGCGGTGCGCTCAGGCAAGGCGCGCTCCATTCGGGACGGTTTGATCCGGTGAGAATAAAACGATGCCGCCTTGCTCGTCCGCAAATCCGAGGGTCAGGACCTCAGACATGTAGGGGCCAATCTGGCGAGGCGGAAAATTTACAACGCCAGCAATCTGTTTTCCAATGAGACTATCGGGTTCATAGTGCTGCGTGATCTGTGCAGAACTCTTTTTAACGCCCACACCAGCCCCGAAATCGATCTCTAGTCTCAAGGCAGGTTTGCGTAGGCCTGATAGGTGCTCTGCTTTCAGTATCGTTCCGATGCGAATGTCGATCTGTCGAAAAGTTTCGAAATCGGTTTGCGGCGCTTCTGCAGCCTCAGGCTCATCAATTAAATGCACGGTCGGCTCCTTGCCAGCGCTTTAGTTCACTGTCTGACCGCCGTCCACGACCATCATTTGGCCGGTCATGAAGCTACCTGCCGCACTCGCCATGTAGACCGCAGCGCCTGCGATCTCGACAGGCTCGCCGATCCGACGCAGTGGCGTGGTTGCTGTGGCGCGCTTCAGCGTTTCCGGGTTTTCCCACAGAGCGCGGGCAAAGTCTGTCTTGATAAGGCCGGGCGCAATCGCGTTGACGCGAATATTGTCCTTACCGAACTCCTCAGCCAAGTTGCGAACCAGTTGGAAATCAGCAGCTTTCGAGATGTTATAGGCGCCAATCACAGGGGAGGCCCGCAGGCCGCCAATAGATGACACGATGATCACTGCGCCGTCTTTGCGTTCTCTCATCTGTGGCGCGCACATCTGGATCAGCCAGTGATTTGAAATGATGTTGTTGGACAGAATTTTCTCAAACTGCTCGTCGGAAATGCCGCTCATCGGTCCGTAATAGGGGTTAGAGGCGGCATTGCAGACCACGATATCGACCTTGCCGAACGCCTCATTGGTGGCGTCGACCATACGCTGCAGCTCTTCCTTGGAAGAAATGTTCGCCGGAACCGCAATCGCAGTGCCGTCGCCATATTGATCATTCAGTGCGCTGGCGACTTCCTGACAGGGGCCGGGTTTGCGAGAACTGATAGTGACTTTGGCGCCCTGAGCTGCAAACTGTTCGGCGATGGCTTTGCCGATGCCGCGCGATGAACCCGTAATGATGGCGGATTTACCTGATAGGTCGAAAAGGCTCATGGAGATCTCCCGTAAGTGTCTTGCTTTTGATCAGCGTGATAGGCGGCACCGCACAGTATGACGAGGGGTCACGCTGCGCAAACGTCAGCGCTATGCTCAGAATGAGCAAAAGAATCCTTGAACCGAAGCCCATTTGCAGGCAGTGAGATTAAGTCGCAAATTGTCAAAGGCCTCCAAACAATGACCCCGCTCCTCGCGCTTGAAATCGCAGCGAACGCGACACTTGTGTCGGCTGTCATCATGGCAGCGCGCAATCAATCGATCAGCTGGGTGCTCGGTGTTGCAGGATGTATCCTGTTTGGGATCTTTTTCTTCCAGATAAAATTGTATGCCGATGTGACACTCCAGGGCTTTTTTATCATTACGAACATCATTGGCTGGCTCAATTGGCGTTATGGAGGCGCGCAGCAAACAGTTCTACCGGTCACCCGTGTTCAGCCGATTTGGCATCTGTTCCTTTATTTCCCAGCTGCTGTGCTAACGGCATGGGGATATAGCGAGCTGCTGCGTCGTTTCACCGATGCAAGTTACCCGCTGATCGACTCTTTCATTCTTACTTTTTCCGTTGTCGCGCAGCTACTCTTGATGAACCGCAAGCTTGAGACTTGGATATTTTGGATCATCGTCAACTCAATTGCAGTTCCGCTTTACTTTGTGAAAGAGGCCTATGTCACGTCCTTCGTTTATAGCCTGTTCTGGTTCAATGCGTTTTATGGCTTCTATGTCTGGCGGGGCGAACTGAAGAAAGCCGCTGCATGAGTGGGGCCGTCAAACGCATCTGCTTTGTCGGCGCCGAGTCCAGCGGAAAGTCGACCCTGTCGCGTTTGTGCGCTGAACACTTTGATGAACCCTTTGTCGAGGAATACGGGCGTACACTGTGGGTTGAACGTGGCGGCGAGCTCGACTTTGAAGATTATCTCCATATCGCTAAAACCCATATCGAAATGGAAGCAGCGGCCAAGCGCAAAGCGAATAGGTTTATCTTCGTCGACACAACGCCGCTCACGACACTTTTCTACTCGAAGGAGCATACAGCTCGTGTTGATCCAAAGCTCATAGAGCTTTCAAACCGGCGATATGATGTGACCTTCCTTTGCCACCCTGACTTCCCAATGGTGCAGGACGGTTGGCGGGGCGAAGAGAGCTTCCGACAGGCCCAGCATGAGTGGTATTTGAGGGAACTGGCCGCGCGTGAGATGGATTACGTTTCTTTGACAGGGACGCTTGAGGAGAAAGTCGCGAAAGTAAAAGCGACGCTTGCCGAATAGTACACCTTGCCTGCTGCGCTCGATTAGTTATACAATGTGCAACAAATGGAGATCGCATGGCTCAATCCACGATGGGCGTTCGCCTCGAAAAAAGAACTCAGGACCGCCTCAAAAAATTGAGTGAGCAGCGCGACCGCAGTCCCCATTATTTGATGAAAGAAGCAATTGAAGCCTACCTGCAACGCGAAGAAGCATTAGAGGCGGAGAAGTCTCTGGTCAGACGCCGCTGGCAACGCTTTGAGTTGACTGACGAAACTGTGTCGCAAAACGATATGGCTGAATGGGCTGCGTCACTAGTAGCTGATGCATAATGATCCGTGTTGAATGGCTCGAAGATGCGAAAGCAGATCTTCAGCGTCTATATAATTTCATTTGTCCACACAGTCCGCGAGCCGCTGCCAAGGCGGTGTCAGCGATTATAGACCGCGTTGGTGATTTGCAGGATTTTCCTGAATTAGGTCGACCTTGGGATGCTGATCTGGCCTATCGCGAGCTCACAGTCGTCTTTGGTGCGCGAGGCTATGTTGTGCGATATCGATTGATCGAAGACCGAGCTATAATCATCCGTATCTGGCATGGTTTAGAAGATCGCAACGCTTAACCCTTTCGCGGCAGCGCATAAGTCACAATCGCATGGCTCGCGGCTTTCTCCGCGCCCTCAACGCGGATATCCACATCCATCACAGCGAGCGCCTGCCCAATCTTCATTACGCGCGCATCTGCCAGAACAGCATCGCCGATGCAGGGTCGCAGGAAGTTGATGTTCAGATTACTCGTGACCGTCATCGGCTCTATGCCCGTTAGCGTCATCACCGCCATATAGGCGGCGCTGTCGGCAATCGCCATCTGGCTTGGACCGGAAACATAGCCGCCGGGCCGCAAATGTTCTTCTCGGACACTCAACCGCTGAACCGCGCGTCCCGGTTCCATAACCGTTATAACTGCTTGATGATCCGGGCGGTTGAAAGCCGATGAGAGAAAACTGTTGGCCTCTTCGACGCTCATTTTGCTGGGGCCTTCAAAAGCCATCGCGCTCTCCCTTGTGGCAGGCATTGACGGCCCACCCTGTTCGCGGCCAATTTAGACATGTGAGCAGACCCGAAAAGAGGTCACGCCACGCGAAGGAGGAATGATATGCTGACCGCAGGGGACGAATATCCCATTCACCAGACGCCAGAACCGATTGCGTTCGCAGGCTCGGATCGTAACTTCTACGATCGATTTTTCTTCAATGGCTACAGCGCCGACGGGTCGACCTTCTTCGCGGCTGCGTTTGGCGTCTATCCCCATCTGAATGTGATGGATGGCGCGGTGTCGGTCCTCAAAGACGGCGTTCAGAAATCGGTGCATGTCAGCCGTGTTCTCAACATGCAGCGCATGGACACCCGCGTCGGGCCGCTTTCAGTTGAAGTGGTCGAGCCTCTTAAAAGCGTCCGCCTAAAGCTGGAGGAAGCGGAAGGCATCGCCCTTGATGTCACATTCATGGGTCGGCACTTCCCGATTGAGGAACCGCGCTTCACGCATCGCCAGGGCCCCCGCATGCTGATCGACTGCACGCGCATGACACAGAATGGACACTGGAACGGGCATTTAAAAGTCGATGGCGAAAGTATCGACGTTGCTAACTTTTACGGCACGCGGGATCGCAGCTGGGGCGTGCGCCCAATTGGTGCGCGCGATGAGCAACCCGTTTTGCCGATGCAGATGCCCCAATTCTTCTGGCTCTGGGCACCGATCAATTTTGAAGATCACTCGCTCTATTTCCACGTGAATGAAGATGCGAGCGGTGGCGCTTGGAACACCCGCTCTGTCTTGGCAGCAGACGGCGCAGACAATGACGCGCTCATGCATCTCAACCACCCGAAGATGCAGGTCGACTGGCGCGATAGTAGCCGCCGCGCTGCCTCAGCAAAACTGAGCGCTGAAAATGGCGGAGGGGAGAGTCATGGTGTCACCTATGAGCCGCTCTCAACCTTCATGATGAAAGGTATCGGCTATGGCCATCCTGAACGCGGGCACGGCTCTTATCGCGGTGATCTCATCGTCGAGCGTGAAGACCTCACGCCGGACAATCTGCCATGGCAAATGCCGGAAAACCTGCACATTCAGGCCATCGTAAAAGCCCGCCATGAACAACCCGATGGCTCTGTCAGCGAGGGTATTGGTATTCTTGAGCAGCTTTGCATTGGGCCGCATGCGCGCCATGGCTGGAAGGATGTGCTCGATGCTTGAGGAAGAGCTTGCCGCTAAATTTACGGCCTATGCCGCATCGCGCATACCCGGAGCGCGCAACGTGAGCGTAACCGAAATCGCCCGCATTCATGGCGGAGCCAGCCGTCAGACCTATTCGATCGATCTCGCTTATGAAGACCGGACCGGCCCACAGACGAGAGGTGTCATCCTGCGGCGCGATCCCCCTGATAGCCTCATCGACACGGAACGCCGGATCGAGTTCGCAGCCATTAAATCGGCCTACGGGCAGGGCGACATACCCGTCCCCGAAGCGATGTTTCTAGAAACCGATCCCGGTCCGCTCGGCGCACCTTTCTTCGTTATGGGCCGTATTGAGGGCGGTGAACCAATCAATCCGTTCAAGATTGAGGCAATCGAACCACATCGCGCCGAGATCGGACGCCAATTCTTCAAACATCTTGGCAGTATTGCCGCCATTCCGGTCATGGGATCGCCTCTGACAGACGAAATGGATATACCTTCACCCGATCAGTGCTGGCGCAAGGAACTCGATTACTGGACCAATGAAATCCGCAGCAATGCATCATCGCCTCAACCCATTGCAGAAGCTGCCATCCGCCATCTGGAACGCAACCCGCCGCCCCCGGCGCAGCGATTGTCCATTGTGCATGGCGATTATCGGAACGGAAATTTCCTGCATGACGGGGCAGGGCGCATTAATGCTGTGCTCGACTGGGAAATGGCGCATATTGGCGATCCGTACGAGGACTTGGCCTGGGCGACAGACCTACTCTGGTGTGGCAATGATCAGGAGCGCGCCGCAGGCTTTATCCCGTGGCCGCAAGCCATCGGCATCTGGCAAGAGGCCTCAGGCTGTCAGTTTGACCCGGTCGCGTTTGAGTGGTGGTCGAGCTTCACGAATGTCAAAGCGCTGGGCATCTGGATCACGTCAGCCAAGGCCTTTAAAGACGCGGTGAATGACGATCCCATCCTCGCCTGGTCAGGCTGGTTTACCCATAATGCACACGAGCTAATGATCGCGATGCGACTGGGTCAGAAGTATGCCGTGGGGGCGCCGTCATGACCGATATTGCAATGATCCTGGATCGGATTGGGCGCAAGCTCGTCGCTGAAGTCGCGCCAAAGCTGGAAGGCGACTATTCCGCCGGACATGCCGCCATGGCGGGCCTGATGTCGGTGATGGCGGGCGAAATGTGGGATGGTGCTGCCGACCGACTGTTCACTGAAATAGGCGAAATGCGCGCGCTGCTACAAGCCGTTGGCCGCGATGTGCAGGTGCCCGATGCGCCGAGCTTGAAAGTCTCTGATCTGACGGCGGAGCGTGATGCTTTGGCGCGCGAATTGATCGAGGCGCAAAAAGCGCTGGAACTGCGCGATGATGAAGCCGCTCAAGCCCTCAACGCCCAAATCTGGCTCTTCTACATCCAAACCGCCCAAGCCCGAATGCCAAGCCCTCCGGATTTTCCAGATGCGGAGGAGTAGGTTTGTTCTGCCTTCTGTGGCGCTACTGCTAGCGGCTTGCAATGCTCTAGCTATCGATAATTGTCTTGATGGAGGCGGTGTTTGGTTAGAGGAGCGCGAACAGTGTTTTTGCGATTATGAATTTTTTCGCAAAGTTGATGCGGGCGAATCGAACGAGCAGATAGAGTTTGAAATAGAAGCGTGCCGCATGGCAAAGACTGGCGATGATGTTCGCCTGAATTTGGAACGCATGCGTACTAAAAATTCTGATTAAGCAAACGAAACAAGTATCTCAATCTGACAAGAGGTTCGTCTAAATTTGTCCATCCAATCCTATTCCTCCGATCATTACACCGAAGCCCGCGAGAAATTCCTTGCGGCTTGCGTAGAGCGAAACCTTACAGTCGAAAGCCTGCTTAATCCCAACGCCAAAGGCTCTCGCGGTGAGGACTTGTATACAGACATTGCCCTGATCGGGCGGGCTGATGCACCGACAATGCTCATCATCTCCAGCGCAACACATGGCGTAGAGGGCTATTGCGGCTCCGGTCCCCAAACGGGGCTTTTGCGCGAAGGCTATTTCGACCCTCTACCGGACGATACCGCTGTCCTGATGATCCATGCGATGAATCCGTACGGCTTTTCACATGATCGCCGTGTGACTGAGGACAATGTCGATCTCAATCGTAACTTTATGGATTTCAGCGCGCTGCCCAGCCAACCCGGTGCTTATGCTGATATTCACGCGCATATATTACCCGAAACATGGAATGGTCCCGCAAAGGAGGCAGCTGACCAAGCCATCGCAGCCTATATCGAACAGCATGGCCTAACCGCGTTTCAGGCAGCTGCCTCTGAGGGCCAATATCACTTCAAAGACGGCATCTTCTACGGCGGCACGCGCCCGACCTGGTCGAACCAAATGTTCGCCTCCGTCATGGAAAAATACGTCAGCCATGCCGAAAAAGCGGCCTTCCTGGACTTCCATACAGGCCTTGGACCCTATGGCTACGGCGAACTGATCATGGACGGCACGCCGGAACAGAAAGCCCGTGCGAGAGCCTGGTACGGTGATCAGGTCACCGACCCAGAAGCCGGCACCTCGACGTCTGCGCCGCTCACCGGCACCCTCTGGCACGGCACGATTGAAGCGCTCCCGCATACCGAAGTCACCTTCATCGTGATCGAATATGGAACCTATGAGATCACACGTGTCCTAGAATCAGTCCGCGGCGACAACTGGCTCTACGAAAATGGCGATGTGAACAGCGATCTCGGTGCAGCAATCAAACAAGAGATCAAGGACACGTTTTACCCAAACAAGGACGACTGGAAAGACATGGTCTGGACCCGCGCCGTAGAGGTCGTTGGAATGGCTATGGAAGGGCTTGGTAAAGACAACTGAGTTGAACGCCTAACCCCACAGCGCGCGGTCCGGCGGTAACACGGTCCCACGCTCATAAACCAGGCCATGCTCAATGTCCTGCTTAAGCCAAAGCGGGCCATCCAGATCGACGAGATCAGCGGCCTGACCGAGCAAAACTGCAGGTGCCATGTTCAGCGACCCTACGACCATACAGCCAACCATAACGCCCAAGCCCAAACGTCGACACTCTGAAAGCATACGTAAACCTTCGGTCAGGCCACCGGCTTTATCCAGCTTGATATTGATAACGTCATACTTTTCGGCCAGCGCCTCAAGATCGCTCGCCGTATGAACGCTCTCATCTGCGCAGATTTGAACCGCTTCTGATCGGGTTCGCAAAGCCTCGTCATTACCAACCGGAAAAGGTTGTTCGATCAGGCTGACACCCAACTCAGCCATTTGATCTATCAGGCCGTCAAAGCCATCCGGTGTAATCGCTTCATTTCCATCCACGATCAGTTTTGCGCCGGGTCGCGCAGCGCGTACAGCCGCAACCCGGTCTAAATCTTCAGGTCCGCCCAGTTTCAATTTCAGAATGGTGGCTTGTGTCGCTTTTGCGGCTGCCGCCATAACTTCAGCGTCGGCGATACTCAGCGTCATGGTAGTCGCCAGCGGTTTCGGCTCAGGCAGTTCAGCACGCTCCCAAACTGGCACGCTTGTCAGCTTTGCTTCCAAATCCCAAAGTGCGCCATCGACCGCAAACCGGGCCGCGCCAGCAGTCATAGTGCTCTGCAATTCTTCGCGCGTCATCCCACCTTCAAGCGCGTTTCGAACCGCCTCTAACTGCTCACAAACGCTCTCTATGCTCTCACCATATCGCGAGTAGGGCAGGCATTCCCCGCGCCCAGTTGCGCCGTCTTCACCGAGCCAGACCCGAACGCTCTCAGCGCTCGTTCGCGCTCCGCGCGAAATCGCAAAAGACGCGTTCAGCGGCGATGAAATATGCTCAAATCGAAAGCTGCGCATTGAGAAACCCTGAGCCGGATGGATCAAATTTGATCCTTGCCTTGCGCCCCGTCTTAAGTCCTCATCCATTAGGGTAAAGACAGCATTAGGGATAATTCCATGCGCGAACCGCAATTCGACCTGTTCGAAGAGAACGGCCGGGCTCACCTTATCGTGAGCGGGGACTGGACGATTGCAACCATTGGCCGCCTTGATGAGGCGCTGCGAAAAGCGGTTGCTGGTCTGGCGTCTCCTGAAAAAGTGCGCGTTGAAACCAGCGATCTCTCCTCGCTGGATACAGCAGGTGCCTATCTGATCGATAGAGGTTTGAGAGAGCTCTCAGAAACAAACCCGGATATCCTCGGCGACAATCAGGATATTCGTGCGCTGCTGGCACAGGCCCGTACCGTGGCGACACGGCCAGAAGAGGCCTCTCAAACGGTTGAAGAGGGCCACGGCATTATTGACCTCTTAGAGCGCACCGGGCGCGGCGCGGTGCATGTCTGGGAAGAGATGGTTGAGAGCCTGTCCTTTTTCGGGGCCATGCTAGTGGCGATTTCAGGCGTTGTCCTGCGCCCGCAGAAGATGCGCTGGACGGCTTTGGTGTCCGTTATGGAGGAAAGCGGTTTGGATGCAGTGCCTATCGTTGCGTTCCTGTCTTTCTTTGTCGGTATGGTCGTCGCTTTTATTGGTGCGACGACGCTGTCAGAGTTCGGGGCAACAATTTTTGTCGTCGAACTGATCGGTTTCGGCCTTTTGCGTGAACTCGCAGGCGTCCTCGCCGCGATCATTATCGCCGGACGCACGAATTCAGCCTTCACCGCTCAGATTGGTGCTATGAAAATGCGCCAAGAAGTCGATGCCATGACAACGCTTGGTCTTGATCCTATGAATGTGATCGTTGCACCACGTGTCTTGGCGATGATCATCATGGTGCCGGTGCTGACATTTGTCGGCATGATCGCAGGGATTGCCGGCGGCATTACCGTCAGTTGGCTCGCCCTGGACATCACGCCGACAGTCTTCCTGAACCGGATGCAGGAATTTGTCCCGCTTAACCAGTTTTGGATCGGTATGTCTAAGGCACCTGTGTTCGGCCTTGCCATTGCGCTGATCGGATGTCGGCAGGGCCTTGAGGTCGGCGGCAGTGTTCAATCCCTTGGCCATCACACGACAAAATCAGTGGTGCAGGCCTTGTTCGCGATCATCGTGATCGATGCCCTCTTCGCCATGTTCTATCTGGAGCTGGGGATATGAGTGCGGAGATCGCCATCAAGGTTCGCGGTCTGAAAACCGCCTATGGAGAACACGTTGTGCATCAAGACCTCGATCTTGATGTTAGACGCGGCGAAGTCCTCGGCGTGATCGGTCCTTCCGGCACAGGTAAGTCAGTTTTCCTGCGCGCAATCGTTGGTCTCAAAACCCCCGCAGCGGGCCAGATCGAAGTCTTCGGGCAGGATGTGCTTACGCTTCAAGGCAAAGACCATAATGCGCTCCAGCGTCTCTGGGGCATTATGTTTCAGGACGGCGCGCTGTTCTCAAATTTGACCGTGCGAGAGAACGTCATGGTCCCGATGAAAGAGCATACTGACCTCCCGCTTTCGCTCATGAAAGAGCTGGCCGATCAGAAAATCCGCATGGCCGGGTTGGAAGCGTGGGCAGGCCGCAAATACCCCTCGGACCTCTCCGGCGGGATGCGCAAACGCGCAGCGCTTGCCCGGTCTATGGCGCTTGATCCACCAATTCTCTTCCTGGATGAGCCAACGGCCGGACTGGACCCGATAACCGCGCAAGGATTCGATGCACTCGTGCGCGAATTACAGACGTCTCTCGGCCTAACCGTGTTTCTCGTCACCCACGATGTCGATACGCTTTCGGTCACGTGTGACCGGATCGCAGTACTGGGAGAAAAGAAAGTACTCGCAGTTGGCACGATGGATGAATTAAGACAGGTCGACCATCCGTGGATACAAGACTATTTTGGCGGTCCACGCGGTCGCGGCGCAATTATGGGAGCCGGATAAATGGAAACACGAGCGAATTATGCACTCATCGGAGCGTTTGTCCTGTTTGCGGCTGCCGCTGTCATCGCTTTCACGCTATGGCTTGGAACGTCCCAGCTAAACCGCGATTATGCCGAATACGACATTATCTTTGAAGGACCGGTCTCTTTGGAAGAGGGCGCGTCTGTGCGCTATATCGGCATCAAGGTCGGCGAAGTTGAAACAGTGCGCATTGACCGCCGCGATGCCTCAAAAGTGCGCGCGCGTATCCGTATCGACAAGACGACCCCGATCAAGGAAGACTCAACGGCCAGCATTGATATTGCGGGCATTACCGGTCTGACTTTTATCCAGATCAATGCAGGCACAGAAACGATGGGACCGCTTCGCGCTAAGCCGGGCCAAAGCGTGCCCGTGATTGAAAGTGTACAAAACCCGCTTGCGATGCTGTTTGCCAGCGGCGCGGAAATTGCGGGCCGCGCAGGCACATTGCTCGATTCCAGTGATGCGCTTCTGAGCGACCAGAATATCGCGACCTTCAGCGCGCTGCTGTCTAACGCGAACAGCGTGATGGCCACGCTCGCCGAGCATGATGAGACTCTCATCGAGGATGCCCGCCGCGTGATTACCAGTCTTGAACAAGCCAGCGCGGATGTCTCTCTCGCCGCCGATGCCACTTATGAAGCGGCCGCAGCAACAGAGGCAGAGCTTAAAGCGCTCAGTGCAGAGCTGAATCTTCTCCTTGCCGATGTGCGAACAGCAACCGGCACCGCGAATGAAGGCCTCGCCGCCGGTCGTGACGCGCTTCTATCCGCGCAGGCTCTCATTGAGGGACCAACGACAATGACGTTGAATGAGACTCGCGCCACCGCACAGGATGTCCGAACGCTAATCGCGCGGCTCGACCGGATCGCGCGCGATCTCGAAACCAACCCACAGGGCTTCGTGGTTGGAACGCCGCGCCCATACGAGGAGGCCCGCTAATGCGTCTACCAATTCTGACAACTGGCGCGCTTGCGCTGGCCCTCTCTGGCTGTGTGTCCGTTCTGCCGGAGCCGCAGAGCCCGGACGCCCTCTATCGCATCGAGGCGGCGTCTACACCACGCTCCATTAATGCCACAGTGATCATTCGAGAGCCGGAAGCCCCACAAATCATGTCCGGTCGCGCCATGATGCGCGAAGACAGCTCTGGCGCGATCCGCCTCATCCCATCGGTCGAGTGGGCTGGTCGATCGACGCGCCTGATGCAGCTCGCTCTGGTCGAAAGCTTCGTTGGAGAGGCAGGTGGCGCAGTCCTGCCGGAAAGCGGTGTGCAAGCGGCGTATGAACTCTCAACACTGCTATCTACGTTTGGGTTCGAGGGAAATACAGCGGTCTGTGAAGGAACTGTCAGCCTCGTCGATCTGAAAACGCGCAGCATCTTGAGACAAGACCGTGTGAGTGCGCGCATCGGCGATAATGGGTCGGGCCTCGCACCAACGCTGAAAGACACGTCAGAAGCCTGCGTCGAGCAGATTGCGGACTTCGTTGAAACTACGATGACCAAAGCAGGCTCTTAAGCGCCAAACAAAAAAGCCGGACATCTCTCGATACCCGGCTTTCTAATTGGTTTTTGGTCGCCCTAGCCCTGTTTTAGTTCATCAAACGGGACGTCCTTGTCCACGCGAACATCGCCCGGCAAGCCAAGGACCCGCTCCGCGATGATGTTCTTCAGGATCTCGTCCGTGCCGCCCGCGATGCGAAGACCCGGCGCCCACATAAAGCTCTGCTGGAACAGAGCATCAGCTGGCATCTCTTCTTCGCTCGTCATCAGGCCGTAATGGTCCTGCATTTCGATTGCTGAGTTACAGATATCCTGTAGCTGATTGGCCGTAATGATCTTGCCAATGGAGCTTTCTGGTCCTGGTGTTTCACCCTTGGAAAGAGCCGTCTGCGTGCGGAACTTGGTCAGCTTGTAGCCTTGGGCGGCAACATACCAGTCCGCCAGATTATCGCGGAAAGCACCGTCGCTGATTGTTCCAGCCTGCTTGGCGTAATCCATAATCTCAGACCAATCCGGGCCCGGTGAACCACCGACCGCGAGACGCTCATTCATTAGCGTGACAATCGCAACTTTCCAGCCTTGGCCAACCTCGCCAAGTCGATCACTGTCTGGGATGCG
The DNA here is from genome assembly GCA_038630445.1 of Pseudomonadota bacterium. Classification (GTDB taxonomy): domain Bacteria; phylum Pseudomonadota; class Alphaproteobacteria; order Caulobacterales; family Hyphomonadaceae; genus Henriciella. Next base: position 9,613 of record JBCBCO010000012.1, on the reverse strand, counting down.
CACGTCAGTGAAGTAAACCTCGTTAAATTCACGACCGCCTGAGGCTTGGTGAATTGGACGGGCTTCAACACCAGCCTGCTTCATATCCACGATGAACATGGTTAGGCCCTTGTGCTTCGGTGCTTTCGGATCTGTGCGCACAAGCAGGATGCCATAGTCTGAATAGTGCGCGCCAGACGTCCAGACTTTCTGACCGTTGATCACCCACTCGTCGCCATCTTTTACGGCGCGAGTTTTCAAACCCGCAACGTCTGATCCCGCCGCAGGCTCAGAGAAGAGCTGACACCAGATTTGTTCACCGCGAAGCGCTTTTTGGACATAGCGCTGTTTGTGCTCGTCAGAGCCGAACGCGATCACAGTCGGGATACACATGCCGAGACCGATTGTGAAAGGCCCAGTCGGCGCGTCAAACTTGCCTTCTTCCTGACCCCAGATCACGTTCTGCATAGACGTACCACCGCGGCCGCCCATCTCTTTTGGCCAAGTGATTTGCGCAAAGCGATTGTCAGCTTTCAGCGCCTGCCACTCTTTGGCGCGCTTCATAAACTCTTCGCCGGAGACACGTTGGCGTAACGGCTTAGCCCCTTTCGGGTCGAGGTGTTTTTCTAGAAAGCTCCGTGCCTCAGCACGAAATTCTGCTTCTTCTTGAGTATCGTTGAAGTCCATTTGTTCGTCCTCAATCTTTATCTATTGTGTCATCAATAACATATTCTGTGGGGTTCAGCACGCGGCGGAATAACTCTCGCCTAGGCTGCATTCTTCATCTCCAGTGCACGCACCAATTTCTCTTTCCAAACCTTCGGCGCGCCGGCCTGTACAGCCAACAGCTTCGCGCGGCGATAGAAGAGGTGGCAGTCCACTTCCCATGTGAAGCCCATGCCGCCATGCGTTTGGATGTTCTCTTTCGAGGCAAACCAGTAAGCCTCGCTTGCCGCCAATCGCGCTGCAGCGGCGGCTTCCGTTAACTCCACCGCATCCGTCGAGAGCGCCCAAGCCCCATAATAGCTGTTTGAGCGCGCGACCTCGTTCTTGACATACATATCGGCCAGCTTGTGCTTGATCGCCTGATTGCCGCCGATGGGGCGGCCGAATGCATAGCGCTCCTTGGCATAGTCAGTTGCCATTTCGAGGCAGCGGCTCGCTCCGCCAAGTTGTTCAAATGATAGCAGAACAGCAGCTCGCGTCATGATCGCATCGTGTAGATCACCGCCTTCCCCAGCAGCACCCAAACGTTCAGCTGGCGCACCATTGAATGTGATCTCAGCATGACTGCGCGTCGGCTCAAGCGTTTTGACCGGCGTGCGTTCAACACCCGGACCATTCAGGTCAACCAAGACCAAGCTCGCGCCGGACCCGTCTTTCGCCAAAACGATCGCGTGTGTTGCAACATCCCCATCAGTCACCGGCAGCTTCTTGCCCGTCACGGAGCTACCATCGAAACTCGTGCTCAGCTTCGCCGGATCAGGATGGCCCGGCCCTTCACTCGCCGCATAGCACCCAATCACCTCGCCGCTCGCAACCTTTGGCAGGATTGCAGATTTCTGGGCATCACTTCCAGCCAGCATCAGACCTTCAGCGAAGAAATAAACGGTTGACGCGAAGGGCACCGGTGCCAGTGCACGACCTATCTCTTCGGCCAGAACACAGAGCTCAAGAGAGCCAAGGCCAAGCCCGCCATGCTCCTCAGGGATTGCTGTGCCCAGCCATCCCATTTCCTTCACTTTCTGCCAGACGCCTTCGTGATGGCTCTTATCGTCATCATTGAGGACCTCACGAACATGTTGCGTCGTGCACTCAGCGTCGAGAAATTTGCGCGCTTCATCGCGCAGAAACTTCTGGTCTTCGGAAAAATCGAAATTCATGGCCGCAAGGCTCTCCCGTATTGTATTGTTTATGGGGGAGAGAATAGTTGCCTTTACGCGCACGGAAACCCGTCACGTTGCGGAAAGAGTTCAAACCTTTTCTTGCGCCGAAGAAATGCGTCGCTAAATCCAAGCTCAAAGACATGAAGGACTAAATTCGATGCGCACTGATACGCCGATCCAGATCAAGCTCGCTGACTATACGCCATTCCCGTTCGAGATTGATCAAGTCGATATGGTGTTTGACCTCGAACCGTCGACGACGCGCGTAAAAACAAAGATGCAAGTGCGTCGGGTAAGGGAAGGGGCGCTGGTTCTCGACGGGGTGAAGATCAAACTCAATGCCGTATCGGTTGATGGCGTCACCCTAGCGCCCTCTGACTATCAGCTTTCAGACGAAGCACTCACGCTAACGGATGTGCCTGACCGGTTCACTCTCGAAACCGATGTCACAATTGATCCCTCAAGCAATACGGAACTCTCAGGGCTCTATATCTCTGGTGGGCGTTTCTGCAGCCAGTGTGAATCGACCGGCTTTAGGCGCATCACCTACTGGCCTGATCGCCCGGACGTTATGAGCACGTTCAAGGTCCGCATTGAAGCTGACAAGGCCAAATATCCAATCCTGCTCTCCAATGGGACAGCGGGCGAAAGCGGTGACCTCGATAACGGTCGCCATTTTGCGGAATGGGACGATCCACACCTGAAGCCATCATACCTCTTCGCGCTATGCGCAGGCGATTATGATATTCACCGCGACACGTTCACCACGAAAAGCGGCGCGCATGTTGATCTCGCCGTCCATGTCGACAAAGGCGATGCCGACCGTGCTGTCTGGGCGATGGAGAGCCTGATCGCCTCCATGAAGTGGGACGAGGACGTGTTCCAGCGCGAATATGATCTTGGCGTGTTCAATATTGTGGCCGTGCGCGATTTCAATTTCGGCGCGATGGAAAACAAGGGCCTGAACATCTTCAATTCGGCCTATGTCTTGGCCGATGAGGCGACAGCAACAGATGCCGACTTCGAAGCGATTGAGAGTATTGTCGCACACGAATACTTTCACAACTGGACCGGCAATCGCATCACGTGCCGTGACTGGTTTCAGCTCTGCCTGAAAGAGGGCCTCACCGTTTTCCGCGATCAGGAATTCAGCGCCGATATGCGCTCGCGTCCGGTCCAGCGTATCAAGGACGTCATCCGCCTACGCGCCCGCCAGTTCGCCGAAGACAATGGCCCGCTCGCCCACCCCGTGCGGCCCGATAGCTATGCCAGCATCGACAATCTCTACACCGCGACCGTCTACGAAAAAGGCGCGGAACTCATTCGCATGCTTAAAACGCTGGTCGGTGACGACGATTTCGACAAAGGCCTGCAACTCTACTTTGTCCGCCATGATGGTCAGGCGGTGACGATTGAGGATTTCTATGCCTGCTTTGAGGAGGCTGGCGGGCACGATCTCGCGGATTTCCGCCGCTGGTACGCTCAACCCGGCACACCAGCGATTATAGCGACTGAAGAGTGGAATGAGGCGACTGGAACACTCACTTTGAAACTCACTCAGGCCAATCCTGAGACACCGGGGAACAGCAATCCGCAGCCCCTTCCAATGCCAATACGTACCGCAGCTTTTGCCCGTGATGGAGGTAAGATCGAAGAAACGACAATCCTGATAAACGGTGCAGAGACCGTCTGGACATTGATCGGTCTGCAATCGCGCCCGCTATTATCGCTCAACCGCAGTTTTTCAGCTCCGGTTTATTTGCAACACGATATGGCGCGCGCAGACCGAATTGCGCTTGCCGCCATGGATGACGACCGGTTCAACCAATGGGATGCCTTCCAGGTGCTGGTTCGCGAAGATATCCTTGCAATTGCCTATGGCGATAAAACGGAAGCTGATGCAACACTCAGTGATGCTCTGGCGAACACAGCGCTGGGGGCACAGGACGATCCAGCTTTTGCGTCGCTTTTGCTTAGACTTCCAGATATCGGTGAACTCTTTCAGTATCATGTTCCTGCCGATCCAGCTGCGCTTAATCAGGCACGCGCCAAGCTCCGGATCGCTTTAGGGCGTAGACTTGCTGATGAAGCCGCCCAAATGCTGGGCCAGCCAACTCCAACGCCGTTTCTACCGAATGCGGAACAAGCGGGCGTCCGCGCGATGCGATCTGCTATGATATCTCTAACAGGCGCCCTGCGTGACCCGGCCGCTGACGCCCGGTTGAAGGCTGTCTTTGACGGTGCATCAAATATGACTGAAAGCTTGTCTGCTTTGCGTGCCCTGTGCGATGCCAATGCTGGCCAGAAGCAGTTGGCTCTAGACGCCTTCGCCTCCGATTGGGGAGGGAATGATCTTGTGATGGATAAATGGTTTGCCGTGCAAGCTGCGACCGGAACAGCTTCAGATATTGAAACATTGCTCCAGCATCCGCAGTATGATCCCGGTAACCCAAATCGTGTCCGTTCAGTCGTTGGCGTCTTTGCAATGCAAAATCTTGCGGCGTTCCATGCGATAGATGGCAGTGGCTACGCATTGCTTGCCAAGGTGATCCGCGACGCAGACAAGCGCAATCCTGCACTTGCCGCGCGTTTGTTGACCGCTTTCGAAGCGTGGAAAAAGCTGGAGCCGGTCACACGGGGTTTGGCCGAGCAAACGCTGCGCAATTTGCAAGCGTCCGATCTATCAAAGAATGTCGCGGACATATTAACGCGAACGCTCGCTTGAGAGGTTAACCAAACTTAAAACTTAGATGCTCAAATAGAACTGCAAGCGCGGCTGTTGAGTCGCCACGACAGGATGAGCGGGCATGCTGGGTCGAGAGGCAGAGTTAGAGCGTAAAAGAATACAGCTGCACGTGCAGCCACGTATTGTCCTGCTCTTTCTTGTTTTAACTTTGATCGCCGCAATAGGCTTCAAGGTCGTTGATGATTATCGCGGCCACCGAGCTGAACTTAACAGTATCACACAACGCGAAGCACTCGCGATTTCCGAGTATGTTAAAGGTAAAGCTGAAGGCGTAAGCCTGACATTGGCGCACGCTTACCGGAGTGGATGGGGCCCGCGACAGACAGCGCGATCGCATCCTGATCTTGAGACAGTTATGGGGCTGGCCGATGCACTCTCCGCACGAGATAGCTCTCGCGCGCGCTCCGCCGGTGAGGTGGCATCACAAATTTTGGCAAGTAATCAGACCGTTGGCCTAACTGGAATGGGCGATGTTGTCGTCGTTTATAAACCCGCCAATGCCAGTGCTCGGATTGGGTTCGTCAAAGCCGATGTCTGGACACCTCAAGCCAATGGTGCACGTTCAATCTATCTGTCTACCTCATACGAAACCACGCAAGGATCAGGGGGTAACACGCAGTGCCAAGCGATTAGCTCAGCGCTTTACGCTTGTGTCAGGAATTCCACGCCCTTTATGACGTGGGTTCGCGGCGTTGAACTGCTCGCATATGCGCTACTGCTGATTAGTCCAGGTATCATTATTCTCGGTTTATGGCGGCTTGCAGCACGTTCACAATCCGCGCGCGAAGCCATTGAAGGCGAGGCAACTAAGGCTGGACGTCTTCTTGATATCGTTCAGAAAGAGACGACATCTGGGTATTGGACCTGGAACGAAAAGAGCAAAGAAATTTGGTTGAGTGAGCCCGCTGCGATCCTCATTGGCGTCAACCAAAGCGGCTTTCATAAACCGATACTCCTCTTGCAAAGAATTCACCCGGACCACATTGAAATCATGGGACAGGTTTTCAATACGTTTGAAACCCGTGAATATCTCTCACAGACCTTCGCTTTGAGCGATAATCAGACATGGCTCGATATTCGCGCGTCCCGAGATCCGGTGACAAACGCACTCCACGGTGTTCTGATCGATGTCACAATGCCCAAGCGGGCGATTAAGCGATCACAACAGGCCGAGCAACGTTTGAAATCGTCGATTGAAGGCTTTACCGGGCCATTCGCGATCTGGGATCGTAACAAGCGTCTTCTGTATTGGAATAACGCTTTTTCCAGTGTCTTTGGTTTGGGTTATTCTCTGCGCGTTGGCATGAGTCACGAAACGGTTAAGCTCGCACAAGCTTCGGGCATACGCGCCCGTCGTGGTGGACGGGAAGGCGGGGCAAACGTGATCCGCGCTCAGGATGATAATTGGTACAAAATCGTTGATCGGATCACGCCAACAGGCGGCATGATTTCGGTCGGCCTAAATGTCACCGCTGACGTTCAGAATGAGGTTAAACTTGACCGTCAGAGAAAGCAGCTCGAAACAGTCGTCGGTGAACTGAAAGCTGCACAGGAGGCCGCCGCGCAACTGGCCCAAAATCTCGAAATCGAACGTGACCGCGCGGAGAAATCTGCCGCCTCAAAAAGCGCCTTCCTGGCCAATATGAGCCACGAGCTGCGCACACCACTCAATGCGATTATCGGCTTCTCTGAAATTATGCGTGATGGATCGTTTGGTCCGCTGGGGCATGAAAAATACAGTGAGTATGTCAATGATATCCTCAATTCCGGTCAGCACCTGCTGGATATGATCAACGACATTCTCGATATGGCGAAGATCGAAGCAGGTAAGATGACGGTTGATCTACAGCCAATTGATATCATTGAGCCCGTTGATATGGCCGTGCGCATGGTTCGGCGCCGGGCTGAGGAAAAGGGGCTCCAGCTCGATCTGATCCACGACCATGATCTTCCTCTCATCGATGCAGACCACCGTGCAATTCGCCAGATGATCCTCAACCTCGTCTCCAATGCCATTAAGTTTACCGATTCCGGCGGTGCGATCCGCATCATGGTCAATCGGCAGAATGATGAACTGCGCATTGCTGTGCGAGACAGCGGTGTGGGGATTCCAAATGAGGCCCTACCGCGTCTTGCTCAACCCTTTGAACAAGTTGCTGAAACCAGCGATCGCAATCATCAGGGCACTGGCCTCGGACTGTCCTTGACGAAATCCTTCGCCGAATTGCACGGTGGACGCCTCACAATTGCCAGTGAAGAAGGGAAAGGGACGATGGTTAGCTTTTACCTGCCCCTGACCGAAACTGGAACAGGCATTGCTGATAACGCGCTCGCTGGTTAAGTCTCTTCTTCTCGGAGGGATCAAATGGCAAATTTCCAATATGTTCAGAATGGCGACATTCGCCTGCGCGTCGCAATTGAAGGCGAGGCGGATGCACCCCTTGTGATCCTTGTCCATGGCTTTCCGGAAAGCTGGTATTCGTGGCGTCACCAGATCAAGGCGCTCGCTGAAGCAGGCTACCGCGTCGCGGCTCCGGACGTGCGCGGCTATGGCGGCTCTGACCGACCGCATGAGATCAGCGCCTACACAATTGAGGCCCTAACAAGCGACATCGCAGCCATCGCCAAAACCCTGTCCCCAGACAACCCTGCTGTCGTTGTCGGTCACGATTGGGGCGCACCGATCGCGTGGAATACGGCCCGTTTGCATGCGGATAATTTCCGCGCCGTGGCAGGCTTGTCTGTCCCCTATATCCCCCTTGGTCCAGTTCCGCTCTTAGAGCTCTATCGTAAGGTTTTCACGGACAATGGCCTCTTTTTCTATCAAATCTACTTTCAGGAAGAGGGGCGTCCGGAGGCCGAGCTTGAAGCCGATCCCGCCGCCACGATCCGCAAATTCTATTACGCAATCAGTGGCGATGCACTCGACGATACTTGGCCGAAAGATAAACCGCACGGTGAGGGCCTGCTTGATCGCTTGCCGGAACCGCCCATGCCGTTGCCGTGGCTCGATGGAAATGATGTCCGCTATTATGACAGTCAGTTCCGCGCGTCAGGCTTTCGTGGACCGCTCAATCGCTATCGTGCGCAGCCGGAAGATCACGCCTACCTTACCGCCCTGCCGGACACGACGATCTACCAGCCCGCCTTGTTTATCGGCGGTACGAAAGACCCCGTCCTGGCCATGTTCCAGGGGGACATTATGCAGATGATCCGTCCGCATTTACCAAATCTGCAAGCGGCGCATGTGCTGGAAGGCTGCGGGCACTGGACTCAGCAAGAGCGTCCGGATGAGGTCAACGCGCTTCTAATTGAGTGGTTGAACGGGCTCTAGCCCGGACGGCACGGCGCGTGAACAGAGATAGACACCGTCCTGTTCGCAAATGGCCATGGTCTGCTGGATCCACTCATACATCGACGCAGCTCTAACATAGATGCTGCGATCCCCATTCTGATCTCTGTCCTGTGTGACTTGAGACAAGACCCCGACGACCAGCGGGCCATCCGGCGTCGCGGCATAAAGCGGGGCGCCGCTATCGCCGACATTCGGGCCTCTGGCGCCAACTTTATCAGCCACCAGAACCGCTTCACCCGGTTCCGTGATCAGGACGCGTCCGCCCTGTAGATACTGCGTGCCGCCATTTCGCCCCCAACCTGAAATGTAAACCTCGCTCAAGTCACGGGGCAGCAACCGCGTTTCCATCGTCTCAAGTTGAGCGATTTCAACGTTTTCAAATGCCGTTACATCGTCGAGATAGAACAGAGCGATATCATTCGGATACTGCTGACGATTCATACCATAAGCCGAATGACAGACCGCCCCTGTCAACGACTGCACAGCGATAGCTTCGCTGCGCACATCGACATCCGGTGTCACCGCAATCACGTCATAAGTTGGCTTGGCCGTTGCGATATCGAGATCGATAATACAGTGCGCCGCGGTAAGGAACCAATGCTCCGCAACCCGTACGGCCGCGCAATGCTCACGCTGCGATCCTGCCGTCGACCGTATCCCCTCAATTTTGATCAGACCGGGATAATCTACCAGATCCGGAAATGGATCGAGTTGTGTCCCTTCAAGCGCCGTCGCTGTCAGGTCCCGATCGAGCCAAGGGCGCTCTGTCACCTCAAATGCGGCGAGACGTGGGAAGCACGGCTCAATCGCAAAAGCCGCAAGCTGTGTCGGCAAAAACGTGCTTTCATTCGGTCTGATATCCGCGACTGTGAGCTGAGGGCCTTCCCCAAAGTTTGCAAATATCCGCTCGATATAAGGAGCAAGCCGTTCTTTAGTCGGGGAGATATTCGCTGCTGTCAGAGCCGCACTCGCACCCAAGAGAAGACCAAAGATCAACAGAAAAAATGAGCGCATAGCGTTCCCCTTTAGCTTTCACCCTAGGTCCGGCCTGACATCCTGCAAGCAGAAATCAGGCATCGACCAGAGTTTTCAATTCCTGCGCAATCGAAGTCAGCGTCATGCGGATCGATTTCAGACCGCCCCCGCGCCCTTTATGAATGACGAGCTGCTTCCAAGGTGCTTCGCCGACTTCCGGGCTCTTCACGTTCAAGTGTCCGGTACGGGGCAGGGCGGTCGATAGAAGCGCCTCTGACAATGCAAATCCAGCCTGATCATCGAATACGCCATTGCGGGCATCAGCTTCAAAGTTCGACTGTTCAGAGCGTCCCACAGTATTGAACAGGACCGACAGAAAGGGCCGCTTATCCGCACTGACTTGTTCATGCATCACTTGGTTCAGCAGACGCACCCCGCGAAGGGAATACACATCCGGATGCATCGGCGCGAGCACCCTGTCAGCGGCTTCGAGGGCGCACCGGGTCAGGAAGGTTGCGTTCGGGTTGGTGTCAAACACGATCAGGTCATATTCGCTGCGATAATGATCGATCATCTTGCGGAAGTTCGCACCGACCAAAGTCAGCGTGTCCGGGCTGGGTGCAAACGCATATTTCGAAATCTCGACCTGATTTCGGGCCAGTTTGAGATTTC